>JBNMMV010000166.1:0-9064 GCA_051270205.1 Limisphaerales bacterium
GCATGGGGTTGAGTATGTCTTCGCAACCGTCGTTCTGGCTGGAATTATGCAAATACTTGCCGGAGTGTTTCGCTTAGGAAAGTTGATGCGCTTAGTGCCGCATCCGGTAATTTTTGGTTTTGTAAATGGTTTAGCGATCATTATCTTTATGAGTCAAATTGATCAATTCAGATCTGGCGAGGGCGGTTGGTTGGCGGGCATCGAGCTCACCACTTTTGGTGGGCTGGTTATTCTGTCCATGCTTATCATATGGTTGTTGCCGAAGCTCACCAAGGTAGTACCTGCCTCGTTAGTCGCGATACTCGCGGTTTTTGGCCTGGTGACACTGCTTGGCATTGATACCAAAACTGTCGGTGATATCACTTCTATTCAGGGCGAGTTCCCACCTTTTCATATTCCCATGGTTGAACTCAACATCGAGACGCTGAAACTGATTTTTCCTTACGCGTTAATCGTTGCCAGTGTTGGCCTGATTGAGAGCTTGCTGACGTTAAATATCATCGACGAAATCACCGAGACGCGTGGACGCAGTAACAAAGAGTGTGTCGCTCAAGGCACAGCGAATGTGTTGTCCGGTTTATTCTCCGGTATGGGCGGCTGTGCCATGTTGGGTCAAAGCCTTATCAATATTTCTTCAGGCGCTCGGGCGCGACTATCAGGTATCTTTGCATCGGTGATGCTCCTGGTGTTCATTATGTATGGCGCACCCATTATTGAGCTATTGCCAATGGCGGCGCTAACCGGCGTCATGATGATGGTTGCTATCGGGACGTTTGAATGGGCGAGCCTCAAAGTGTTCCAAAGAATGCCGACTTCAGATATTTTGGTAATGGTGTTGGTCACGCTGGTCACTGCATTGCTGCATAACCTTGCTGTTGCGGTTGTTTTCGGTGTGATCATCTCAGCCTTGGTATTTGCTTGGGACAGTGCGGTACGCATTCGTGCGCGAAAGTATGTAGATGACCAAGGATGGAAGCACTACGAAATCTACGGACCACTCTTTTTTGGCTCAACGACAAAGTTTGCGGAAAAATTTACTGTGCTTGATGACCCTGAGCACGTTGTGATCGATTTTGAAGAAAGCCGAGTTGCCGATATGTCGGCGATAGAGGCGCTGAACAAAATAACTGAGCGATATGCCAAAGTTGGCAAGAAGGTCCATTTGCGACATTTGTCAGAAGATTGTCGGAAGCTGTTGGTCAACGCAGCAGCGCTCATTGAAGTGAACTACTATGAAGACCCGAAGTACAAAGTGGTTGGTGTTGGCGAGTAGCCAGCGCCTTCGAGGCACACTTACTCAAAATCTGGCATTCTACGACGTACCTGTCGCGCGACCGCGTAAAGAGAAGGTGCAAGGCGAAGACTATGCAAGATCAACAGAAACACCATCGCGCAGCTCATTTTGCTGCAATCGAAAGCCATACCGTGCAACTCGGAACCCATCAGTGTCACTATCTCGCTTGTGGTCCAGAGTCTGGGCCGCTTGTATTTTTCGTACACGGCTGGCCGGAACTGGCTCGCAGTTGGCGTCATCAGTTACCGGTTTTTGGCGGTCTCGGCTTTAGAGCAATTGCGCCAGATATGCGCGGCTATGGCAATTCGAGTGTCTACAACGAACACAGCGATTACGCCCAAGAGGCCATTGTCGGTGATCTATGCGCGCTACAGGATACGCTGGGTGGCGCGCCCGCAGTTTGGGTTGGGCACGACTGGGGTAGTCCCAGTGTTTGGAGCCTAGCAAGTCATCATCCTGAGCGCTGTGTTGCCGTGGCAAGCCTATGCGTACCTTACGCGAGCCTTGAACGCGGGCTCGATCATTGCTTGGCCTACGTCGATCGAAGCCTATATCCAGAAGATACTTTTCCGGCAGGACAGTGGGAGTACATGCGGTTCTACGAAGAGAACTTTGCGACTGCGACCGCGCAATTCGCAGCCAACAGTAAAAACGTTGTGAAGTTACTCTTTCGCAAAGGCGACCCTGCGGGGTTTGGCAAGCAGACCGGCACCGCGTTCACGCGCATCAATCAAGGCTGGTTTGGTGAAGCCCAAAGCGCACCCGAAATACCCCTTGATTCAGATGTCGTGACCGAAGAAGACATTGCCGTGTATTCAGAGTCTTTGGAACGCAACGGTTGGTTTGGGCCGGACTCCTACTACATGAACCACACTCGGAACGCGGAATACGCCAGCACCGCTGTCAACGGAGGTCGACTGTCAATGCCTGTGCTTTTCATCGCAGCACAATATGACTACACCTGTGAAACCATAATCTCGACGCTTGCAGAACCCATGCGCGAAGAATGTGACGATTTGACTGAAGCCGTGATCTATTCGGGTCATTGGATGGCACAAGAAAAACCCGCTGAAGTGAATGGCGCCTTAGTAAAATGGTTGGGATCCGAGGTCGGGCAGTTTTGGCCAAATGCAAACCAAGTCTGAATTCTATCAGCTGTCTTGGTTAACGCTTGCTAAGTAACCCAGCTGCGACATTGTCGCTGCGCAAGGGCAGTTCGCTGGTTTTTTGAGCTTCCTCACACTCGCCCATCCTTGCTGCCAATCGTCCATAGAGCCTAGCCAGTGGCGCGGCAGTAACACCATGTAGTAGCGTACTCATGGCGACCGTAACCAATGTAACCGCAAGGATCTCATGCCGGTGGGCGATCTGTGATTCTTCGAGAATCAGCAGAACGAAAAGAATTGAGGCCAATCCGCGAGGACCGAACCAGCCTAAAAACAACGCTGTGGGTAGTCGCAGCCCTGTACCGATCATAGACAAAGCAATAGGTAGCATCCGTATCACGGTCAGACTCAATAGCGCATAGCCGACAATGCTCCAATTCAAATGTTCGAGTCCCTCGGGTAACAAGACAGCCCCAAAAATGAAGAACGTAACCAACATGAGTAATTGTCCTTCTGTCTCCATGAACTCAAACAAGAATTCACACGGATGTCGAAGTGTACTGCCGAAAACGATTCCACCGACGAAAGCCGCAATGAAACCGTTGCCACCGACTAGCTCTGCAACCGCGTAGGTCAGTAGCGCATAAGCAAGAACGCCAATGCCTTGAAAGGATGGACCAATCCAGCCTTGCTCAGAACCATAGTCCAGTGCCCGAGCAGCGAGGTACCCAATAGCGATGCTGATAACGGGTCCAAGGCCGATTTGTAGCAATGCAAACTGAGCCCAAGTGCCCGGTTCGGTATCGCCTTGGGTGCTCGCCAGGGCGGCAAACAATAGGACCGCAGGTAAGACAATACCGTCATTAAGACCGCTCTCGACGTTTATTGCCTGTCGAATACGAACGGGCACTTCTTTGGCGGTCACTACCGCTTGTCCCAAGGCTGCATCCGTTGGTGCCAACAAGGCTGCTAACAGCGCAGCCTCCCAAAAAGTGAACTGTGGAAACAACCAGATCGCGAACAAGAGACCCAATCCGATGGCACCCGGTAAACCGAACAAGAGCATGCGCAGCAACATGCACAGTCGCGTGGTCGGCATCGACCCGAACGACCCCGATCCCCATACTGCCAACCACCAGGCCGAAAGCCAAGAAGGTCATTGGTGCGGTTATTATGGATCCTTCTAAGCGTCCGGATATAAGGGAAAACAAAAGAAACCCTGCGACGACGACTGCGATTGAGACTAGATCCATGCAAATAACTCTTCAAGTATCGGCGACATGTCTACTCAGACAAGTTGGCGAGCTATCGAAAAACTTGCTTTCAAGAGATCGTTTAAATTTTCATCCTCACCTATTTCAGATGAATGCAGAATGATGGATAAAAACCCTTCTTGGTGCCATACCAATGGCACAGGCACGGACGGTAAGGATCTTGAGTCAGGTGCAGGATAGGGTGAACCGTAGAAGTAGGGGGTATCGTAACTGCCGTCCCCCGGCGAAAGACCGACACCGATAGAACGAGCTGTTTTTGGATCGCCTAGTTCAAGTACAAACAACGAACCGAGATCAAAGTGATGTGGCCAACATCGGACTGACGGCGTAATAACCGCCGCTCCCTGAAACTCGCTAACAAGATGTTCGAGTCCTCTATGGCCATAGTCGAACCACGTACCAAGAGCAGCAGTTGCCTCTGTTAGCCGAGCGAGCTGTGAATAGTCTTCTTCATTCTCCAACTCATAGGGCATGTCAGCATGCACCGTTGATTGTAACCCGACACCTGTCAGACGGTCGTCAACCCACTCGCGTATCGACGCACTCGTTTCCCCAGCGAGGACTATTCGCTCGTTGATGACACCATCTACCAGCCAAAGCAAATCTTGTGAGGCGAAGCTAAAACCTAACTGGTGGCGTTTGTCCTCATCCAGTGGCCAACTTACGAGCGCAAAGTAATCCGTCTGCCAACCCAGGTTGGAATGACTGTCGTCATCAAGCGCCGGTAAATTTGCCCGGGCAGCTTTTGACGGCCATTGGCAGGCACTGTGACAGAGCTTGCGTGCTTGAATGAAAGCTGCATCTGTCACCGCTTATGCTCTGGGCTGTGGAAATCAGTATGACAACCCGCATCCCAAACTTCTGGTTGATTACCATGGGCTAGGAAGCCGCCTGCGTCCTTCAACCAGCGCGCGGTGTAGCCAATATGAGACAGTGAAAATAATATATTCATTGCGCAGTGTTTAACGCCATCTTCGTTGCCGGTGATAAGCGTCGCCCCGACCTTGCCGTAGTTGCGATATTGCCCTCTGTCATTAAAACTATGGGTATACCCATACATCCGTTCCAACACGCGATTGCAGACTGAACTTTTCTCACCGAGCCACACCGAGGTGCCAATGATCAAAATGTCGCAGGCATCCACTTTCGCCTGCAACTGCGGCCAATCGTCTTTCGAATAACCATCTCGACCGGTGTAGTCCTTCTCCAACCCTGCTGCGATCTCGAAATCAACGGGCCGTACAATCTCAGTTTTTACGCCGTTCGCCTGGTAGATTGCCTCAGCGATTTTCAATAATCCCTCGGTATGCGATAGGTTGGGAGACGCTGGTCAGCGTGCAGTTGAGCATGAGCACACTCAGATCATCATATTTTGCGGGTGGCGATTCACACTGTTGCGCGGTAATGGTCTTAAGTTGGTCGGTCATCGCTGGCTCCCGAATTGGATTTTAGGTTCTATTCGTCTTTGCCCTCGTTCCGCCCAATTCCGCAGCAGCCGAGTCGCCGTGCTATAGGGTATCGACAGATCATTCACAACATCGTGCGTCGAGAAGGCAGTCAGTGAGTTATGAGTCAATTTCCAGATACACAGGCCAACCATCATTTCTTGAATAGAAAGACGGCCACCAAAACACTTGCTCATTCCATCATGTACTAGGAGACCACATTACCTTGCCGGAGCAAATGATGCGCTCTAAGTTGAGTATATGTCTGTGTGAATATGCCATTTGCCGAGACGCAGGGTATGATTGGTCGACAGTTCGAAATACACATCTTGGAAAAAGAAGTTCGCACGCATCTCTAACTCAGCTGATCTCAACAAGTACGCAAACTTTAGCTTGCTAGGGCGACCGGTGTTTTTCGGTTGGGTGGTAGTGGCTGGGTGTTTCTGCATGTCGATTGTGTCGGGTGCATTTTTCTATGCCCGAGGTATTTTTCTACCTGCAATGGCCGATGATTTTGGTGGGTCTCGTTTAGAGGTCACTATTGCCTTCACCATCGCTCAAGCCGTAGGGGCCTTTGCCGCTCCAGTGATTGGATTGTTACTTGATCGCTATCACCCACGCTACATTTTGCTGGGTGGTGCGATAATGGTTTCCGCCGGCTATGTGCTTACCGCTTTTGTTCAGTCTTATCTCACTCTGTATTTAGTGTTCGGACTTTTGTTTGGTGCTGGCTGGCGCAGTATTTCAAGTTTTGCTACGTCTCGCGTGCTCGTTCAGTGGTTTCAAAAGCGTCGAGGCATGGCGCTCTCGCTGGATGTCGCAGGTGCATCATTTGCTGGTGTATTCGTACCTGTGATCGCCATTTGGCTCATGGCGAACTACGGGTGGCGTTCAGGATTCGCAGCTTTTGCGATACTCACTATGGGGTTGGTGGTGCCACTTGTCCTGTTCGTTATTCATCGCTCGCCGGAGGATCTAGGACTGCATCCAGATGGTGAAGCGCCGATAGCTGAGCAGGCACAAGCGCCTGGAGACGAACTGGAGCAAGAGTGGTCGACCAAGGGGCTTCTAAAAACACCCGCCTTTTGGGGCGTCGTTTTCGTTTTTAGTGCGATGTTTTGTGTTCTGCAAGGCGTAAACATGCACCTCTTTGGCCACTTTACCAATGGTACATTTGAAGCTGAAACTGCCGCTTTGCTTTTGGCAGTAATGGCTGGATTTATACTGGCAGGAAAGCCCATTTTAGGCTGGCTTGCGGACCGTGTTGGTGCCAAGTTAGCGATAGCTCTGGCGATTATCTGTCAGGCTGTTGGGGTAGGTCTATTTTGGGTCGGTGGTGGTTTTTCGGTGGCCATGATTGCAGTGATTATTTATGGTTTCGGCTTTAGCGGCGTGACGCCATTGCAAAGTGTCGCCACGGCGGCGATTTTCGGTAAACAGTCATACGGGCGTGCAAATGGATTGATGCAGCCTTTCATGTTGCCGGTCGCTTTGATGGCATCACCCCTTGCGGCCTGGATTTATGACACAACAGGTAGCTATTCCACAGCCTTCTTGCAATTCATGATCATCTTAATCATCGCTTTTCCAGTGCTACTGTTTCTAAAGTTAAGCCCGCCGAAACCGTCTTGAACGGCAGACTTAAACGCGAAGGATTTTCGAGTTGAACAGCGTCACATCCAAGTCGACAGCATGATCCATATCGATAAAAACGCCGACATATTTTGCACCAGGCCTATCTGAACGGCACGTCTAGACTGGGCCGGTCCTTTATCGCATCGCGAATTGCAAACATCAGAATATTTTTTTGCCTTCATTTTTTCGTATGCGTAACCTTCGGTCAGAAAAGCGTGCAGAGAATCCAGGGCGGAGCGATGTAGTTCTAATATCTCTATTTGCTTGCGCTTAACAATGCCGAACGTAATCGCAAGCGCGATTCCGAAGATGGAGCCCACCGCGGTTACAGCGATCATCAAGACGCTGGTATCAAACATCGCTGTCAGGTTGAAGTCGGTGACTGAGCTCACCTCCAATACGAGCACTCGAAGTCCCAGGTGTACCGCCATCGTGCCAAACACCAGAGCCATACGGAGGCACCAAACACATCGGTTAGAACGTTGCTCATGCGCAACAGCTTGACCACGCGCATTAGGCGGAACAGCCGTAGCAGCGCCAATATGTCGATGCTGAATACGACGAGAAAAACCACTTCTATCACCAATAGCTGTGTACTGCCTAGTGGAAACGAGTTGGGGTATTGGTCGACGACGAACAGAAAAAAGATTGAAGCGATGATCGTGCCGATCAGCACGGCTGTATAGCGTTTGCCTATGGTGGTATGCGGGTCTTCCAGTTTTGCGCGTAAGGTGTTAAACGCTTGGTGACTTCTGAAGTTGAGCCCGCCTTGAAGGTCCTGAATTGGACCTTCAAGGCGGGCTTCTTTGTAACTAGAGAACTAGAGTGCAGCGTCTAGTATTTGTCGTTCTGCGCCGCGAGGGTCATTGACCAAGGCAGGGATGGTATTGAAAACCATGGTTGCGCGTTCGTCAGCGTTGTAGGGTGCCCAATCAGGTAAGCCGTCGTGGTTTGGGTTGCCAGTGCGGGCGAAAGCGAGCCATGCCTCAGACATCATGTCAGCGATCGCTTGTTGTTCTTCTCCAGTCCCACTCATAGATTCGGAATAAGCGACATTGTCGAAGACAAAGCCAATGTCCAGAGCGTGGGGTACACCCCACTTGCCGCCATCTACTGGCGTTTTCCAGGCGAGGAAGTATTGAAATACGGGTGCACCTCCCTTGGTGGCCTTACGATCTGCTAAGTCGAAGCTGCCTCGTCCGAATATGCTGTTGTCTGTGGTGGCTTCGAAATACAAGTTTGCGGCGTCAACTTCCGGGTGTAGTTGTCGGTATCCTTCTATTACCTCGTCAGCATCGATGCCGGGGATGCTGACGCTAAGTGCGGCTGGGAGAGTTTCCCATGTGAGTTCAAACAGATCGGGGTTGCCTGCGCCAGCGAGCAATGACATTTCAGTCTGTGTACTGCCGATCAACAGTGGGATATCCACAGATTGCGATGGTGCGTCGGGAGAAAAGGGGTGGCGGCTCAGATGTACGCCGTCAACCACAGGGCGAGTACCGATTCTTAGCCCAGCGGCGGCGACGCGGAGTGCAGCGGCTGATATTTCTTCGGCAGGGACCGTACGAATCTGATCAATGTTTTCTTCGGTTAAGCCAAGTTCTGCGAGTAGTGCCTCTGATGCAGGCTGCACCTGGTCTGGCGTTAACATTTCAAGTCCGGGACCACTTTGAGCGACAGCTTTGTGGAACAGGCCTTTGGCTGCGTCCATTGCCATCAATGTACTGACTTTCCAACCCCCGCCAGACTCGCCGAAAATGAGGACATTGTCTGGATCGCCACCGAATGCTTCGATGTTGTCTTGTACCCATTGAAGCGAGGCGACAAGATCCATGATACCGGCGTTTGCTGATCCGGCGAACTGTTCACCATATTGGTCGAGGTAAAGGTAGCCAAAAACGTTCAGCCGGTGGTTTACCGTCACTATGACTGCGTCACCGCGAGCCGCTAGGCGAGCGCCATCATAGGCGTTCGAAGATCCAGACCCTGATGTGAAACCTCCACCGTGTAACCAAACCAAGACCGGACGTTTACCGCCATCTGCGAGTCCCGGGGTCCAGACGTTTAGGAACAAGCAATCTTCACCCATACCTGGCACCGGATCGGGCTGCCAAGAATCGAACAGTCCTATCGAGAGACTGCGTTTTGGTTGAGGTGCCGTGTTTCCAAATGCTAAGGCATCCGCTGGTTCGGTCCAGGGCACGGGGGCTTTGGGTGCTGCAAACCGAGTAGTCGCGGTGTCGGCACCATAGCGTACCCCTTTGAATATCTGGATACCGTTCTCTTCGGTTCCGCGAACCGGGCCGTATT
>JBNMMV010000167.1:0-8993 GCA_051270205.1 Limisphaerales bacterium
TCAGGAAGAGAAACAGAAAGCACGCCTAAATACCGTACTAACACCATTCAAAGACCAAATTGTCGACTTTCGAAAGCGGGTTGAAGAGGTTTACCACACCGACACAAAGGAACGTGCTTCGCTGCTGACCGAGATCAAAAATTTACAGTCTGCCAGTGAGCGCATTAACGAGGAAGCGGAGAACCTAACCAAGGCTTTGAAGGGTGATAAGAAACTGCAGGGCAATTGGGGTGAGTTGGTACTTGAGCGTGTGCTTGAAGAATCAGGGTTACGCCGGGACCATGAGTATTTTGTACAATCTGCCCAACGTAACGAGGCAGGAGATCTAAAGAGACCAGATGTTTTGATTCGCCTACCTGATGACAAGGACGTGGTCGTCGATTCGAAAGTATCCCTAAATGCGTACGAGGAAGCTGTGGCGAGCGAAGATGACCAAGCCAGGGAACGCCTAATTAAACAGCACCTTACCAATCTGCGGAACCATGTGCGGCGGTTGTCGGAACAAGACTACGATCGACTGCCAGATGTTCGGTCGCTAGACTTTGTCCTTTTATTTATTCCAATCGAAAGTGCATTCACCCTGGCTATGGAGTGGGATCATCGGTTATTCACCGATGCGTTCGCACAACGCATCGTAATCGTCAGCCCGACCACGCTGATGATGACCTTGCGTATCATTAATAACGTTTGGCGGTACGAGAAGCAAAACCGCAATTCACAAGAAATCGCCAAGCGAGCAGGTGCGCTCTATGACAAGTTGAGGGGGCTAGTTGAAGATGTCGACACGCTGGGTAAACAGCTGAAAACAGCTGAAAAAACCTACGATTCAGTGTTTGCCAAACTCGCGACAGGGCGTGGCAATCTCGTCCGCCAAGTGGAACATTTTCGTGAACTGGGTGCCCAGGTGAAGAAACCCATGGACAGCAAACTTATAGAGCAGTCTGATCCAGAGGGTGACTGAGACACAAGTCTCACTATCACCCTCAGTAACCCTGGGGTGTCGTCTAAAATCGTTTAGGTTACTTCGGAACTGTATTAGCCATCACAGAACACCCTCGCGCCAATCGGTACAGTCTTTCACTGCTGAAATGGATTGCGAGAGGAAGTCTTATGCTGGTGTTGACCAGACGTGCTGGCGAATCGATCATGATTGATAATGAGATCGAATTGAAAGTACTCAAAATTAGAGGCAGTCAGGTGCACCTGGGGATAGATGCGCCGAAGAAGGCAGCCGTACATCGAAAGGAAGTATGGTTGCGTATTCATGGAGAACCACAGGCCGCCCCTGCGGCTGACATAGCGCCTGCGGCGAATAAAGCGCCTGCGGCTAATATAGAGTCCGCGGCGAATATGGAGTCTGCGACTAAGTAGTCGCCAGGGCTTCGCTTATGAAGGCAGGCGTTTCGCATATTGCGTAAGGGTGAATGTGGTGTTCATCCAACGCATGTCGTATCACCCGAATATTTTCGCGAACTTCACGTTCTAATTGTTCTGCGCTTGGTTTTATAAAAACACTGTCTATGGGTGTCCATATTGGATTCATAGTTTGCAGGTCACCGAACGAACAGCGTGTATCCCACTGGCCCCTATGAAGTTCTACTACTTCAATATTGGTGATCGTGCTCCAATGAGAAAACTCTGTACCTGCATCGCCGGTGCTTGCGAATAGAATAGGTACGGTAAGATCAGCTTGTTCAAATAAATCCTTGGCAACAAGCCAAGGGTGCTCATCGCGATAGTTGCCTTTTCCACCCGCTTCCAGCATGGCTTCAATTGCCTTGTGCGTGACGACGGTGGCGATGCAATAGGGATTGCTTGCAGTAGTAGACAAGGAGTGTTTTCCTTAACGTTCGTTGAAGAAATGTTTCGTACATGTTAACGCCCTTCAGGCCTCCTCCGGAAGACTACTACCAAAACAATTGCGCCACGTTGTTGCGATTTGTATTGCAGACTTACGGCAGTTTGTTGGTGAGGACGGAGACGGAGACCATCGAGGGCTTTCTAGGCGCGAGCAACGATGCCCAACGGTTGATGGCAAGGTTACTGACTCGAAAAGGGCCATTGTTTCGGCCTGAGACGTTCAAATACAACGAAATTGATGACCCTGACTGTGCTTTGAATGAGCTTTGTAGGCTAGGGCTACTCGAAAAAAATCCCCCAATGGGTGCAGATGGGGTGTTGTCGCGCCTTACGAAGTTAGAGTTGGTGAGCCTCGTTCCAATGGCCGCGAACAAACATTCGAAGGCACAGCTACTGCAATTAGCGCTTTCTGGTCGCACTGATACTCAAGTGTGCCGGCTCGTCTACCGAGCCCACAAGCTGGTACGCATTAGCCACGAACAAATTTGGCAACTCTTTCTGTTTCTATACTTTGGCGAGCGTCGCCAAGACTGGTCGGCGTTCGTGCTTCGAGATTTGGGACAAACACGGTATGAGGCGCTTGTGCTTACCCCGCGGTTTAAAGACCGCGAAGCACTCTTGCAAGCGTTGGAATATTTGTCTCTAAGTGACCTGAGTCACCGGGTTAGCGAGGGCGAAAAGCTAACCCGTGACTTGCTACAGATATTGGAACCCCTGCCCATTGACCGCTGGCTCGCCCGACGGAGGAATAAAGCGATTCTGCGTATCGCCCGGCACCATGAACGCCAAGCTGACTATGAGGAGGCTCTGTATAGTTTTAGTCTGGTAGATGTTCATCCAGCTCGAGAACGGCGGGTCCGAATTTTGACCAAATTAGGTCTGACAGAAGCGGCTAAAAAGTTGGTGAGCGAAATCGCGCAAGTGCCATGGAGTGAAGAAGAGCTTCAGTTCGTAGAGCGTTTTGGAAAGCGCAACGCAGGCTACCAGCCGCCAATAAATAAGTATGTCATCAGCCAATGGTTGGACAGCAGAGACACCGAGGCCTCGATTGAGCAACAAGCCGGTGAAATTTTGATTCGCAGCGGACGTGCACATTGGGTTATTCACGCAGAAAATACTTTGGTGCGTACGCTCACAGGATTGCTCTATTGGCCTATTGTTTTCGCGCCCGTTCAAGGTGTGTTTACAAATCCATTTCAGGCGGCGCCTAACGACCTTTATCAGGGTGACTTCTATGCTGCTCGAAAGGAAAGCATACTTGAACATGAAGTGAGGCTTGAGAGTGACACTGATCTGATTGATGTGTTAACCAAGACCGCCTCCGAGAAATTTGGAATTGCCAACGATTTAGTCAGTTGGAATTTATTGAAGCAGGTCTCCTTAGAAGAATTGCTTGAGTACATGCCGGTGGCAGACATTCGGCGTTTAGCAAAATTCATGATACGGAACTTGTCGGAACGTCGGTCTGGGCTGCCTGATCTCTTTGCTGCATGTCGAGATGGTAGCTATGAACTCATTGAGGTTAAAGGCCCAGGAGACCAGCTACAACCGGGTCAAAGGGTTTGGCTCAGACATCTTAAGGAATTGGATATCCCCGCTAGCGTGATGAGATTGCAATGATCCGGAGTCATGTGCTGAGTGTTAGAGAGATGGCGAAGGTGCTGTTCACTCGGGGTGATCTCTTCCCAGTGAGCGCATCCGGGTCGGTTGATCCTGAACTCGGCATCATGGTGCAAAAGTCAGTTCAGCATGAGCGGTTAGAACTTTACGAAGGTTATCGGCGGGAAGTGTCATTTCGCAGCAATTTTTTAGGCGGCTACACGGATTGGACAATCCAAGGTCGAGCCGATGGTTGTTATGTTCGTTCCGGCGTATTGGTGATTGAAGAGTTTAAATGTACCCGGGTGCATCCGGACGAATTTAGCTGGGTCGACTACGGCCAGTGTCTTTTGTACGCAGCTTTGGCGGTGGTCGACGAGGGTTTTGAATCACCTGGGTGGCAGCGCCAGCTTGTTGAAGTTGAGGTGATCTACGTAGAACCCGAAACACTTCGCGAAAAAAGCTTCAATGAACAGTGGCGGGTGGCTGATTTGCAGTTGGCGTTGGCTTTTCTTTTGACGCTGGTTGATGTCCGTTGGCAACGGCATCAGTCGCGCGTGCAGCGGCGCATAGATTGGAGCCAGTCGCTGCAATTTCCGGTTCTGCCGTTTCGAAAGGGTCAGCAAGCCATTGCCAGGCGAGTGTTCACGGCCTTGCGAGACCGCCAACACCTGTTGTTGGAAGCACCGACAGGCAGTGGGAAATCGCTCGCGGTGCTGTATCCAGTAGCACGCTCGCTTGATCATTGGGAGCAGGCGGTGTTTCTTACCAGTCGAAATTCGGGGTCAGAAGCAGCCTTGTTGGCCTCGCGCCAAATCAGTAATGATCAGTCTGTCTTAAGTGTTGTAGAAATTATTGCTAAGGAAAAAGCCTGTTTTGTGGAAGGCATGCCTTGTCGAGCAGACTTGTGTGAGTACGCAAAAGGTTATTTCGATCGAGTAGGTGAAGCAGTAGACGCGGTGATGGAGGCAGGCGTAGTAGATCATCAGCGCCTGGCAGAGCTGGCTAAGGTGCATCGGGTCTGTCCGTTTGAATTGTCGCTCGATGCAGCACTTTGGACAGATCTGATCGTCGGTGACTATAACTACGTTTTTGATCCAGTTGTGCGTCTTAAGCGACTGGTTGACCATAAGCATCTACAGGTTTTAGTAGATGAAGCTCACCAGCTCGCTCCGCGTGCACAGGAAATGTTAAAGGTGGAGCTGCGGCGTAGCAGCTTTCGGAAGGATAAAAATCTGCCTTCTGCAATTCAAAAGCGCATGGCGTCCATTGACCGAGCGCTAATGAAGCTACGCCAAGAAACAGGTCAAGGTATACATCAGATAGAAAATTTGGACTCGGTGCACCGTGCAGTCGCGAAATTTTTACAAGAGGTTGCAGAATTGGACCTCTCTTTGCGCGACCTCTCGTTAGGTGAAGGAGGTGAATTTCAAGACACCTACTTTGCTTGCCACCGGTGGCATAGATCAAGCCAATGGATTGAACCCGAAGTGTTTGCGAACTTGGTTGAAGTGGAGGGGCGCAGCGTGGTCGTGCGCCAGATTTGCCTCGACGCGGGACCTTGGATTCAGCAAGTTATCGAACAGCATGGAGCAAGTGTACGTTTCTCTGCAACTCTGACGCCTTTGGCGCTTTATCAGCGAGCCCACGGTTATGAGGATGCTCACAGTGAACGGGCACCTAACCCTTTTCGAGAAAGCCAACTCGCGGTATTTATCGTGCCTGACGTACCCACCTATTTCCGCGAGCGACAACGAAGTCTATCCAAATTACAGCAGCTAATTTCAAATATTGGGGAGGCTAAGCCGGGTCACTATCTGATTGCATTGCCGTCTTACAGCTACCTTAAAATGGTTTCTGAGGTGGTTCCGGGTGAAAATTATTGTCAATCTCAGGGTATGTCTCGGGAAGAATTAAGTAGCCTGATTGCTGATTTCGCCCAGGCAAAAACGGGATATCTCTTCATTGTCTTAGGCGGCAGCTTGGGGGAGTCGGTAAATCTGACGGGTGTAACTTTGCAGGGTGTTGTGGTTGTGGGATTAGGGTTGCCGCCACCGTCCTTGGAGCGTCAGTTAACTGCTCAGTATTTTGATCATCAAGAAAGTGACGGTTGGGGGCAGCGTATAGCTTATACTCAGCCTGCACTGGCGAAGATCCAGCAAGCGGCTGGCCGCCTTATTCGTGGTGACGAGGACCGAGGTATTATATTTTTGGTAGATCCGCGATTTCGCGCCTCAGAGATTGATGCGTTTCAACCAGCACACTGGCAACCTAAAATTGTTGCAACGAAGGAGATTGTCCGTGAAGTACATGCGTTTTGGGACCAAGCCCCCACGGCAAGTGAGTAGGAGCTTTAACGACCGTGATTAACAAAAGACGAACAAAAATAATCTGTACAATTGGACCCGCCACGGCGAACTTTGCGACTTTGAAAAAGCTCTATGAGGCAGGCATGAATGTCGTACGCATCAACATGTCGCATTCAAATCATGCGGATGCGTTGAAAATCATAGGTTGGATAAAGACGCTTAATCGACAAGTTGCCTATCCAATTCCGATTATGATGGATACTCAAGGACCGGAAATTCGCACCGGTGAGCTTGACCACCCGATGCAGCTCATGACTGGAGAGATCGTCAGACTTACTGTACGAGATGCGAGTACTGTAGAAACCAAATCTATTGCAGTAAATTACGACGAAATTATAGATGTGGTTGACGTTGGTAAAATTGTTACGCTCGACAATGGTTTGATTAACTTCGAAGTTCTAGAGAAAGATGAATTTCACCTAACCTGCCGAGTGATCGATGGAGGTCAGCTAGGCAGTCGCAAGCATGTTAATTTGCCAGGTGTACGAGTCAATCTACCGGCAATAACCGACAAGGATCGAGCCGATATCAGCTTCGGTGTAAAAAACGACATCGATTTCGTCGCGCTTTCATTCGTGCGCCGCCCGGAAGACGTTCAGGAACTACGAGACTTTTTGGGGTCCAAACAAAACACGATACGCATCATTTCGAAAATTGAAGATCAGGAAGGGGTCAACAATATCCATGAGATCGGTCAGTTGTCTGATGGTGTCATGGTGGCGCGCGGTGACCTCGGCATTGAAACCGATATTGCGGATCTTCCAAACGTGCAGCGCCGCATTGTCCACTCGTCGGCGAAGATTGGTAGGCGATGCATTGTCGCGACCCATTTGTTGGAATCGATGATTGAGAATCCCATACCGACTCGTGCTGAAGTGACAGATGTCGCGAATGCTATTTATGAAGGTGTCGATGCCGTTATGCTTTCTGGTGAAACCAGTGTTGGCGACTATCCTGTGCGCTGCGTTGAGCAACTCGATGCCATTGCGGAACGTACCGAACGTTACCCAGGCTTGGCCTATGAAAAAGACTTGGTTGCCCACAACGACAAACAACATGTTGCGATTCACGCGGTAGCTTTGGCAGAAGCCTTGGATGCAGAAGGCATAGTTGTTATTACCCGTCGTGGCTTAACCGCAGATTTGGTCACCAACGCTCGACCAATGCACGTACCTATATTTGCTTTTACTAACCACAGTCAGACGCGCAGGCGCCTCGCCTTGAATCGGGCGGTGTATGCGTATCGAACTGCTTTTAGCCAGGATCCTGAAAAGACCCTACAACGGGCTTTTGATGTTTTACTTGAACGAGAAGGACTACAGGCGGGTGCGAAATTGGTGGTTATTTCTGACGTATTGGCTGACAAAGAAAGTGATGCAATTCAAATTAGGCGCTTGGCTTAGCTTTACGATTGGTTCGGTATTGCTTGGTCTCTTTGCGAGCCCGGTGCTCGCGGACACCATGGAGTTACCGAATGGTGATGTTTATGAAGGTGATATCCTAGGTGGGCAAAGACACGGAACTGGTGTCTATCGTTGGGTCAATGGTAATCAATATGCGGGACAATTTATTACCAATACCATGCATGGCGACGGGACATTCACGTGGCAGGACGGTCGGACCTATCAAGGTGGTTTTGTACAGGACCGGCGCGAAGGGATAGGGGAGCTGAGTTGGGTAAATGGCGACCACTATCAAGGTTCGTTTAGAAACAACCTCATGCATGGCAATGGCACGTTCACTTGGTCCAACAAGGACAACTACACGGGTGACTTCGTACTGGGGCGCAGGTCTGGTCAAGGTACCTTTGTCTGGGCAAATGGCGCTCGCTATTTGGGGTTATTTGAAAATGGTTTGCTTCAAGGCGACGGCGTCTATCAATGGGCAGATGGAAGGGTATACCGTGGCAGCTTTGATCAGGGTGCGAAACAGGGCGTTGGAGAACTCACATGGACGAATGACAATCGCTATGTGGGCGAATTTACCGCAGATCAACGCACTGGTAAGGGGGTCTACTACTGGCGCGACGGGACTGTGTTTAGGGGCGTCTTTGACGACGGTAGAATGGCCGGCTGGGGCGTAAAACAATCTCCCGAAGGCCAGCGTGAATTGCAAAATTGGGAAGATGGGGTTTTGAAGCGCACAACCCAGCTTGTAGTTGTTGAGCATTGCCAATTTGAACGCTTCGACCGTGACTGGATGGTGGACAGCAAGGACTGTATCAATGGTCGTGCGCATGGGCAGGGGATTGCTGCCAGCCTGGACGGCGATTTTATTCTTGTCGACGCACGGTTCGTACTTGGTCGTATGGTCGCGGGGACTATCGAGACGCTTCCGGAACCCCAGGTGAAAGCAGAGTAGTCGTTATGGAAATACCGGGACTGGCCTTAAGGGAAGTGTTGGCGCGAACGGAACATCTCGATGTCTATCGGTGCGTTCGCGCTTCTGATAACAAATCGCTCGTCGTAAAAATTCTTAACGAAGACTATGTTGGCAATGATCGAGTTATCTCTCAACTCATCTTAGGCTGCGAACACCACAGCCGCGTTCAGCATCCCAACGTAGTTCCTATTTTCCACTTCACGCGTAAGGATGATTCGTTCTATATAGTGGAAGGCTATATCGCCGGACCATGCCTACTTGATGAGTTGGCTACGGGTATTAGCTTTCCGAAACTCGTCGAACGAATTATAGGTGTCACAAAGGGTTTGGCGGCAGTTCATGCCGCAGGAATTGTTCATGGTGATTTGAAACCGGAACACATTCGTGTCCGAAGTAATGGCATTCCACAGATTCTAGATTTTAGTCACGCCGTCAAAGTTGGCCAGCAAGGCGATGGCTGGGGTACGCCTGGCTATTTGTCTCCGGAGCAAAGTCTAGGTTTGGCAGTAGATGGCCGCTCTGATCTCTATAGCCTTGGCTTAGTCGTTTTTCGCGCTTTAGCAGGCTATGTGCCGCCGCTAAGTCCCAACTCGGCGACTCAGACACAACGTGCGCCGAGACTGCCCGACCATTTTTCTTTGCTACAGCCGTTTATCGACAAAGCCTTGGCAGTTGATGTTAAGAGCCGCTTTGAAACTGCCCAAGAATTTGGTGCAGCTCTACTGCAGCACGCGGAGCAAGCCCAAGAGCATCGGGTTTTGCCTATGATCCGATCGAAACCTA
>JBNMMV010000168.1:0-8945 GCA_051270205.1 Limisphaerales bacterium
GCCTACGAAATAGAAGGGGCGGCAAGCAGCCTGTATGTGAATGACGACAATGCTGCAGCCGGCGGCCAATGGCAGTTGGCCTATATGAACAGCTTCGGTATCACCATCGCGGCCGGGGCGAACGAAGTGCAACGCAATATTCTGGGCGAGCGTGTTTTAAACATGCCCAAGTCCAAGTAAGTAGGGATAAAACACATGACACAATCACAAAACTTTGGCTTCGGCGAAGATGAAGCCATGCTACGAGACTCTGCAATCAAATTTTTCGCAGACAACTGTAGCCCAGACAAAATACATGGCACGGTAGCTGACAATCCTGATATTCATCGGTCTATTGAAAGCAAATGGGACAAAGCGCTTTGGCAACAAATTGTTGAACTAGGCTGGACGTCTGTTTGCATACCCGAATCTGCCGGTGGCATTGGCATGCCCGTTGTTGCTGCAGTAGCCTTGGCTGAAGAAGCAGGCAAAGCTGCTTTTCCTTCGCCATTGCTCGCAACTTTAAACGCTACATTTGCGGTTCGCGAATGTACTTCCGATGCAGCAATCAAATTGCTCGGTGAAATTGCGATTGGTACATCGGCGACGTTGGCCATAACCAACGAGAAAGGTTCGTGGGATAGCGCCGATAGTGATGTCACAGCCGACGACGGCAAACTCAGTGGCACAGCCTACTACGTACAAGACGCGCAGAAGGCAGATGTATTGGTTGTCTCGGCAAAGACCGACAGCGGTGTTGCTCTTTATCGAGTTGATCCTGCGGCAAGCGGGGTAACATTAGAGGCCGATGGCATCATCGACCTGACTCGTGACCAAGCTCGTATCACATTCGACAGTGCGGAAGCTGAGTTACTAGACGAAAATGGTGCGGACGCGCTAAACAAGGCAATGCCCGCGATTCTTTGCATTACCTCTGCAGACATGATCGGTAGTGGCGAGTGGCTGTTACAAACCACTACTGAATACGCCAAGACCCGTGTGCAGTTCGATCGTCCTCTGGGCTTCTTTCAGGCGGTGAAGCATCCACTGGTGAATGTAATGATCGCCATCGATGCGGCTAAGTCGCTTACTTACAACGCCGCTTGTGCCGCAGATGAAGAGCCGGAGACAGCGCTGAGATTGGCACGCATGGCCAAATCAGCAGCCAGCGATATGGCCGTGTTCTCATCGAGCCGCGCTGTGCAATTCCACGGTGGTATCGGCTTTACCTGGGAGTGCTTCGTGCATCTCTTTTTCAAGCGACAAATGCACAACCACACGCTTTATGGCGATGGTAAGTATCAACGTGCCTTGTTGGCGAATGAGTTGATGGGTGCCGCCGCATAGTGCGGCCATCACCAGGTGATAGGAGTGCGGCATTGAAGCCGATGAGTTTCTATCGCATCTTACAAGTCGTGCTCACATCAAATTTGAGGTAGAAAATGCAGATAACACTTCACTACGCGCCCACAGCCTGTTCGTTGGTTCCCTATGTCGCGCTCACAGAAGCAGGTGCAGAGTTCGAGGTTAACGTTGTTAATTTCCTAAAAGCTGAGCACATGGGTCCCGAGTACCTAAAGATAAACCCCAAACATAAGGTTCCAGTACTGGCAGTGGACGGCGAGGCATTGACCGAGAACGTCGCCATTCTGCAGTGGATCGCGCGCAACTTTGAGGAGGCTGAGTTGCTGCCCAGTGGCGCAGATGAATTCAAGGCAATTTCACTTATGTCATGGTGTGCGTCGGGTATTCACCCAACCTTAACGCCCAACGTATTACCTCAGCGGTACTGCGACTTACCAGGCTCGGAAGAGCATGTTAAGCACTGTGCGCACAAGATAATGCATGAGAACTTTGCCATTGCTGAAAACCTACTTGAAGGTCGCGAGTGGTTTTTTGATCATTTCACAATCCCCGACATTTACTTCTTCTGGTGTTTCCGGCGCGCCATTCAATTTAAACTCGATGTTTCTGCCTATAAAAATTGCAATGACCACTTCAATCGTTTGTTGCATCGCCCGAGCATGGTGCAGCTTTTAGCATTTGAGGCCAAAGCGCTTGAAGATCTGTCCGTTAGGTAGGGATACGTTCAAACCGTTCTCAATATAGTAAGCTACACCGTAAGAATTGGAGGACACAGTATGGGAATCGCACCAGCGCGTAAGTTTATTAGACCGTTACCAAATGACGATTGGGCATCCATTGCTTCTCGGGAATTCCCTGATGAGCCCGCAGAGGTAACGGCAGAGTCGTTGCAGAGCTGGAATTTTCATGTCTTCATGCGTCCAGCAGGGGCGAATGGAAAAACGATTTTGCCCAGCGATATTGTGTTTACTGAAGCGCCAAAGCCAGTCGCCGAGGCGTGAGTACGACCATATCAAAAGTGAGTTTGGCCGCGGCACATGAGGGTGATGCGGAGCTTATCGTTACCCTCACTTATGATAATGGCGGGGAAAGCACCGTACCGCTAGATGCCCACGCAAGCCACGCGCTGTTGAGTTCATGTCAATCCGACGGGCTTGAGGGGTTGATCGGTCAAGAGTGGCAGCATGTTAGGGCTGCACTGAGTAAGAGTTTTAATCGGTTTCAAAAGTAGGAGAGAACAATGTTCGACCTAGTCATAAAAAATGGACGCATTGTCGATGGATCGGGCCTACCAGCCTTTCTCGGCGATATTGGCATTAAAGACGGAATAATCAGCAAGATCGGCAAAGTAGACGCAGCCGGTGCCGAAGAAATTGATGCCAGCGGTCGCATAGTCGCGCCAGGCTTTATCGATCCTCACACGCATTTCGATGCACAACTTTTGTGGGACGGTGCTTGTAAGCCCGCGCTCGAGCATGGCGTGACCACCATCGTACCCGGTAACTGCTCGTTGTCCTTGGCGCCTTTGAAAGCCGAGCACCGCACAAAGCTCGTAGGCATGTTTAATCAAATTGAAGAGATGCCGTTGAAAGCTTTTGATGAGGGCGTGGTTTGGGATTGGGAGACCTTTCCAGAGTTTGTTGAACGCATCAAACGAGACCTAACCGTGAATGTGGCACCCCTCGTGGGCCACAGCGTGTTGCGCTTGTGGGTGATGGGTGACGCCGCCATGCAACGAACCGCAACCGAGGATGAGCTGGTACAGATTCAAGCTTTACTCCGAGAATGCCTAGAAGCAGGTGCTGTTGGCTTGTCGACCAGCTTTGTCGATATGGATGAGACGCTGCAGCCAGTGCCTAGTCGTTATGCCGATGCGCACGAGTTAGATGCACTCGCGGCTGTACTGGGTGAATTCGGACGTATGCTGCAAATCGTGCACGAGTTTTACAATGTCGATGTCACCATCGCGCGGGTGGACGAGCTCGCAGAACTCTCCATTAAACACGGTATTCCAACCACGTTGTCACCCTTGTTCGTTAACGCCGGCGACAACGGAGCAATCGACCGGGTTATGGATCGAGTACGTATACAAATTGCAGCGGGTGCCCGGGTTTGGCCACAGGTACAAACACGACCCATAGACATCAGCTTTTGCTTCGAAGTGCCGAGCTTATTGTTCATTCGATTGCCGAGTTGGTATTCAATCATGCGCTTTGGCAGCCATGATGAAATTATTGCAGCATTCAAGGATCAGGAACGTCGTCCCGGTTTAATCAAAGACGCCGAGCCACTGCACAGCACTTGGAATGCCTTGGTCCTTCGCCAAGTCCAGACCGAAGCGAATCGGTCACTTGTGGGTATGACGCTGGCTGAGATTGCTGCTGAGCGGAACACCGGTCTAATCGAAACCATGATCGACTTGTCTTTAGAAGAAGATTTGCAGGCCCATTTTCTGTTGGCGGATGTCGGCCATAACGACGATGAAAAAGTTGGCGCTTTGTTGTCAGACCCACTGGTGCACATTGGTGCCAGCGATGGTGGTGCACACATTCTGTCTTTCGCTACCTACGGCGATACTGGCTATCTTTTCAGTAAATTTGTTCGCGAAACCAAGTCGCTTAGCATAGAGGCAGCAGTTAAAAAGATTACTTCCGACACTGCAAACATTTGGGGTTTGCCAGATCGAGGCTTGCTGCAAACAGGATATGTTGCCGACATTACTGTGTTTGATGCAGACACCCTTGGTCGAGGGCCTGAAAAATATATTCAGGACGTACCCGGTGATGGCAGTCGATATGTGCGTGATGCTATCGGAATAGATACCGTAGTGGTCAATGGTGCAGTTGCGTATGCAAGCGGCAAAGGCTATACCGATGCGCGTCGCGGGCAGGTTTTACCCGGTTAGTAAGCAACGAAAAAGTTAATCTGTGGTTTGGGTCCGATAAACGCGCCACGCGAAAACCGCGATCCAAAGCCACATGCTACCGACCAATATCCGCTGATACATACCTGTCCCGGATCTGTCATCCACAGAACCGATCATCATCACCAGAGACAGTGCCGCGACGATCGTCGTAACGCGCGAGTACCACCAATGGCCTTGGTGATGACTCAAAGCGCCGAGGTGGTGGAGCCAGATAGGAATGGCGATGATAAAAACGACCAAGACTAAACTGGCTAGGTCATGGTATTGCTGAGCCGCTGATGCTGTTTCAGGCGTGCAGGTGGTGTCGCAGGAAAAGATACCGGCGCAGAGGATACCGAGACAAAATATAAAACTTAAGACCAACGCCACGCGCCCACTGGTCGGATGATCTGACGTGGCCATAGTATCCGCACGGCTGAGAAAGAAGATTGCTGAGAGAACGCTGAATGCGCCGAAGCCGAAGATGTTCATTATCCACGCCCCCGTACCGTTGGTTTCACCCAATTCGCTCATAAACTGGCCGTAGTGGCTGTACTCGGGGCGCAGCGCTGCAACAAAAATGACCGCAAGTAAAAAGCTCAAAGGTCCTGCCATACCCGCGATGGCGCCAATTTTGTATTTATTCATATTTGGTAATACTTGTTCATATCTGTCCTGCAGCGCTGACTAGTCAAGGGTAACGTATCGGACCAGGTGCTTAACCTCTTCATCACTCACGTACTTGGCCATTTCGCGTCTAAACTGGTCGATAGACTCGTAGGGCCGATACTCTTCGAATTCGTGCGCCAGCTTTCTGGGCGACATGGTCGAAGGGATGAGTTTGTAGTCGTCCTCGGCGCCGGTATTCAAGCCTAGTTTGATGAACAAAACACCATAGACTAAGCTTTGATCGCTTTCACTCAAGTCGAGGCCTATGGCAGCATGCAGCTCGGTGGGTGTGGCAAAGGGTCTGCCTGAGATGATGGCTGAAATTGTCACATCGTTCAGCCCCGGGACATTTCGGAGCTCGCTCTCAGCGGCTGTATTTGGATCGACGAGCGGGGTATCTCCAAAGGCAAGCGTTGGGCTGCTTTCAGCGGTGCCGCAAGCGACCAGCGCAGATAGTAGCGCGAGACATGTAATCAAATGCGTGGCTTTACGAATCATTGGCAGTCCTGCTTGGTTGCTACATTAGGCACGGAATCCTAGCATATGACTGTTACTGGAGGGTTTGCATGAGTAGAAAAATCGCAGTTTGGTTGCTCCTTACCGTGCCAGCTGTGGCATTGCTCTACCAATGGGTAGAAGGCACGGCGAGTTATGGACAAACACTTCACCGTACAGGTCTGTTCAGTGTGGCACTGCTCTTTGTCGCAGTGTCGGTGACACCGCTGCGACGATTGAGCCGTGGTCAATGGGGTTCGATGCTACTGCGCCAACGGCGTGCAATCGGGGTCGCGAGCTTTGCTTATGCGGTGTTGCACACGGTGGTGTACCTCGAACGCAAGTGGGGTGTCGATCTTATTTTGAGAGAAGCCGTGCATCCAGACCTTGCGCTTGGCTGGTTAGCGTTTGCGATACTTGGGGTATTGGCGCTAACAAGCAACTCAACCTCTATGCGAAGGCTTGGACCAAAATGGCAGCGGTTGCACTTTTCTGTGTATCTTGCGGTGCTACTCAGCGCCGCTCATTGGGCATGGGCGAGTTTTAGCCCAACGACTGCAATAGTATGCTCAGGCATATTCGTATTGGTACAAGCGCTGCGCTTTCGTCGCAGCGATTAGGTAAGAGTGGTTTATTATACGGGCGTATTGACATATTCGACAATATAGACGCATAATTAAAAATGTTCTCTGACACCCAAATTCGAGAGGTTTTCCATTTCCACTTTTTGGAAAGGCTCCTGAAGCAGTCTGACCCCGGTCTCTACATTCTAAAAGGTGGGGTAAATCTGCGTTTCTTTTTCAATAGTCCTCGTTACTCTGAAGATATGGACATCGATGTAGTGGCAGGTGGTGTCCAGACTTTGAAGAAAAATGGCTACAAGATTCTGAACGATCGCGCGTTCAAGCGTAGCCTGCGCGCCTTCGATATTGTGGATATTGAAATCAATGACCCGGCGAAAGCGAAACAGACGAATACAACACAACGATTTCGATTCGGACTCGTAACAGCGGCGGGTAACCGACTGCCAACTAAGGTCGAATTTTCGCGACGTGATCATAGTGAGGCTGGCGAGGCAGAGACGGGACTTATCGACGCGGCGATCGCCCGTCCTTATCGAAAATTACCCTATCGATGCCCTCACTACACAGGTCCCGTTGCTGTAGCTCAAAAATTGCGTGCATTGGCTGGTCGACCGATTACACAGGCAAGAGATGTATTTGATCTTGGAATTCTGATGCGAGGTGGGTACGGTCCATCGACACCGTGGTCAAAACTGTTATCCAAAACTGAAACCACGAAGGCGTTAGATTGCCTGATGAGCCTTGCGTGGCAAGACTATGAAGGACAAGTCGTGGAGTTTCTGGATGATGCTAGCCGTGCAGAATTCGGCGACAAACCCGCCTGGGAAATGTTGCAAAATCAGGTGCTGACGGAACTCGAGACCAATGCCTGATTTGCTCAACAGTGAAGAGTTTGTCATTTTCACCACGCGTGAGTATGCAAACCGTAGTGCGGTATCGATGTCGGCTGCTACCAAGCGGCTGGCACGTCTTGCTGAAAAGGAGCGGCTGACAAAAGTCACCAAGGGTGTTTGGGCGAACGTTGCTCACCCGTATTTTCATCCGCTTTCCTGCGTGCCTTATGTACTGGGTGAGGAACAAGGTTATGTCTCTTTCTTGACGGCACTACACCTGCGCGGAGTGATGTCGCAAATTCCCAAGACCATTCAGATCGCGACGACCGGTCGCGGGCGCGTGCTTGAGTCGCCTGTTGGCAGATTTGAGTTTTTCCAGATCAAACCTGAACTAATGCGGGATGGCGCAGAATGGAGTGAATCACGGTTATCGTATCTCATCGCCACCGCTGAAAAAGCGCTTGTTGATACGCTGTATCTCTCAACGCGAAAGAGCCGCCGCTTTGCTCGCTTACCAGAATTGGATTTAGCGCATTCGGAGTTTCGGCAACGAGAGTTCAAGCGTTTACTAAAACAGTTACCGATTCCTTTGCGAGTTTTGTCCGCGATAGAATCAAAGTGGTGTGCTATTGCGCCTTGACGGCGAGAACAGAGGAGTCGTTGGTATGAACACGCTAGACATAGACCCGTACAGCACGGAATTCCTGTCCGATCCGTATGCATTTCACGCCCAATTGAGAGACGCTGGCGCTGCAGTATTATTACCGCGATACAACGTGGTCGGTCTGGCCCGTTACGCCGATGTGCGTGCTGCTTTAGAGGACCCTGAAACATTTTGTTCGGGTCGTGGTGTCGGGCTCTCAGATTTTCAATTGGAAGCGCCGTGGCGGCCACCGAGTATCATCCTAGAGGCAGATGCGCCCATGCATACGCGGACACGTGCGGTGCTCAATAGAGCCTTATCGAAGGCTGCACTCGCATCGCTTGCCGACTCCTTTGACCAACGTGCCGACCAGTTAGTGCAGGCGTTATTGGCGCGCGGGGCCGTGGATGGCATCCGAGATCTGGCTGAAACTTACCCATTGTCGGTGTTTCCCGACGCCGTAGGGGTGGTGGAAGAAGGTCGGGGAAACCTTCTGCCCTATGGAGATATGGCATTCAACGCCTTTGGCCCACGTAACAAACTGTTCGAACGGTCCTTCGAGAATGCACAGAAGGTTTCTGCTTGGATTATTGCCCAGTGTGAACGAGAAAATTTAACCGAGGGTGGTATTGGTGCCTCCATCTACGCAGCGGTCGATGCAGGCGAGATAAACGAAGAAGAGGCCGGGTTGTTGGTGCGTTCCATTTTAACCGCGGGTCTTGATACGACAATTTTTGGTATTGGCGGAGCACTTTATTGTTTCGCCGAAAACCCGGACCAGTGGGAAATGTTGCGTGCCGAGCCACGACTCACGAGGTCTGCATTTACAGAGGTTATTCGATATCTGTCACCTGCTCAGACTTTTTATCGCACAACGACCCGCGCGGTTGATGTCGATGGCGTGCACATTGAAGCTGGACAAAAAGTATTGTTGTTTTTAGCTGCCGCAAATCGCGATCCCCGACATTGGGACGAGCCAGATAGCTTCGATATCACTCGCCGCGCAACCGGTCATGTGGGGTTCGGCCATGGCATACATGTTTGCGTCGGTCAGCAGCTTGCGCGAATGGAAGGGGAGGCGGTATTGAAAGCGTTGGCAAAACACGTGACCACAATCCGATTGGATGGTACGCCCACTAAGCGGGTGAATAACACGCTCTACGGATTTGATGCTTTGCCGCTTGTTTTGAGTTGAAATTAGATTGACGAAAATTCGATACAGCTTCCATACGGCGCTACGCATGGTAAAGTTGCGGCCCTTGAAACTGCTCGGGTTTGCAACATCCGCTTAACGTCGGAGTGTGTGGTTTCAAGTTATCGGGGCGTAGCGCAGTTTGGTAGCGCACTTGACTGGGGGTCAAGTGGTCGCAGGTTCAAATCCTGCCGTCCCGACCAATAATCCCTTTCTAAATCACGCGGTTAGTGATGATCTCGTTCCGCTGGCAATCCTGTTCCTGGTCGACTGGTAGGAT
>JBNMMV010000169.1:0-8912 GCA_051270205.1 Limisphaerales bacterium
CCAGTTGGTATTGGCACTTTGTCGATGTGGTTTGAGTTGGACTGTTTATTTTCGTCTACCTTTTGTAGCGCTCGATAGGGCAGTGTGTAAGAAGGGGGCTTATGCCCCCTTTTTTAACTCCGCAATCACTTAATCATCAGGTCGCGTGTTGGGTGCCGATGAATCTTGTAACGTGTCGTAGTCTTGATTGTGCCAAGGCGCGTTGGTGCCGAGGCGCAGCTCGCCGGTGTACAAGCCGTAGAATATGGTTAACATCAAAAGGGTTGCTAGGGTAATGCGCACGCCTAATGCATAAAGGGTACGCTTAGAGTCCTTTTTACCTGTGTCTTTGAAGAGAAAAACTAAGCCGCTGAATAAGCTGATCACGACGCTGATCAGCAAAACAACTATGATGATTTTTAACAAAGCTTTTTCCCTAACGTTTCGCAGAGTAAACCATCGATAGCCATGAGTTTAAACCTTCCCCTCATTGGTACATTCAAACCCGGCGTGCGGATGACGCTTTTTGTCGCCGTGTTTCTGCCGCTTACCTTGGTACTTGGCTTTTGGCAGCTCGACCGTGCGACCCAAAAAGGCGACATGCAAGAAGCCTATTTGGCATCTATTACACAGCTTCCAACGGCGCCGCGCGCGCAGGAGCGTCCACAAGATTTCCAGCGCCTTAGGCTGACCGGTGCACTGACAGATAAGATTTTCTTAGTCGATAATCAGGTCAATGCCGGTAAACCTGGTTATTGGATCATTCAGGTATTGGCAGAAGCGACGTCTGGGCGATTGTGGTTGGTAAACAGAGGGTTCACGATGCAAGGTGAGTCTCGTGATCAGCTGCCTGTGTTGCCAGTGGTTGAAAAACCGGTGACAGTTGTAGGCATTGTCTGGCCTTTCACCGGTTTGATACCACTTTTGGCGGACGATGTTTGGACCAGCCAATGGCCCCAGCGTGTGCAGCGTTTGAATGTAAAAAAAATGGCAGCTCTAACAGGTGCAGAGCCAGTCGAGCTAAGGTTAGAGTCGAGTCAGTGGGCGCAACAGCCAGCCCCCTTTGTTTCGGTACTTGATGAAGACAAAAACATGGGCTACGCAGCGACCTGGTTTGCTTTAGCGATCGCACTAAGCATTCTTTATTTAGTATGGGGAACACGTGACAGCAGAAATTAATAATGGCCAGAAGAGCGGCCGACGAGCGCTGATACTGATCATGAGTATTGCCATGTTTAGCTTGGGTGGCTCTTATCTTCTGTACTATTTTGCGAGTGGCAGTGATGGCTGGGGTACCACCAATCACGGTGCTTTTGTTTCGCCACCCGCCACCACAACGGAACTCGGTTGGCCACAGCCAGAATCAAGAAACTGGCGCCTGTGGGTTGTCGCCGACAATCAATGTGATTTACGTTGCGGGCAAAAAGTAAAGGACTTGCGCGCACTGCACATACTCTTGAATAAAGAAGCCGATCGAGTGCGACGCGGTATCACCCTGAACGGCCAAGATAGCGCCGCCGCCATTCTGCCTGAGGCGTTTCCAAAACTGATGCGCATAAATCTCACCGGAACGCGTGCAGTTGGTGAGGGGGTCTATATCATTGACCCAAATGGCAATTTGGTTTTCCACTATGCGCTGGATGAAAACCCGAAGTTCATTCTCGACGATCTTAAAACGCTCCTGAAACTCTCGCAGATTGGATAAAGGTGAAGTGATGATTACAGACTTGCTGATTAGAAAGCTCGCGCTTGCCAGTGTGGCTCTAGCGATCGTGGTGGTGGGTGTGCTTGCGTTGCAGTTGTTACTGGGATCATTGAACGTGCTTTGGGCTTTGCCACTTAAGATTGCAACCTTACATAATGCCTGCGGCGCATTGTTGCTGTTATGTGTCATTGCAGTAAACTTCGCTCCGCCCAGAATAAGCGAACCCCAACATGAGTGAGATAAGCGTCTCCCACGCAAATTGGCGTGACTACATCGAAATGTGCAAACCCCGCGTGGTGTTGTTGATGTTGCTGTGTGCGCTGGTGGGTATGTTTCTGGCGACGCCGGGCATGGTGCCCCTGTCGATTATTGTCTTCGGCTTGGTTGGAATTGCATTGGTTGCAGGATCGGCGGCAGTGGTAAATCACATCGCTGATGCGCACATTGACGCTCGCATGGAACGTACTCAAAACCGCCCTGCAGCCCAAGGTCGTGTTTCTGTGAGCCAAGGTATTACCTTTGCGGCGGTCACGGGGATTGCTGGCTTTGCTTTACTTTGGTTTACCGTCAACCCACTAACGGCGTGGCTAAATCTAGCGTCGTGGATTGGCTATGGACTGATTTACACCATGTTCTTGAAAAGGGCGACGCCTCAGAACATCGTTATTGGCGGTCTCTTTGGCGCCGCACCACCGCTGTTTGGCTGGACCGCTGTGACCAACAGTGTAGATCCCGGTGGCTTGTTGTTGGTGCTCATTATCTTTGCCTGGACGCCGCCGCATTTTTGGGCGCTGGCGTTGGACAGAAAGGATGAGTATGCGAAAGTCGGAACGCCGATGTTGCCAGTCACCCACGGTGAGGCGTTTACGCGTTTGCACATCCTGCTTTACACCATAATTCTTTTGTTAGCCTCGGTAATGCCCTTCGTCATTGGTATGAGCGGATGGGTATATTTGGCGGGCGCGTTGGCGCTTGGCGGAGGATTTTTGTATTGGGCGTGCGTGTTGATGCGCGATAACAATCCTCGCGCACCGATTGAGACTTTCCGCTACTCCATTTTGTACTTGGGGCTGCTGTTCGTTTTTCTACTTGTCGACCACTACATACCCATGGGACAGGTCGTTGGAACTTTGCCTCTTTTTGAATTTGAACCCATCTCGGTATAAAGCCTTATGAGTGCCATCGCCAAAACTGTGAGCCTGTGTGCCGTGTTTATCACTCTTGTTGTGGTGATGTTTGTTTTTTCCACACTGCGAACGCCACAACTTTCGGAAGAAGAGCTACGCGATAAAGGTGTGTTCGTGTTGCCGAGACCACGCGAATTGGGTCCCTTTGAATTACAGGACCAGGACGGCGCTGCGTTCAACGTTGCCAGCCTACAAGGTGCATGGACGTTTATGTTCTTCGGTTTTACGCATTGCCCAGATGTATGTCCAACCAGTATGGCAGTGCTTGGTCAGGTTGAGCGGGCGTTGATCAATACTCAAGCAATGGTTTCCGACCAGCCGTTTCGTGGCGTACTTGTATCGGTTGATCCAGATAGAGATTCTCTAGAAAAAATTGGCACCTACGCGCGTGCGTTTTCACCGCGGTTTGTGGGCATAACCGGTAACCGCGAAGCGTTGGTTGAGTTGACTCAGCAGGTGAATGTGGCATTTGCCAAAGTACCTGACGGTGAAGGTGCCTATACCATTGACCACACGGGGCACATTGTGGTTATTAATCCACGCGGTCATTTTCATGGCTTCGTTAAGTTGCCACATCAAGAAGAGACCATTAGGCTTGCCTATCAATCTTTAGCGGCGCGATTTTGACAGACCCTGAGCATTTGGCTGAACGATATCGATCAGTCAGGCGATGTAGTGTAAAAATTTGTGAACCCCTGGCCATCGAGGACTATGGGGTACAGCCCATGGATGATGCCAGCCCGCCAAAGTGGCATTTAGCTCATACGACCTGGTTTTTTGAAACCTTCATTCTGCGACCCCACCTTGCCAATTTTGAAGCGTTTAGCGATCAGTATGAGTATCTGTTCAACTCATACTACAACGGCGTCGGCAAACCTTTTCCCAGACCCCAGAGGGGGTTTTTGTCGCGACCCACTGTGAGCGAAGTCTATGACTATCGCTCCCATGTTGATGAGCGGGTCTTGCAAATGCTTACCTCTGGCGTATCGGATGAGGTGTTGTCGTTGGTAGAGCTTGGCTTGCATCACGAGCAGCAGCACCAAGAACTGATGCTCACCGATATTAAGTACAACTTTGGTCACAATCCCTTGTTCCCTGTCTATAGCGGTAACGTTGTGAGTGCAGCACCCACGCCCCGTGAACACTACACAAGCTACCCTGGGGGTGTTGTGCAGGTTGGCTTGGAGATCGATGCATCAGGGTTTAAATTTGATAACGAGTGCCCGCGTCACGATGCCTTGGTCCACCCTTTTCGCTTAGCCAACCGGCTGGTGAGCAATGGCGAATACTTGGAATTTGTTCAGGATCAAGGCTACCAAACGTCTCATTTGTGGTTGTCTGAAGGCTGGCAAAGAGTGCAAGAACAAGGTTGGTCCCATCCGTTGTATTGGCACGGTCTTGACGGCGAGTGGTTCGAATACCGCATGGACGGGTTGCAGCCCCTCGATCTGAATCTGCCGGTTGTGCATCTGAGTGGCTATGAAAGTCATGCCTTTGCCGCATGGAAAGGCGCCCGGCTACCCACTGAGTTCGAATGGGAGGTAGTAGGCGCTGATCACAGTGTCGACACGAAGTCGCAAGCCCAGTCGGAAAACAAAACGGCCTGCCACCCCTGTGGCTTTGAGTCGAGCGATGAGATGCAACAACTGTTCGGCGTTGTCTGGCAATGGACGCAGTCTAGTTACACGCCTTATCCAGGTTTCCAGCCGATGGCCGGTACCCTTGGCGAGTACAATGGCAAGTTCATGAGCAGTCAGTGGGTGTTACGGGGCGGGTCATGTGCAACACCCAAAGGACATGTACGTTCTAGTTATCGTAACTTCTTCTATCCACCCGATAGATGGCAGTTTACAGGATTGAGGTTGGCGCAAGATGCGTGATACGGAAGCGAGCGGTGAGTTTGTATTTTTTGATTTTGAACCCGAGCAAGGCAATATGGCGGCAGAGGTGTTATCCGGTTTAACGCAAACACCGAAAGTCATATCACCAAAATATTTCTACGATAGTCGCGGTTCTGAGTTGTTTGAGCGAATCACTGAGCTTGAAGAATATTATGTGACGCGTACCGAAATGGCTCTGTTTGACAGCTACCTAGGTGAACTCGCCGAATTAACCGGCCGCGATGTCTGCGTTATTGAGTATGGCTCTGGCTCGTCGATGAAGATTCGAAAGTTACTTGAAGCAGTAACCCCCCGCGCCTATGTACCCATCGATATCTCGCTTGAACACCTGCGAGCTAATGCCTGGGCTCTGCACCAAGACTATCCAAGCCTTGATGTTTACCCGATATGCGCAGATTTGACCCAGCCGTTCGAGCTGCCAAAAGAGACGGACGGTTTGGCGAAAGTCGGATTTTTCCCGGGGTCTAGCATTGGCAATTTCGAGCCACGCGAAGCCCGGCAATTTTTGCAAACTGTTCATGCAACGCTGGGCGTGGGTGCTAACCTAATTATCGGTGTCGATCGCAAGAAATCGAAGTCCGTTTTAGAGGCGGCTTACAATGATCAACAAGGCGTGACTGCGGAATTCAATTTGAACCTGCTCACACACTTGAACGACAAACTCGGCGCCAATTTTGTTGTAGACCAATTTTCTCATGATGCGCGCTATAACGAAGAGTTGGGCTGCATACAGATGTTTTTGAAAAGCAACTGTTCACAGCCGGTCGAGGTATTAGGTGAGTCATTTCAATTTGGCAAAAATGAAGAACTGCACACAGAGAACAGTTATAAATATGACCCGCATGAGCTTTCGGAGTTAGCGCTTGGTGCTGGTTTTCAAGTATCTGCTCAGTGGAGTGATGAGCGAGATTGGTTTTCGCTCTATCTGTTAACAGCGGTTTAGCAGACTCGATACCCTAATCTGGTATCTATCCCCAGTCCTAGGAATAGACCTAGCCCCGTAGCTGGCGGATATCAAAGTAGAAAGGATGTTTGTGCACATGGCGAAGAATGCGTTTGAATTCCTCTGGATCTTTGGTGCGCAAAGAATCATCTGTTTGGCTGCGTACCACAGCAGCAGCGCGAGACAACCAAAATACGAGCGCTGCATAGGCGGAAAAAGTAGGGAACAACCAAACCTCGACGTCGGTCAGTGGTCGAATTTGGTTGTATGATCTCAACAGCGCGATGGTTCTGTCAGGATCTAAATATCCAGATGCGTCATTGCACCAGTCGTTTGCAGTGACCGCCAGGTCGTAAATGAAGAAACCGGTGGCGGCGTGGTGGAAATCGAGTACGCCTGTTATGCCTCTTTCGTTGAACAGTACATTGTCGCGAAACAGATCACCGTGAATGAGACCGCGCGGTAAGTTCTTTGTATCACCGCGGCCAAGCATAGACTTGGTTTGGCGCAAGTTATCATCAAGGAACGCCCGATCAGAATAGGCAAAGTGTTCGCGAACGGTGTCTGCTTGCGTGTTTAGCCAAGCGTTGTCTCGAGGATAGTCGGCCAGAGACACATTCCAACCTACACTGGCTTGATGCATGCGCCCCGTAAAGCGTGCCAAAGCTTGAATTTGTTTGAGGGTAGGATTGACTGGATGTTGGCCAGAAAGCTTTTGCTGCAATAAGCAGTACTGGTCGTCGACCTTGGTGATTGCCTCGCCCGTTACATTGCTAAGCGGCGATGCCACCGGCAATCCAAGACCATCTAGGTAACGCATCATAGGTACATAGCTGTCGCCGGCGAAGCTGGCCTCGCGCATGATGGTCAGTACAAACGTGGAGAGGTGCTCGTCCTTTGACGCTTCAATGAAGTAGTTTTGGTTTTCAATGCCATGGCTTGCTGGCCAGACGCGCTGAATTTCACCCAGGTCGTATGCTCGAACGTAGCGGTCTAAGGCGTGGTCGTATGTGCTTTTCGGGACAGCGCTCATTCGAATTCCACGATAACCCATTCGGGAACGAGCATCTGGGCTTGCTCTAAATCTCCAAACCCCTTGGTTGGGTCTCGTGGTACAAGTTTGTAGGGTTTCCCCCATTTTGGTACTACTCGCACCATGCGCAATTGACCGTTTTGTCGGAACTCGTACACCACTCGATCTTCGCCGGCGATGATCAGTACATCTGGGCCACGCGATAGCGTCTCAGCAACGCTGAGGGAGCTGGCGAGCGCTAGAATGAGCAGCAAATATGCCGTACGCAATGTCATGGTCAGGTATAGTAAAACCCGCACTAACTAGAAGCGAATTTTATTTCGCAAAGTCGAGGGACGCCAGCAATGAGTGACAAAAACCAGGCAACCGATGGGCTAGGACAATTGGTGCTTGTTGATGGGTCGTCGTATTTGTTTCGGGCCTATTATGCGCTGCCAGATCTCAGAAATAGCGCTGGTGAACCTACCGGCGCAATACGTGGTGTCATCGCCATGATTCGTAAGCTCGCCAAAGACTACAGCGGCGCAACGTTAGCCATAATTTTCGATGCGCCCGGCAAGACCTTTCGGGATGACTTATACGCCGAATACAAGGCCAATCGGGCATCTACGCCGGACGACCTGCGAGAACAGATTCAACCGATCCACGAGATTGTTAAGGCAATGGGTCTGCCGTTATTGGTTGTCCCCGGTGTCGAGGCGGACGATGTCATTGGAACCCTTGCCTTTCAAGCAACCTTAGCTAAGCGTGAAACTGTGATTTCAACGGGCGACAAGGACATGGCGCAGTTGGTTACGGAGCATGTCACTTTGGTCAACACCATGACCGAGACCACCATGGACCGTGATGGTGTGGTGGCAAAGTTCGGAGTACCACCAGAACGCATCATCGATTATCTGGCGTTAATGGGTGATACATCGGACAACATACCCGGCGTGCCCAAGGTAGGACCTAAAACTGCGGCAAAGTGGCTAAATGAATATGGCACCCTCGAAGATGTCATCACCAATGCTGACAATGTTAAAGGCAAAGTTGGTGAAAGTTTGCGAGACAGCCTCGAGCAGCTGCCTCTTTCACAAGCGCTGACGACCATTAAGTGCGATGTGGAATTAGAACTTTCTCTCACCGATCTTGTGACCACCGAGCCTGACAAAGATGCCTTGTCCGCGCAGTTCACTCGCTTTGAATTCAAGGGCTGGCTGGAAGAGATCAATGCGTCTCAAGAAGATCAACAGCTAGAGCAACTTGAGGTGGTAACGTCACGCGACTATCGATGCGTGACTGATATTGAAGAACTGAAGACTTTTTTAGACGAAGTACGCAGTCACGGTTTGTGTGCAGTCGATACCGAGACCACCAGCCTCGACTACATGCGCGCGGAGTTGGTTGGATTTTGTTTGGCCTATAAAGCGGGTGAAGCCATCTATGTGCCTGTCGGGCATGACTACGTCGGCGCCCCCTTTCAGCTCGATTTGCAGGAGGTGTTGGCGCTCTTGTCACCAATTCTAATAGACGAAGACATCATCAAAGTGGGTCAGAACCTAAAGTACGACAGAAGTGTATTGGCAAACTACAGTGTTGAACTGGCAGGCCCTTGTCATGACACCATGTTGCAGTCGTATGTTCTGAACAGCGTCGGTTCGCGTCACAATATGAACGATTTAGCCAAAAATTATTTGCAGCGCAGTACCATTAAATATGAAGACGTTGCGGGCAAAGGCGCCAAGCAGCTGGGATTCAATGAAGTTCCTGTAGAACAGGCCAGTGAGTACGCGGCAGAAGATGCGGATGTCACCCTGCAACTACACCAGACCCTGTGGCCTCAGCTGTCGGCTGTACCGGAACTGACGTCGGTTTATCAAAGTATTGAAATGCCGCTTATTCCGGTGTTGTCAGATATTGAGCGGCATGGTGCCCTCGTCGATGGGCGATTGTTAAAGCAACACAGTGCTGAGTTGGTTGATCGGCTTGGTGAACTGAAAGAGCAAGCCTGGCAGTTTGCGGGCCAAGAATTCAATCTCGACAGCCCCAAACAACTGCAGGATATTTTCTACAACAAATTAGGATTGCCGGTGTTGAAGAAAACGCCAAAGGGTGCGCCTTCTACAGCAGAACCTGTGCTGGTGGATTTGGCACGTGATTATGAGTTACCGGCGGTTATCTT
>JBNMMV010000170.1:0-8911 GCA_051270205.1 Limisphaerales bacterium
CCTGCGAATCTTCGACGGCGACGACGGCCGACTAATGTTCACCTACGACACCATTAGAGAATATCAAACCGTCAACGGCATTAAGGGCCAAGGCGGCGCAATTGACAGTGCCTCGCTGGTGGCTGCAAATGGCCTGCTACTCGTCAATTCAGGCTATGGCATGTTCGGCCAACCCCAGGGAAATGTCCTACTGGCCTTTCGGCCCGCATCAAAGGCAAAATCACACGAACTAATGTCTGTCCCGAAAAGGCAGGATTGAGGTCATTGTTATTCAATTCGGCATCTGGCCTGGAGTTAAACATTGCGCCAACCCGGCGCCGCTCCGCGGTTCCCGCACTACGAAAACAAGCCCTGGCGAGGACACCAGGTCTTTTTTCTGCGTTCGGTTTGGGTAAAAGTCGCAACGTTTAACTCCAGGCCAGATACCTTGGGCTATACCACAATCTAATCTTTCCCTTTCGGGTCAGACACAATCTAAGTGGCACTAAGCCACGAACTAACGAGGACCCTATATGGACGTTTACGAAGCTCTCTACACTACTCGCGCGATGCGGCGGGTAAAGCCTGATCCAGTCCCGGACGAGGTACAAGCGCGTATTATCGATGCCGCAATTCGCGCCCCATCGGGCGGCAACGGCCAGGGTTGGCGTTTTATGTTGGTCGACGACAAGGACAAAATCACTCAACTCGCACCACTTTACAAAAAATGTATGGACCAAATGTTCTCGACGGTCTATGGAGATCGCCTTAAGGCTGCGAATGCCGCACCGGAAGAAGAAGAAAACTCTGAGTTCTTAAAGATGTACCGGTCTGCAAACTACATGGGCGACAATTTCGCCGATTACCCATTGCTATTGTTGGCCTTCACAAGGGGCGATCGCAGTGGCAGTTCAATTTTCCCTGCCGTTTGGAACGCTATGCTCGCCGCCAGAGCGGAGGGTGTTGGCAGCTCTATTACGAGCCTGATCATAGGTGAGCGCGAGAAGATGTACGAGATTCTAGGGGTGCCAGAAAACAAAGGGTGGGATTTCGATTGTTTGGTGCCCATGGGCTATCCAACAGGCCGCTGGGGTGTCGCACCTAGGCGTCCGGCGCACGAAGTTGCTTACAAGAATCAGTGGGGAGCGTCGTTGGGTATCGAGATTCCAGAGCCACTCTGGAAAGGGTAGAAAACCCAACTCTCAGAAGCACTGGTCGACGTGGAGGGCAATTTAACAAGAACGGATTCTGCTAATACTAACGCCGTTTTCAGCCCGAGCTCGACTTTACCGATGCAAATACACCAAGATCTCGCTTAGACTGATCACCCAGTTACCAAAAGGACGAACATGCCTTACTTCGAGAACGATGGCGCGCGACTCTACTATCGAGTGCAGGGAAAAAAAGGTGCAGGCACGCCGACACTACTGTTTATTCACGGCTGGTGTTCCAACACCACACACTGGCGCGAACAGCTGCGACATTTTGGCAAGCGCTTCCAAATTATCTCGCTAGATAGACGTGGCCAGGGACGATCAACCACACCCGGTTCTGGTCATACGCCCGACCAGCACGCTAAAGATATTGAAGCCATTCTCAAATTTCTCGGCATTCGTCGGGTAATAGCCATTGGTCACGCTGGCGGCGGACCTGTCACCTTGGAACTCACTCGACGCAATCAAAAAATGGTCAAGGCTGCGGTGATGATCGATTCTGGCCTATATCCAAACGCAGACTTAAAGACGCGGAAGAGCCCTTTTGCACAATTGTTGGGCGGCATGTACGACACTCTAAATGCGCCAGGCGGCAAGAAGGCTTTCAAATCTATGTACCAAGGTTTTTTTGGACCTAAGTGCGCAAAATCGATTGTCAAAGAGACAGTTCATGACGCCATGCAAACACCCCTATCCACAGTCTTAGCGGAGATAGATGTTATGGCGGTGAACACCGAACGCATGGCAAAAGCAGTTAGCCAGCCAGTACTCTGGTTAACAGCAACTGCCGTCGACCAGCCCTATATCGCCAAGCACGTGAAAGGTGTGCAATTTGCCCAAGTAGTCGGTTCAGGCCATTTTCCCCAGTTAGAGGTTCCAGGACAAACTAACGCCGCTATAGAGACATTCATCGACCAACTGTAACCGGACAAAAACATGACTTTACAGATAATAGGTGCGGGGTTTGGCCGTACGGGAACGTTGTCCCTAAAAACAGCGTTGGAAATACTGGGCTATAACAAGTGTCACCATATGATGGAGGTGGCTACGAACGCAGACCAAGTCGATTACTGGTTACGCATTGCCGAAAACCGTGAGGTGCCAAGCTGGGACGAAGTTTTTGAAGGCTACCGGGCGACTACCGACTTTCCAGCTTGCAACTACTACGCAGCGCTTGCAGAGTCCTATCCACATGCAAAAGTCATACTCACCGTACGCGACGAAGACAGTTGGTACCGCAGTGTAAGGGACACCATTTGGCAAGTATGGCAGGTCATACCGGGTTGGTTAACCGCCGCTATTCCTCGCCTTAGAAAATTACAGAAAGCCGTCGGCTTGATCGTTTGGCAGGGTACGTTTGCTGGTAGGGCCAATGACGCAGAGTACGCTAAGTCGGTATTTCGTACGCACAACCAACAAGTACAGGAAACGATCCCAGCCGATCGGCTACTAGTTTTCGAAGTAAAAGAAGGCTGGCAACCTCTTTGCACATTCCTTGATGTTCCGGTTCCAGAACAACCGTTCCCCCACGTTAACGATACGGCTGAAATGAAACGGCGTATCGCCGTTATTAAGTGCGTGCGCTATTTGCCTTTACTACTGGCAATCGGCGTCTTGATAACTGTGGTTTCCTAAATACTATCTTGATGAAAACTATCTCGACGAAAACTATCTCGACGAAAACAAACTTGATGAAAACACGCTGTTAAGGCAGGTTACAGCAATTGGACATTATACGAGCTATCGATATGCCACACATTGAAGGCCGCACGGTTCACGATGCCGACGCCCACATCATGGAAACACCTGATTGGCTACGACCCTTTGCCGAAGCCAAGTTTCTCGATGAGATCCAACATCAATTCGACAAAGTTTTTTTTGGCGCTCGAAAAGATCAGTTCTCCACAGTTATCGCACAACACGGTGACGCAGATTTCGTAGCTGGCAACGAATCTGAATTTATGGCTCGCAAAAACCATATGGCGCTCGGGTCCTTTCGCAAGCAAGATCGACCACAGGCACTTGATTTGTTAGGCGTGCAAAGCCAGCTCATTTTTCCTACCACTTCAAACGTGCTCATCGAAAAAATTGAATTCACTGACAACATAGACTTGGTATATGCAATGGCTCGGGCGTCCAATCGAGCCCAAGTCGATTTTTGTTCTGTTGACGATCGTCTGTTGCCCGTATGTAACGTGCCGCTGGCCAGTCTTGAACAAGCACCCATCATTGCAAAAGAGGCCATTGAGCTAGGTGCTGCTGCACTTCTAATTCCTTGGGCTTGTCCGAAACACCACGCAACCAGTCATGTCGACCTGGATCGGGTATGGGCGCTAGCGCAGGAAGCAAAGATTCCCATTTTGTTTCACGTTGGCGCTGCAGATTTTGTTCTTCCTAAGGCGCATGCCAACAACGGACACCCTGCTATCCCCGATTTCCACGGCGGAGATGAGAACTTTCGTTCGATATCATATATGGCAATTCCTGGCGGTCCTCAACAAGCCCTATCCATGATGATTTTGGATGGCGTCTTGGATCGATTTCCCACACTTATGTTCGGTGTCATAGAGCTGGGCGCGATATGGGTGCCCGGCTTTATTCGCCAGCTCGATGCAGCGATGGAAGCATTTGGACGACACGAGGAGAGACTGCAATCACTGCAGTTAAGACCCAGCGAATATGTTTCCCGCCAAGTACGAGTGACGCCCTATCCGACCGAGGATGCAGGTTGGATCATCAATAATGCAGGCGCAGATATTTGTATGTTTAGTTCCGACTTCCCTCACGTGGAAGGAGGGCGCAACCCGTATGGGCGTTTCCAAAAGTCGACTGAAGGTCTCAACGAACCCACACTAGATGCATTTTATCGTGGAAACTTTGAACAGATGATGGGGTTACAGACCAGCCAACGGTGATCAGCCCCTGGGCGTTATGGCGTATCTTCCAGTCCCAATCGATCAAGCGCTGAAACGAATCGTAAGTCACGACGTAATTCATCTAGCATCGGCGACGTTTTGAGTATAGCCGTGACGAGATAGACGTTCTCGTCGATAGCGCGATCGAGCGCGATGAATGTCCTATCCAAGTCACCCACACCCAAATATGCCCAGAAAAGTGCCGACGGACTCACATATCCTTCAGCCGCCATTTTCTCTAATTCTATAACAATCGATAACGCTTCAGCCTCCCTGCCAATACCCGCCAGGGCATAGGCCAACAAGCCTTGAACGAGATGATAATTTTTATCAGCCTTGGCCAATCCGAGGTCCGCATTTTTAGCAGCCAAATCTACGTCGTCAGTAAAGGCATACCACTGCGCCAACTGAGCATAGCCGACTGCCTTCCATCGTTCTGAACCTGTTTCGAATACAGTCTTCTGCATCGCGATAGCTTCCTCGAACCGGCCTTTCGCGATTAACGCCGCACTATAGAATCCCGGCTCAGATGGGTGTGTCTGAATCGTTCTGCCATACTCTAAGATCGCCTCATCGACGCGCCCTTGGAACAAGAGCAAGTTGGCAAGGTGGCGAGTGGGTTGATTCGGTAAAAGAGTCTTTGCTCGACGATAGAACTTTTCGGCGCCTGCAAAATCCCGGTCGAGCCTTGCCAAGTGACCCTGAATCAATAGTGCCCGTGGGTTCTCCGGCGTAAGTCGCAAGACGGTTGCGAGTGCTTGCCTAGCTCGAGGGTAGGATTCAGATCCAGGCAACGTCCCGCCAGCTCTTTGGGCATAAATCTCTGCCAACTGGATATGGGCATCGACGAAGTCAGGGTCTATTGCTACCGCGCGTTCTGCGTGCTCAATGACGGATGGCCAACTCCTAGTCCGATAATGCAGGGCGAGCAAATAAGCATCGTACGCCGCAGGGCTGCTCGTACCACTGCGCGCAGAGTTCCGCAGTGACTCAAGATATAGCGTGCTCTTCAGACTAGATGCCACATTTTCAGCCATAGTTTCTTGGAGAGAGAAAATGTTATTCGCTTCTTTGTCTGTGAGGTAAGTCCACAGCAATTTGCCGTCAGCAACGCGAATTAGCTGGACGCTAATGCGAAACACCTCGCCCGCTTTTTGCACACTGCCTTTAACAAGATGCGCCACATTAAGAGCAGCGCCGATCGCCGCATCATCACCAAGACTTGCCGCTGTAATAGCTGACGCGGCCGAAGTCACTCGCAGGTCTGGAATCGCGGCCAACACATTAGCCAATTCGGTCGTCAATCCGGCGGCAAGATAACTGGAAGCCTCACCAATATTGGTGAAAGGCACAACCGCCACCGATCTCTCGATGCCCACTACTAGCGTGTCGTTGCTCAGTTCTTGCACAACGAAAAATCCCAACCCAAGGGTCAGAACTGCGATTAGCGCAAATTCCAACTTACGCGCTAGACCAATCGGTTGTTTGACCCCTTGATTGAGATTGGTCTTTACAACACCTTTTGGCGTTACATCAAAAATCCAAGCGAGCAGTGCGACCACGGGTAACCCGATGACAAGTCCTATGATCAGCACGGTCATCGACCAATCCGGCAGGCCTAACGGCTCAAACGTCATATCACCGACTTGTAGCAACACAAAGGCGCCAATCAAATACATGCTTAGCGTGCGCATTACGCGACGCTGCATGAGCTGCTGAATAAAGTTAGATTCGTTCGCCATGATTGAGGTCGAGCGTTAGTCTGTTGGACCCCATACCTGCTCTAGGCGCTTATCACGACCACAATTCCAGCGATAAGCTTTGTACCGCAGAGGATTCTTCTTGTAATAGTCTTGATGCCCAATCTCCCGACCTTTTATTGGATAGAACCTAGCGGCATCCAATATTGGGGTCACCACAGACTGATCTGGAAATCGTTCAACAACTTGTTTTCGGGTTGCTTCGGCGATCGTGCGTTCCAGATCTGACGCAACAAAAATCGCACTCAGATAACTTGGTCCCTTGTCACAGAACTGGCCTCGCGCATCGAAGGGATCAATATTTACCCAGAAATGCGCAAGAATTTCGGTGTAACTCACGACCTCAGCATCGTAGGTAATCTCTACTGCTTCATAGTGTCCTCTATGGTCACCGTTGTAGGTCGGATTCCGCGCGGTACCACCCGTGAACCCGGAAACTACGTCACTCACACCGGGTAATTCTTCGAAGTCCTTTTCCATGCACCAGAAACACCCGCCAGCGAGGACAGTTTTGTCAGTCTTTTTCTCAGCTTGGGCATCCGCCATAAAAAGCCCAAGGAAACACAGCACAGCTGCCGCTAGTATAATTTTCACACATTCACCTTTTCTTATATCTCGTTGTAAGCGTCTGGATAACGCTGTTCGAACAGAGCGATCTGATCTTTATTGTCCATCTGCGATGGGTGGAAATCACGTCTGAAGTAAACCCCCGAACCACGCACAAGGGATCGTAGCAGGCCGCCACGAGACCACAAAAAAGGAAAGCCCCGACGCCACTCGTTAAGATCAAACAGGCGGCCATCTTGCCACAGCAGGTAGCTATGCCGGAAAAATATCTCCACCATGAAGGCGGGAAGCGTCTGTAACATTGCCAACACGCGCATTGGATAGTCGCCACCAGTGGCCTGATAGACATCAAACGCTACTGCTTTATGCTCAGCTTCCTCCACCGCGTGCCAATGCCACATAAAACCCATTTCAGGGCTCATACGTCCTAAATAGCGGGCTTCGTTGGTCATCAGTTCATCGGCCAATATCGCTGTAAGGTGCTCCACTGCCGTCGTCATAGCCAGAGAATATCGCGGCATCTTCTGCGCAAACCAGCGAGTAGCATTGTGCGCAAACTCGTTGAATTTATCGATGGCTGGGTAGCCTTGTGCGACTAGCAACTCCACGTGGCTGTCGTGTTCACGACTGTGTTGACCTTCTTGTTTAGTAAATGCCTCCACCTGACTTTTAAGCTCAGGGTCGGTGACCCGATCTGCATAGCCACGTACCGCTTGAATAAAAAATCGTTCTCCAACCGGGAACGTTGTAGACAGTGCGTTAAAGAAATGTGTTTCAAACGCCGAATCATCAATCCAGTATTTTGGGGTTTCGCTATTTGGGCGACGAGTGATCTTTCGGACCACAATGTCGCGAGCACGGACCATGCAGCCTACCTCTATATTTCAAGCCAGAGTGCAATATGCACGCTACAACCATTCAGAAGCAAGTCAATGATCAGCGGATTGGTGGTAGTTCTAGAGAATGAGCATATAAGAAAAAGACCTTTTCCAAAGTTGTCTACTCGGTCTAACTTCAATCGTCTAATATGACAGTCAGAATGATCGGTTAGCGCCGGGGGTCCGTTATGAACTGGAACAACTTCCACCTGTTCTTGGCCGTGGCCACAGAAGGTTCGATTCGTAAGGCGGCAGCAAGCTTGGGCATGAGTCATGCCACGTTGTCGCGAAAACTAAGTGCGTTCGAAAAAGCGTTTGGCGTCGCCCTGCTAGAGCGACGCGGCAGCAAGTACATATTGACCCAAGCCGGGGAGGATGTTTTCGCAACGTCCAAAGGTGTTGATGACAAATTGCAGTCGCTACATCTGCGCCTAGCAGGACAAGACACACGACTTGAAGGCACCATACGTGTCACATTGTCAGAAATGTTTCTGGAGTACTTAGCGCCAGATTTTGGAGCCTTTCAAAAAAGACATCCCGACATTGAGCTTCATATTGTTGCCGTAAATACCGCACTTAACCTGCATCAGCGTGACGCAGACGTGGCTTTGCGGGTCACCACCAATCCACCCGAAACCTTGGTTGGTCGTCGGTTTGGTGACTTCAGTTATAGCGCGTGTGCCCATAGCGGGTTGTTAGAGGCCCAAGGCACTGCAGACGTGTCCAAACTCCCATGGATTGGATGGGATCATTCCATGCAAAACTACGGAGGAAAAATGTGGATGGATGAACACGTACCGGATGCACAGGTCATCATGCGGGTTGATTCACCCCAGGCAATGATCAATATGGTGCAAGCTGGTGTTGGTATTGGCCATATCCCATACATCATCGAGAGAAAGATGGCTGAGGTTTCCAAATTAGAAGGTGTTGACTATCGTCAAGCGGGCGAATTGTGGTTACTGACCCATCAAGATATCAAAAAAACTGCTCGTTTTAGGGCATTTCTAGACTTTTTGGGGGATAGATTAGCTAAGAGTCAGCATCACTGGGACTCTAAGACCGTAAGCTGAAACCGGACGACATCCGCCATCCGGTTCATATTTGCACCACCGTAGTACACATTTTGGGAATATTCGTAACACTTTTTCCTGGTTATGCTCTTTCCCAACGTCCCAACCAGGCAAAACTCATGTTGAATACAACCACTCTAAACCTAAAGCCGGTATATCTCGCAGCCGCAGTGGCCTTTACCTTAGCTGCCCTCGCGAGCGCACCATCCCAGGCAGGCATGTCTAATGGCAAAGCGGTCACCCTGTGCAAAAACGAAGTGCAGAGCCGCTATGGCAAAGAAGCACAAAGCAACGTAAGACGAATCCGAGATGGAAGTACGATTAAGGTCAAACTGAAAGTACGTGGCGTTACAGATTCAGCATTCACAGTAAATTGTGCTGTATCTGGCACGAACAGCATCGCCCTAAGCACGGTAGGTGAAACGCCTGCAATCGCGACAAGATTAGATACCGTAAAGAAGGCTACTTAGCTTAGCTGAAGGCGCCTTAGCTTAGCTGAAGGCTCCTTACCAGCTGAAGGCTCCT
>JBNMMV010000171.1:0-8878 GCA_051270205.1 Limisphaerales bacterium
GGGTGATGAAGCCGGTCGCAAACGTATCATCGAGAGCAATCTGCGCCTTGTGGTGAAGATCTGCCGCCGTTATCTAAATCGTGGCCTCACCCACGCTGTTGAAAAATTCGATCCAGAACACGGCTTTCGCTTTTCCACCTATGCCACCTATGCCACCTAGTGGATTCGACAGGCAATTGAGCGCGCGACGATGAATCAGACGCGTACAATTCGATAGACGCCGTACGTGAAGTTGCGGACCGGTCTCACCCCAGACCAACTGTTTTAGCGTTCTAGCAGAGCGCGTTTACCTGGTTTGCCGTCCCACTCATCGACGTCGGCTGGTGGATCCTGCTTCTCTGTAATATTTGGCCATACTTCTGCTAACTCTGCATTAAGCTCGAGAAAGTCAGTTTCTGCTTCAGGTAATTCGTCTTCTGAGAATATTGCGTTCGCCGGGCACTCTGGCTCGCAAAGCGCGCAATCGATGCACTCATCTGGGTGGATAACCAACATGTTGGGCCCTTCATAGAAGCAATCAACAGGGCAGACTTCGACGCAATCGGTGTGTTTACACTTAATGCAGTTTTCGCCAACAACAAAGGTCATGATAAATCCAGTGAACAAAAGCCGGCTATTCTAGCGGATGCCCAACTATTGTCGATACTCAAATTGTTTTATCGATATTCAAGTTTTATCGAAAAATTGCTTAAGTTCGTAGAGTTTGGCCAATGCTTGTCGAGGGCTCATGTCGTCTACATCCAACGATTCAAGTGCAACCAATGCTGGGTGGGACCCAATCTCTGGCTTATCTTCAAGATCAGACTCAATATCTTGATCAGCTTCAGCAGGCGCACGGCTTACTGAGAATAGGTCGGGCTGTTGTGGGTGGTTGTTATTTTGCTCAAATGCAACGAGACGTTCTCGCGCGATTTTCAATACTGCGCTAGGTACACCCGCAAGCTTCGCTACTTGAATGCCGTAGCTTTGGCTGGCCGGACCTGCTTCTACTCGATACAAAAAGACAATATCGCCGCGATGTTCAGTTGCTGTCATGTGAACATTGGCGACGCCTGGACAAATGTCCGGCAAGGTGGTCAATTCAAAATAGTGAGTCGCAAACAGCGTTAGCGCCTGGCTTTGTTCTGCCAGGTATTGCGCGCAAGCCCAGGCGAGGGCGAGGCCGTCATAGGTCGATGTTCCGCGTCCTATTTCGTCGAGTAATACCAAACTCTGGGAGGTTGCGTTGTGCAAAATATTTGCAGTTTCCGTCATTTCAACCATGAAGGTTGATCGGCCGCCTGCTAAATCATCTGCCGCGCCAATGCGGGTAAAAATTCGATCAATAGGGCCGAGTACGGCATGGGTTGCAGGCACGTAACTACCCGCAAATGCCAACAGACATATAATTGCCGTTTGGCGCATATAGGTCGATTTACCACCCATATTGGGTCCGGTCAAAATCTGCATGTGTTGATCGTTCGTGAGTTGTACATCGTTGCCAATAAAAACCGCAGTGCTGGCTGCCTTCACAACAGGGTGCCAGCCGTCGTGAACATTAATGCCAACGCTGGTTTGAAACTCCGGGGCAGTTAACTCAAGTACCAATGCGCGCTCTGCGAACGCCGCGAGCACGTCGACTGAGGCCACCGATGCCACCATAAGACGCAACGGTTCAAGCGAATCGTTCACCTGGATGAGCAGCTGTTCGAACAATGCCTTTTCGAGGCGGTGGGCCCGACTTTCGGCACTCAGCGCTTTTTCTTCAAAGGCCTTCAGTTCAGGTGTTATATATCGCTCGACGTTTTTTAGCGTTTGGCGTCTGACATATTCGATGGGGGCTTCAACATCAGTAGAACGGCTCATCTCAATGTAGTAGCCGTGTACTCGGTTGTACCCCACTTTTAGCGTCTGGCTGCCGGTCCGCGCGCGTTCTTGTATCTCTAAATCTCTGAGCCAGCTGGCGGAATTCTCGGTCAGATCCAACACCTCGTCTAACTCCGGATCGAACCCCGCCTTGATGTAGCCTCCGTCTCGCAATGTTGCTGGAGGCTCCTCCACTATGGCGCTCTGAATTAACGAAAGTAGCGCATCTAAGTTAGGCAGGCCTGACACGAGCGCCTGACTCAAATTGCATTCAATGGAATTTAGTTGCGATCGCAACTGCGGGAGTTTTTCCAACGAGGTTTGTAGTCGTCGCATGTCTCGCGGGTTGGCCGAGCCTAGGGCTACTCGTGCCAAGATTCTGTCTAAGTCGCCCATGCCTCCAAGCAGCGTTCGAATCGGTTCGAATTCCAATTCGCGGAGGGCAGCAGTTACCCAATCTTGACGTTCGAGTACCGCGACCGGGTCTCTCAACGGCGCATTCAGCCAGCTAGATAACAATCGTGCACCCATTGGCGTGCGCGTTGTATTAAATAGCGCGAAGAGGGTCAAATCTGCCTCACCGTTCATACGTTTATCAATCTCGAGGTTACGGCGAGTATGAAGATCGAGCGCGATTTGCGTCTCTTGGGTGACTAGATTCAGTCGTCTGATAAATTCCAAGTCCTGACACTGAGTGTGTTGTGCGTAGCCCAATGCGGCAGCAGCCACCGCCAATACCGGGCTCTGTGCGCTAAGCCCATTTAGCGCGCTGGTATCGTGACCGAAATGCTCATCCAGCTTAATTTTGGCACTGGTCTGCTCGAAATTGTCTGCATCAATTGCGCGAAAAGAGTAGCGGCCTATGAACAGTTCACCAGCTGCACTTGAGATGACTTCTGTCGGCTGTTTCTGTTCTAGCCAGTCGTACAACGTCTCAAGACTAGAATGCAAAGCACATTCGATGGCGTTGTCAGTGAGGTCTAGTTGGGCAGTCACCCAACTTGCACCCGAATCTGTCGAATGTACGGCCATAAGACTACTGCGTGCAAACCCTTCCACCAGAGCTTCGTCAGTTAAGGTGCCTGGCGTGATAATGCGCTTCACTTTTCTTTCAACCGGACCCTTACTGGTGGCTGGATCCCCAATCTGTTCACAAATGGCAACACGGCGTCCCTGCTGGACCAGTCGTGCTAGATAGTTGTCGACGGCATGATAAGGAACGCCACACATAGGAATGGGTTCGCCAGCGCTCTGTCCGCGGGCGGTAAGGGTGATGTCCAGAAGTTCAGACGCAAGCTTTGCATCGTCGAAAAAAAGTTCGTAAAAATCACCCATGCGATAGAACAACAATTCCTCTGGATGTTGAGTCTTTATCGACAGGTACTGCCGCATCATTGGCGTGTGCTCGCTCACGTAAACCTTCTTAGCTGGATGAACGGTCTCAGTGAACTACACCGAGGAAAGGTGAGTCAATACGACAGTGCGAATTAGGCTTTTTGTAAGTCTTTGCTGACGATTTAAGTAGGAGAACCCAAGAATCTGGTTTTCCGGTATTGCATTGCACTACTGAATAGATATACAGTACTGTCAACAGTTAGCGAGAATACCAATGGCTAGAAATTCCAACCCCGATAAGCTCTCCGCAAGAGACAAAATGAACTCAGATCGAGGCCAGGCACTTACTGCGGCCTTGGCACAAATTGAACGCCAATTCGGCAAAGGATCACTGATGCGCTTGGGTGATCAAGAGCAAGTGGCAATCCCTACTATTTCAACGGGGTCCTTGGGGTTAGACGTTGCGCTAGGTGTTGGTGGTCTGCCGCGCGGTCGTATCGTTGAAATTTACGGTCCAGAATCTTCCGGTAAAACCACGTTAACATTACAGGTTATTGCCGAGGCACAGAAGGCCGGTGGCACCTGTGCATTTATCGATGCAGAACACGCACTCGACCCAGCCTAGGCGGAAGCGCTGAAAGTCGACACTGATAATCTGTTGGTTTCACAACCCGATACAGGTGAACAAGCGCTAGAAATTTGTGACATGTTAGTTCGCTCGGGTGCTGTAGATGTAATCGTCATTGACTCTGTTGCAGCGCTCACTCCAAAGGCGGAAATTGAAGGTGAAATGGGTGATTCCCATGTCGGTCTACAAGCCCGCTTGATGAGTCAGGCTTTGCGCAAAATGACCGGTAACATTAAGCACTCCAATACCTTGGTGGTTTTCATCAATCAAATCCGTATGAAAATCGGCGTCATGTTTGGTTCACCTGAGACAACTTCCGGTGGCAACGCGTTGAAATTTTATTCCTCCGTGCGTCTCGATATACGCCGTATTGGCAGCATCAAAGAAGGCGACGAAGTGGTGGGTAACGAAACCCGCGTGAAAGTTGTGAAAAACAAAGTGGCGCCGCCATTTCGTAGTGCTGAGTTTCAAATTTTGTATGGAAAGGGCATTTACCATACCGGTGAAATATTAGAGCTCGGTGTTGAACAAGGGCTCGTTGAAAAGTCTGGTGCTTGGTATTCATACAAGAACGAACGAATTGGTCAAGGTCGTAAAAATGCATCGGATTTCCTAGACGATAATCCAGAAGTGAAAGCAGAAATCGAGCAGGCCATTCGAGCCGAATTGCTACCCGATACATCCCAAAGCGCTAAGGGTGATATTGGTGAGGTCGTGATCCCTGAGGCCGCACAAGAAAGCCTCTAACTATCAGCTCGAAGCAACAGGTGAGCGGTTGTATAACACCGCCGTTCGCATGCTTGCTGCTCGAGAGCATGGTACAACCGAGCTAGGCCAAAAGCTTCATCGTAAATATCGAGATGCTGATGCTGACCTAGTTCAGGAAACCCTCCTGAAACTTCAGGACGAGGGATTCCTAAACGATCAACGGTTTTTAGAGATGTTAGTCCGCAGTAGGATCCGACGCGGCTATGGACCTTTCTATATTCAACAGGAACTAAAGAGCAAAGACATTGATCCACGATCAGTAGACAGCTTAGACGAATGGGCTGAAGTGGATTGGTTCAACGAGGCCTTACAGCTCATCGAGCGCAAGTTTGGACTTGAAACACTCAGCCAGGATCACAAGCTGTGGAATAAGGCGATGCGGTTTCTACAACGTCGTGGTTTCTCCGGACATGTTGTTCACGATGTGTTGCCGAAGATGCCAAAAGCCTAAGGGTTCACGTATACTTCCCGCCATTTTTAACTAGCCGGCAGCGCCGTCATGAAAACAGCGGAAGTTCGAGACGCTTTCCTTACATTTTTTGCAGAACGAGATCACCGCATTGTGAGCTCAAGTTCGCTTGTGCCTCAAGATGATCCTACCTTGCTGTTTACCAACGCGGGTATGAATCAGTTCAAAGACCCACTTTTGGGTCGTTCTGATCCTGGTTACAAGAGGGCGGTTTCAAGTCAGCGCTGTGTACGTGCGGGTGGTAAACACAACGACTTAGAAAACGTAGGGTATACCGCGCGGCATCACACGTTTTTTGAAATGTTGGGCAATTTTAGTTTTGGCGACTATTTCAAGGAAGAGACGATTTCTTGGGCTTGGGAGTTTGTCACCGAGGTGCTCGAGTTACCGCCTGAAAAAATCTGGGTTACCGTTCACCCCACAGATGATGATGCTCGAGATATTTGGCTCAACAAAATTGGTATTCCCCAAGAACGTGTAATCGATCTTGAGGAAAACTTTTGGACCATGGGTGATACCGGTCCTTGTGGACCGTGTACGGAATTATTCTTTGATCACGGCCCTGATGTCGAAGGTGGACCACCTGGCAGCCCAGACGAAGATGGCGACCGCTACATTGAGTTTTGGAACTTAGTCTTTCCCCAATTTGATCGTTCAGCAGATGGAACACTTTCACCGTTGCCTCAACCTGGCGTTGATACTGGTATGGGTTTGGAGCGTGTGGCTGCAATCATGCAGGGTGTTCACAGTAATTACGAAATTGATATGTTCCGTAAAATCATGCAGAAAGCGGGATCTTTCGCTGGTATAAATCGGGTCGATGACGTGTTGGCCAATCCCTCGTTGCGAGTTGTCGCAGACCATATTCGGTCAAGTGCATTTCTGATAGCCGACGGCATCATGCCGGGCAATGAAGACCGGGACTATGTGTTGCGCAGAATCATTCGACGAGGTTTGCGGCATGGTCACAAGCTTGGAATTACCGATCCCTTTTTTCATCGCCTGGTCGGCACCTTAGTCGAGGAAATGGGAGAGGCCTTCCCTAACTTGGTGGAACAACAGTCGCATGTCGAGAAGGTGTTGTTGGCTGAAGAGAAACGATTTGGTGAAACTCTAAATCAAGGCATGGCGTTGTTGGATCAAAAAATGGCGGCCATTTCTGATAACACACTACCCGGTGATGTTGTCTTTCAGCTCTACGATACTTTTGGCTTTCCAGCAGACTTAACTGCCGACATTGGGCGCGAGCGCGGAATTCATGTCGACATGGATGGCTTTGAAATAGCTATGGAAGCTCAGCGCGAACGTGGACGTGCAGCAGCTGCATTTTCAACCAACCTCGGCCAACGAGTCAGTGTGAAACAAGACGTAGAGTTTCTCGGCTACTCCGAAAATACTGGAGATGCCAAAGTGCTCGGAACGTTCAATACCGATGGTGATTCGGTAGAGGTTTTGAATGCAGGAGAACAAGGTGTGATTGTGTTGGATAGAACACCGTTCTATGCAGAATCTGGAGGCCAGGTCGGCGATCGTGGCCAGTTGCTAGGTGAGGGCTTTGAATTCAAGGTTGAAGATACCTTGGTTTCTGGCGTCCAAAGCATGCACATCGGTAGTGTGATCATCGGATCGACTCAAGCTGGTAGCGATTTAACTGGAGAAATAGACGATAGTCACCGCGCTAACGTCCGCCGCAATCACTCGGCTACTCACCTTTTACATGCGGCGCTGAGGCAAGTGCTCGGTAGCCATGTTCAGCAGAAGGGCTCACTTGTTAACGCTGAAAAACTTCGCTTCGACTTTTCGCATTCAAATCCTCTATCGACAGACGAACTTGCACAGATTGAAGCCTTGGTGAATGAACAAATCCTTCTGAACTCGACGGTGACAACCGAGTTGTTGGATTATGAGGCGGCGGTCGAGCAGGGTGCTATGGCGCTGTTCGGTGAAAAGTACGCTGACCAAGTTAGGGTGTTGACCATGGGTAGCGGCTACTCTGTTGAGTTATGCGGTGGCACTCATGTTGCGCAAACGGGTGACATTGGCAGCTTCTACATCACCCAAGAATCTGGTATTGCCGCTGGTGTGAGAAGAATTGAGGCCGTATCGGGCGCAGGTGCGACGAATCTTGCAAGATCATGGTCGAGCGACCTCAACGCCGTTGCTGCACTGGTTAAAACGGCACCTACAGAGGTGACCACAAAAGTAGAAGGGCTGTTGCGAGACAATCGCAGTCTACAAAAAGAAATCGACGCACTCACTCAAAAGCTTGCAAGCAGCCAGAGCGCAGACATTGTGAGTGATATTGAGGTGATCAACGGGGTCTCCTTTCTCGCCGCACTGGTGGAAGGGGACAACAAGGCACTCATGCAGACGCTAGACACGCTAAAAAGCCAACTTCAAAGCTATGTGCTGGTACTGACGCAGGATTCAGGCGGCAAAGTGAATATGGTAGTTGCGGTCTCTGAGGACGTTATTAAAAAGCTACCAGCCGCAGACGTTATGGCAGAAGCCGGCGCGAGCGTCGGCGTCAGAGGCGGTGGCCGGCCAGATCTCGCCCGAGGTGGCGGTGGCGACAATCCGGCTGGAATGCAAGATGCATTTCTAAAAGCACGCAGCATTGTCGCAGAGCGACTGAGCTAATGACCTTGATTGTGCAGAAATACGGTGGCACCAGCATGGGTGATATCGATCGTATTCAAGGTGTTGCCGCTCGGGTAAAGCGCTACAAGGACGAAGGTCATGAGGTGGTTGTTGTGGTTTCTGCCATGTCAGGTGAAACCAATCGTTTAGTTGAACTAGGTGAATCGATTTCAGAAAGCCAGCCGCTGGCACGGGAACTAGATGTTCTCATGGCTACTGGTGAGCAGGTGAGCATCGCACTATTGGCGATGGCGCTTGAGAAAATAGGCCAGCCGGCTCAATCTATGTTGGCGCACCAGGTTGGTATTAAAACCGATACAGTGCATGGCAGAGCTCGCATACAGCACATCGAAATTGATGCCTTGAAGGCACTTTTGGCAGATGGAATCGTGCCGGTTGTGGCTGGATTTCAAGGGGTCACGGAAACCGGTAGGCTGTCTACTTTGGGACGGGGTGGCTCTGATACCTCGGCCGTGGCATTGGCCGCCGCTTTAAAGGCTGATGAGTGCGAGATTTGTACCGACGTAGATGGGGTTTATACGACCGATCCTCGCGTCGTAAAAAACGCCCGACGTTTGCAACACATTACATTCGAGGAAATGCTAGAACTTGCCAGTCTAGGCTCAAAAGTTTTGCACCCACGATCTGTCGAGTTCGCCGGCCGCTACAAAGTGCCTTTGCGGGTTATGTCGACGTTTGAAGAGGGTCCCGGGACCTTGATAACCATGGAGAATGAAGGAATGGAGCAGCCACTTGTTTCGGGAATTGCTCATGCGCGGGACGAAGCCAAAATTATCGTCAATGGCGTGCCAGATATTCCCGGTATCGCCTCTAAAATTCTAGGTCCTGTGAGCCGCGAAAATATCGAGGTAGATATGATCGTGCAAAACACAGGCGAAGATGGTCTAACCGACTTTACCTTTACGGTGAAACGGGAAGACTACGAAAGAACACTAAAGTTACTTGAACCGGTTAGTTCGCAAATTCGGGCAGCAAAGCTTGCTGGTGACAACGAAATTGCTAAAGTCTCCATTGTCGGCGTCGGAATGCGGTCGCATGCTGGCGTCGCCGTTCGAGTATTCGACTGTCTGGCAGGAGAGAATATCAACATTCAAATGATCTCCACTTCGGAAATTAAAATCTCTGTTGTTGTAGCAGAAAAATATATGGAATTGGCTGTACGCGCTCTACAC
>JBNMMV010000172.1:0-8855 GCA_051270205.1 Limisphaerales bacterium
ACTAACTCAAGGTATGCGCGTGCTACCTGATAGTCGGCGGCGTTAGCAGACATGCGAGCCAACCTCTTTAGTTCGCGATCAACTTCACTCTGAATTTCTTCCGGTAGTTCAGCCTCTTTGAGCAGATCTCGAAGCTCAGCGATGTCTTCATCGTCCCCCGATTCACCTAAGGCTTCTTCGATGGTTTGTTTTTGTTGGCGCAGTACGTGTTCGCGCTGTTGTTTCTCGATGTCATCCCGGGCTCGTTCTGCGATTTCTCGTCGAAGCTCGGTGACTCGTAATTCATGCGTGAGGATGCCATTAACATGCTGCATGAGGGCAAGCGTTGTTTCGCACTCAAGGGTAGATTGCTGTTGTTTGACTTCTAAGTTGGCGAGAGAGGCTATGCGATACATCTGCACAACTGGATCGGTTATGTGCCCGACCAGCTGTTGGTAGATTTGTTTGCCATTGTCACCTTCGAATAGTGCAGCAATACGTTGTGCAAGTTCGCGATTGACGCGAAGTAGCGCTTCTATTTCGTGGCTGTCGCTACCAGACTCCGAGAGCTCTAACTCCATTAGAGACTCACAACTTGCTCGAGTGAAATCGGTAGAGTCTTCTTCCGCCAATAACCGCACCCGACGGTCGCCTTGGACAATAACCTGGGCGCCACCTTCCTGTCTTTCGACACGAGTTATTTTCGCGATGGTACCTATGGTAAACAGGTCGGCAAATTCGGGAGTATCCTGATTCGGGTCTCTTTGAGCCACCGCGATGAACTGTCGGCCTTGATCCATAGCCGCTTCAATTGCGGCCAACGATCGACTCCTGCCTACAGCTAACGGCACCACGATTTGAGGAAATACTACTGTGTCTTTCAACGGTAGGACTGGCAAACTTTTAATCATTGTCAAAGCTCGCTAACATGAAGTCCATGGGTGCTCCTTTAAGCAGGTTGTTCTATTTGATTGGTACAACGTGTGGTAGGTATTGAACCTTATTCAAGCGAGACGAGAAAGGTGCTCTCTACGTACCAAATGTTTCAATGTATGGCCCTTAGTATACCGTTCCAACTCGGCGACGATATAGTCTGTAAGGCGTTGGGTTTCATCTGCGAGCGAACCGGCGATGTGTGGGGTCAAAAATACGTTGGGTAGGTCAAATAGCGGGCTACGGGGCGAAAGTTCCTCCGGGTCTGTTGTGTCCAGTACCGCAAAAATCCGACCAGTTTCGAGTTCAGCCAGTAGCGCTTCTGGATCAACAATGGCACCCCGGGCTGTATTAATGAGGGTTGCACCATTTTTCATCAATGACAACTCGCGACCGCCAATCAAGTGATGGGTTTCAGGGAGTAGTGGCGCGTGCACTGAAACCACGTCGGACTGACTGCAAAGTTCTGCCAAGCCGACTTTGGTTGCGCCCAGCTCTCGAGCGCTCAGCGGTGTTATATAGGGGTCGTACAGCAGGGTGCGCATATCGAATTGGGTCAAATAGTTGATAACCAGACCGCCAACATGCGATGCCCCGACAATACCTACTGTCTTTTGATAGTTCCCCGCGTTGGGGGCTTCTCTAGTCCACGGTGCCCGGTTTTCTTTGTACTGTCGGTAAAAATCACGCAACTGATATATGCGTTTATTGGACATGATAATCGCGGCCAGAGTGTACTCTGCAACGGGTACTGCATTTGCCGCAACGGCATTGATCACTTTTATGCCACGTCGCCAGACTACATCGTCGATAAAACCTTTTACGCTTCCGGCGAGATGGGCGATTAGTTTTAGTCGGGGTGCCTGATCGATTAATTCTGCGGTAATGCGTGGGCAGCCCCAGCTTGTGATGAGTATTTCTACCGAATCTAGATGTTCGGCAAGGGTTGACGCTTCGCGGAATGGATCTTCACTAACAAGATCACAAATGCGATTGAGGGCATCAAAGTGATCTGCACGAAACAGCTCATCTTTGACCACCGGGTGCATCAATAGGGCGGCAGTCGGCTTTTTGGCCATAGTGCTTAGAATACAGCAGAAAGGGCGTTAACATAGGGCAAAGTTTTTGGGTTGGGTATAAATGGCTGAACACAACGAAAGTGCTGTTGCGAAATTGCAGGCCATGGCTGAAATGCAAGATGCGCACAACATACAGGTCCACCCTGACTGGCGTGAGCAGGGTTATGGCTACTATCGAGCTATTTGGGTTGAGTGCGCTGAAATGCTTGATCACTTCGGGTGGAAATGGTGGAAGGCGCAATCGCCGGATCTTGAACAGGTGAAGCTTGAACTGGTCGACATTTGGCATTTCGCATTAAGTGAGCTTATGCGGGCAAATTCCTTAAGTGATGAAATGGGTTCTCAGTTGGCATCCATTCCCTTGGAAGAGGGCGATGCGGAACGTTTTCGTTGCGCGATTGAAGACTTAGCGCAAAGTGCTTTGCAAACTAAGTCGTTCGAGCTTGAGCCGTTTATTGAGGCCATGCGTTCGTTACCAATGTCCTATGACGAGCTGTTTGATCTCTACATTGGCAAAAATGTTCTCAACCATTTTCGCCAGGATCATGGCTACAAGACTGGCGAGTACAAAAAAGTTTGGCAAGGACGCGAAGACAACGAACATCTCATCGAACTGCTTGATGACTTGGCGGGGTCCCCCAAAGACCTGCCGGAGTTGTTGTATAAGGGGTTGGAAGCGCGCTACCCGCAGTAAGTACTGTGTTAACAATTGATACGCCTTGGCAAAAAAGTTGGACGCCAGAGTTCATAGGTACGCTGGTATTTATCGTGCGCGAGGGTCAGGTGTTACTGATTCACAAGAAGACCGGACACGGGGCAGGTAAGATCAATGCTCCCGGTGGAAAATTGCGATGCGGTGAAACCGTACTACAGTGCGCAGTGCGTGAGACAAACGAAGAGGTGGGGGTGACGCCGAGTCATCTCAAATTCGGCTGCGAACTGCGTTTTGTCGAGAAATCGGGGCCTCAGTGGCTCGGTTTTGCCTTCGTGGCCAGTGGGTTTTTTGGTGAATCAAGCGAAAGCGACGAGGCCAAACCTTTTTGGGTGAATATTGAGGAGATACCATTCATCCAGATGTGGCAGGCTGATGCAATCTGGTTGCCCTCGCTACTGGGTGGCACTGCTGTCCCGGTCGCTAACTTCCTGTTCGAGGATGGGCAGTTATTGGCCCATGAATTCGTCAACACGCCGCCAATCTGGCAAGATTTGTACCTGGGAGAATAAGGGGGAGGAGAGAATGCGAATTGGTATGTCGATTTGTTCCAACTACCGTGTGCCTGATCCAAGAGATGGGGTGCGCCGCATGGTGGAGCGCGCGCAGGCAGCGAACGCTGCTGATTTAGACAGCCTTTTCGTAGGCGACCATCATGCAACCCCGACCCACTACTACCAAAATAGCCCAATCATGGGCCGATTGTTGGCCGAGTGGCACAACAAACCAGCAGGTGCGCTATACCTGCTTCCCCTTTGGCACCCTGTCTTGTTAGCTGAGCAAATCGGCACGCTCGCAGCGATTATGCAGGGACGCTTCATTTTACAGTGCGGTTTGGGTGGCGATAGGCATCAGTTTGGAGCAATGGGGGTGCCATTGTCCGATCGCGTTCCTATGTTTGAAGACAGTCTAAATATCATGCGCAAGCTTTGGGCAGGAGAGACCGTCAGCCATGACCGTTTTTGGGCAATTGAGAATGCCAAGATTTCTCCGGTGCCGAGCCAAACTGTCGAGGTGTGGGTTGGCGCGGTAGCGCCAGCAGCGATTCGACGTGCTGCGCGCATGGCCGACGGTTGGTTGGCCCAGCCCAGTATGGGGTTAGATGTAGCAAGCGCTCAGGCTAATCAATATCTGCAGGCTTGTGCTGAGTGCGCAACTGAGCCCAGGGCAGTTGCCCTGCGCCGCGATATCTATGTTGGAGCAACGTCCCAAGAAGCTAAAAAAGTGAAAGAGCGCCACTTTGAAAAAGGCTACCGAGGTTTCGCTGAAGATGCATTGTTAGCGGGTTCAGTACAGGAAGTCGCAGATCAACTGTCGAGCTTTGCTGATGTTGGTTATACCGATGTCATTGCCAGGAATATGAGTGCCGACCAAGGTCAGGCATTAGCAACAATCGAACGCCTTGCCCAGGTGCGTGAGCAATTACAGAATTATTGATGAGAGAGGAAGTTATGAACTTGAAGGATGTACTCGTCGCGAACCGCGGTGAGATCGCGATTCGTATTATGCGTGCCATAGATGACCTTGGCATCTCCTCGACTGCGATTTATGCCGAAGACGATGCTCAGAGTTTACATACGCGTCAAGCGACTCAAGCCATCGGTCTCACCGGTAAAGGCGCAAAAGCCTATTTGGACATCGATCAAATAGTGGCCTGTGCTGTAGAGCATGGTTGTGATGCGGTTCATCCGGGGTATGGCTTCCTAAGCGAAAATCCAGATTTCGCGAAAGCAGTAGAAGCTGCTGGTTTGGTGTTTGTGGGACCAACTGTTGAGACCTTAGGTGTCTTAGGCAACAAGACCCGAGCACGCGAAGCCGCTCAGGCATGTGGCATACCCATTCTTGATGGCAGTTCTGAAGCTGTGGCGGTGAGGGATGTGCAGGCCTTCTTAGCTTCCAGTCCGACCTCGGCAATTATTAAGGCCATCGCTGGCGGTGGCGGGCGAGGTATGCGCGTCGTGCGTGATGCCAAAGAGGTAGAAGAAGCGTTTGCGCGTGCAAGCTCAGAGGCTCAAGCAGCCTTTGGCAATGGTGACGTGTACGTTGAGCAATATGTTGAAAATGCCAAGCACATTGAGATTCAGATAATTGGAGATGGCAGCGGTACGGTCACCCATCTGGGTGACAGAGAGTGCACGCTTCAACGACGCCACCAGAAACTCATTGAAATTGCGCCCAGTCCTTGGCTCAGTGAAGAGCTGCGACAAGCCATGTGTAAAGCTGCCGTTCAGTTGGGGGAATACGTCAGCTATCGTGGTCTTGGGACCATAGAGTTTATTGTCGATGCCGACACTGAGAAGTTTTACTTTATGGAAGCCAATGCACGACTTCAGGTAGAGCACACGGTAACGGAAGAAGTTTTTGGTATAGATTTGGTCCAAAGTCAGCTTTCTATTGCAGGTGGCGCAATGTTGGCGGACATCAGTTTGCTACAATCAAACGTACCGACACCTCGTGGTTTCGCGCTGCAGGCTCGAGTCAACATGGAAGTCATGGATCCCCAAGGTAACGTCAAACCCACCGGCGGAAGACTGAGTAAATTTAGTGTGCCGAGTGGCCCCGGGTTACGTACTGACACCTATGGCTATGTGGGCTATAGCACCAACCCAAACTACGACTCTTTGTTGGCCAAAGTGATTGCATCGAGCCCATCGGCAAATTTTGCAGACACCGTAAAGCGCGCAAATCGAGGTTTGTCGGAGTTTGAAATCGAAGGGGTGGAAACCAATATTTCTCTGCTGCAAACATTACTTGGCCATGCCGCATTCAAAGACCAATCAATAAATACCCAATTTGTAGATACCCACGTAGCGGAACTTGTAGAACTGCCCGCAATAACCACCGGCGCTGAGCGCAGTATTGCCGGAGTACGAGTCGACGCTGTTGATCCGTTGGCAGTACTTGAGCATGGCAAGTCTGGCACCGGCTCCAGCCAATCGCCGCAAGTAATGGATTTGGTAGATGAAGCCTTACCTGACGGTATGGTAGCGGTGGGTGCTCCCATGCAAGGCACTGTGGTCAGCTTTGAAGTGCAACCTGGAGACGAAGTATACGTGGGGCAGCTAGTGCTTGTTATGGAAGCCATGAAGATGGAGCACGAGGTCCGCAGTATGGTTAGTGGTGTCGTTGACCGGCTAGGTGTGGATGTGGGCGATGCGCTCTTTGAAGGGCACCCACTCATTTATCTTTTTGAAGAAGACATAGCCGCGCGAGAGGAGAGTCAGGTAGAAGAGCTCGACCTTGACCGAATTCGTGCTGACTTGCAGGAAGTGTTAGATCGTAAGGCCGCAGGGTTCGACGCTAGTCGGCCAGAAGCTGTTGCCAAGCGAAGAAAAACAGGCCACCGCACGGCGCGGGAGAATGTTGCTGATTTATGTGACGAGAATACCTTTGTCGAATACGGGGGCGTGGTTCTGGCAGGACAACGTCGCCGACGCAAGATAGATGATCTCATTGCAAATACCACTGGCGATGGCATGGTCTGTGGTTTGGGCCAAATCAACGGCAGCTTGTTCGGTGAGGATCAAGCACGAACCATGATTATGTCCTACGACTACATGGTGCTCGCTGGTACCCAGGGGATGAAAAACCACAATAAGAAGGATCGCTTGTTTGAGATTGCAGAAAAGTACCAACTGCCAACGGTGCTGTTCGCTGAAGGTGGTGGTGGGCGACCGGGCGATACTGATGGATCCGGTGTGGCTGGACTCGACTGCTGGGCCTTTACTTACTTTGCGAGGCTTTCTGGTTTGGTACCTATTGTTGGCATCACTACAGGTCGGTGTTTTGCAGGCAATGCAGTTCTGTTGGGCTGTTGTGATGTCATTATCGCCACGGAAGGTTCCAATATCGGTATTGGTGGTCCAGCCATGATCGAAGGTGGTGGACTGGGTGTGTTCCGACCGGAAGAAGTCGGGCCCATGGAAGTACAGGTGCCCAATGGTGTGGTCGATATTGCGGTCAAAGACGAAGTCGAGGCGGTTGCCGCGGCTAAGAAATATCTTTCGTATTTTCAGGGTTCGGTCAGTGAATGGGAGGCACCCGATCCTCGTAAGCTCCGCTTTGTAGTGCCAGAAAATCGTTTGCGTTACTACGACATGAGAGAGGTGATCGACGGTATTGCGGATGTCGGTTCCGTGCTCGAGATTCGAAAAGAGTGGGGTATCGGTATTATTACTTCCTTCATTCGTGTCGAAGGTAAGCCAATGGGGGTTATCGCGAATAATCCAGCACACCTTTCCGGTGCCATCGATTCGCCCGGTGCCGACAAAGGCACTCGCTTCATGCAGCTTTGCGACGCCTTCGATATTCCGATTCTGTCACTGTGCGATTGTCCGGGCATTATGGTCGGTCCCGAAATCGAAAAAACGGCAGTGGTACGTCATGCTGCGCGGATGTTTGTAACCAGCGCGAACATTGATGTACCGCTTATGACCATTGTTACCCGTAAAGGTTACGGTTTGGGTGCACAGGCCATGGCGGGGGGCAGTTTCAAAGCGCCGCTTTTTACCGTGACTTGGCCAACCGGCGAATTTGGTGGCATGGGACTGGAAGGTGCCGTGAAGTTGGGCTATCGCAAAGAATTGCAAGCCATAGAGGACCCGGAAGAAAGAGCTAGTACGTATCAACGCATGGTCGATGATATGTATATGCGTGGTAAGGCTGTGAATATGGCATCGCACTTTGAGTTGGACGAAGTAATAGACCCGGCAGAGAGCCGTAAGTGGATATCATCGGGGCTTAGGTCTGTGCCTGCCGCCACGCCAAGGAAAGGAAAAAAGAGACCGAACGTAGACACCTGGTAGGGGGAACTTATGTTGATAGCTGATCATTGGCGCCAACGATATTCGTTGGTGTTTCTTTCGTTTTGCGCAGTTTTTGTTTGTTATATCGACCGTGTGAATATATCTGTAGCGATTATTCCCATGGCAGAAGAGTACGGCTGGGATGCCGCAACTCAAGGCTTAGTTCTTTCTTGTTTCTATTTTGGCTACATGGTTACCCAGTTTCTAGGCGGTGCGCTGGCTGACCGCTTCGGTGGCAAGCTGATTCTCGCCATTGGTGTTATATGGTGGTCAGTGTTTACCATCCTTACGCCACCGGCTGCTGCACTTGGATTAGCAGTGCTGGTCATGGTGCGAGTGATGATGGGTATGGGGGAAGGCGTAACCTTTCCGTCTATTTATGCCCTGTACGGCAAATGGGTTCCTACTAAAGAGCGTGCCAGGTCCATGGCGCTTACCAATAGTGGCATCCCCATTGGTCAGGTCGCAGCGCTGTTGGTGGCGCCGTGGATCGCCTTGCAATTCGGCTGGCAATATATTTTCTACGTTTTCGGTGTCGTAGGATTTCTTTGGTATCTGTTTTGGTATTTTATAGTCGCCAAAGATCCGGCTTCTCACCCGGCTATATCGGCAGCAGAAGCGACCGAAATCGCTGAAGGTTTACCGCCACCAAGTACTACCGAAGGCAGCGTGCCCTTGTCAGCGCTTTTCAAATCCAAGGCAGTCTGGGCCATTGTGGTAGCGCACTTCTGCAACAACTGGTCGTTGTATGTGCTGTTGTCTTGGTTACCGACATTTGTTACCCAAGGTTTAGGATTTGATTTTGCAGACTCCGGGTGGGTTAGCATGATTCCCCACCTAGTGTCCTTCGTCTTTCTCAATATCGCCGGTAATGTCGCCGATCGTATGGTCAAAAGTGGGATGCCCGTCACTAAGGTACGCAAAATTTGTCAAACAATTGGTTTTGGCGGCATTGCCAGCGCATTGTTTATTGTCGGTGAAATGGACAATGCCTGGGCAGCTATTTCTGTCATGTGTGTGGGTAATGCGCTTGGGGCGTTTGTCACCGGTGGATTCTCGGTTAATCACATGGACATAGCACCCAATCATGCGGGTAAGTTGATGGGTTTAACCAATACCTTCGGAACCATCCCCGGCATCATCGGCGTCACCGTCAGTGGCTTTATCCTTGAAGCCACTGGCTCTTGGGCGCTTGTCTTCCAAGTAGCCGGCGGCGTCACCGTGTTCGGCCTCATCTTCTACCTCATCTTCGCCAGCGGCGAACAAGAATTCGACTAGGTAGTTATGGGGTCAGAGTAGTTATGGGGTCAGAGTAAAGGGTCAGGGTCATCGGTCTGACCCTGACCC
>JBNMMV010000173.1:0-8844 GCA_051270205.1 Limisphaerales bacterium
GTCGCGACAGCCGTCTTGGCTGCCACGAATCGTGTATTGCCCCGGTCGCATACTGAGTTGTTTTTCTGCGAAGGCGCCCAACCGACCTATGTTGGAAATGATGATGTCGGTGGCATCATCGGAGACTAGTTGAACTAGAACGGGGTCTTTGTACTGTCTCAAAAGCTCGGCAGTCTGGTCGATTAGGGTGTTTATTTTTTGGCCGCGATGACTCAATTCTTTCGCAGTGGCGACAATGGTTTGTGCTTCTAAGAAGAGTGCTTGGGACGAAAGTTTAGTGGGTTCTTGAGTGATGACGGATAATAGACTTTCAGTGGTGGCATGGGATTTAGCCTCGGCGAGACCGTTGACCGCGAACTGGATATTTTTATCGAGGCTCAAGATCGCGCTGTAGGCGTCGATGGCATTAGGCCACTGTTCAGCCTTGAGTGCTTCCTGGGCTCGGGCACGTTGTTGAGCGATAACATTGAGGTCGTTGGCTTTCGCCACTTGTTCTAAACCACCGCGGGCGATGCTGTCATTTGGGTCGAAGATCAACGCTTCTCGAAACGAGCTGCGCGCGGCGTCATATGACTGCGTATCAAGTTGCCGAAAACCTTGGCCAATGAGCAGTGTGACTTTTTGTTTGAGCGCAGCCGACTGTAATGACTGCATAGCCTGTGATAGTCCGAACGTTTCCGAATCTAACTTTTCTATTGAGTTGTAGGTGTTAATGGCCGCTTGAAAAGCACCCTGTAGTTCTTGGTTTTTTGCGACTCGAAGTAGATCCACTATGTTTGGAATCAGTTGGGCACGTTGTTCTAGTGAAGCCAAAGCGGAGTTGTCGGGCTGAATTGTTCTGATTTCTTGAATTCGGGCTAGCGCGGTGGCCTGTTCGCGCTGTTCTACTGCACTGCGTGCCTCGGCTAATAAAGTTTGGACGCGTTGTATTCCGTCATCAATCAATTGGCCGAGGAAATTGGCAGCTTCTTCATATGCCGATATGGCAGCATCGTAATTCTCGTTGGCGAATTCCAAGTCTCCCAGCTCGGCCGCCTGAAGGGCTTGGCTGAATTCAACTTCTCCCCAGCTTTGGATTTGCATCTTTTCTTCTAACTGAAGCTGAAACTCAACAAACTGCGCCAGTGACTTTTGAGCTCTTTCGCGAGCGATAGTCCGCTGGGTGTTAGCAAAGGGAAGTTGGGTATCGATAGGGTTTACAATCGCGGTAGCAGGTTGAATAGGTGCTACGGTCGCTACACGGTCATCCCAAAGGGTCAAAGAAATGGCCAGCACTAAGATGACCATGGCGATTACATAGTAAACCCGCCGGTCTATGGTTGTAGCTTGCTGTTGTGGCTTTTTTAGATGACTTAGCGGAGCCGACTGAGGGACTATGGGTGAGTTTTCTGACTCAAGCATCGTTGGATTGGCTTGCGTCAGAAAGCGCTTCAGGAATAGAAAGCGCTTCAGGAATAGAAAGCGCTTCAGGAATAGAAGGCGCTTCAGGGTCAGGAAGATTTAGGTCTTCAAAATAGACGCGACGGAGAATTGTCCGCAACTGATCATATTGTTCTTGGACGGTACCTTCGAGTCGGGCTGTTTGGTTTTCTAGTTCAATGGTGGTTGGCACGAGTTCCGCTTCAGCATCGCTTCCGAGTTCTCGGAGCCGGTCTGCTTGTTGTTCTGCTTCGTGTCGTTTTTGAATAGCGCTGGTGATGAGTGTGGCCCCCGATATAACGCCAACGACACCGCTGGCATCAGCGTATGCATTGTCGGATCCATAGATTGTGCCAACACCGCCGACTATCGCCAGTGTGCCGCTGATGGCTCGACTTCTAGATTGCGCTCTCAACTGCTTGTAGGTAATTGCTTGGGCGTAACTTGCCTTTCGCCAGTTCTGGTAGTGAGGGTACATTTGTCGATAAAAATTGGTGTAGTACTCTTCTAGGGTGTCAATGAATAGATATTCTCTCTCGCGAATGCGTCGCACCCGAGTCAACATGGGATCATCGGCTGCAGGTAGCCGTACTAGGTTATAGCTGCCGTCTACATTTTGTTCAACGTGATCGATAAACGCTTCGTTAGAAAATCCCTTAGCAAATTTCATTTCTGCGATGTTACGAATCCGTTGAACTTCGTCGTTTGAAAGCCCTTCGCGATACGCCAGCATGTCGTCAGCTAGGTTTTTGTAGAACGCCTGAAATGCATCAACGTTTGCAGGCATGCTGTCTTCGTATGCATATTTACTGGCGAGCGCTTGGTAGCTCTTTGAGAACCACAGACGACCCGTTGCATCGGTGACCGTCGCTTCAACTTCTAGATGTTCTCCATCAGATTCGATTATTTTGGCGTTGACCACTATTTCAACTGCATCGGTTGAACGAGGAATAACCCGCACAGCGCCCCAATTGCCGGTCGACTGTAGTAGGTTCTTCAGGAAGTAAGGGAAGTACTGAGATTCAGCCCTCCGTACTTCCGGCATAATCAGCCCTTCTATTCTTTCGTCGTAGTCATCGGGTACGTTGGCATCGAAAATAGCGACGCCAACATCTAGTAATGCTTCCTCGGGCAAAAATGTTGAAGACTGACGTGGTGGTGTCATATCCACAATACGTACTGAATGAGACACACAAGCGCTTAGAAGGCAAAGGATGCACGATACTGACAGGAGTTTGGCGGTCACGATTAGTTAGCCCTTCTTGTACTTTCTGTACTCTTCCCAGAGCTTTTCTTTGAGTTCAGGGTCTATCTCAACCATGGCGGCCTCGCGGAGTTGTCGCGCAATGATATCGTCGTCTTTTGCATCGGGAATATCGTCGGGTAAGCGTTCACCAGATCTGCGCGGGGGTGGTGGTGAGGGCATTTCTCTTTCGTTACTGCGGGGCAAGGCTCGGATTGTGTTGTCTTCCTGGGTTGCGCCAGCGGTTGCATCGCCAGGGGTTGGTATGTTTGATTGACCGGCGCTGGATTTTGCAATTTCAAGCTCCGCTAAAATTTCCCCATCAAACTCTTCCAAGGCACCTTGGAATTCATCGTCGCCGGTTCCATTTTTGCCATCGCCATCGCCATCGCCATCGCCATCGCCATCGCCTTCACTGTCGTCGTCTCCAGCAGCGTCAGACCCACCGCCAGGTAGTTCGTTGCTTACTTCCCAGCCATCACCACCTTCGCTTGCTGATTCTCCGTCGCCGGTCCCGGCAATGTCCTCCCAGGATTGTTCGCCTTCGCTGCCTGGGGATCCACTCTCTGCGTCTGATTCACCACTCGATTCACCGGCTGTTTCGCCCTCTGTTTCACCCTCTGTTTCTCCATCGGAACCAGGTTCTCCTCCTGGCTGGTCGTTGCCGCCTTCACCGCCAAGTCCACCGCTGGGAAGCTGATCATAGCTGGAGGGATCACCGCCACCGCCGGAACTGGGTGCGCCTGGGCTACCGCTTTGACTACCGCTCGGTTGCCCACTGCTTGGGTCGCTACCACTGGGTTGGCCACCGCTAGGTTGACTCGGTTGCCCACCAGGAATGCTGGGTGGACCAGAACTGGGTGGGCCACTGCTCGGCATTCCAGGTGGTTGAGGTGCTGGGAGTGGAGGTGGGCTCATGGTGGGCAAAGGGGTTATGGGTGCACAACCATACAACCCACCTAGGACTAACATTAGCCATGCAGTTTTGATACTAACTTTCACGGGTCGCTCCGGTGGTCTCGGTCTCTAGTTCCGTAGTCGGTCCCTGAGGCTGATCGGAGATGGCTTCCTGTTGATCCTGCTGTACTGCCTGATTTGGCATCTTTTCGGACTTTGGGATATAGGGGAATTGATAGGCGAAAGACTGGTCTTGGGAAGTGACTATATTACCGGCGACGAGCTGCGGTCGGAAAATAGCCAATCTCATACTGCGGCGCACCCGAAAATTCATGTTTTTTGGCCCAACGACTTCTGTCGTCTGCATAGCACGTACTTTACCGGTTGGACTTACAACAAATGTCAGCGCGATCTGACCTTGAACAGTGGCATCGCTTGTTGAAGACCCAACCTTGGGGTTCTCAGGCTGAGGAAAGTACAACATTACAGGCTCGATAAAAAATGCATCACCCTTACCCTCAGGCGATTCGTCTTCTCCTTGCAGGGTGAAATAGATGTGTCGATACATTGTTGTAGCGGCGTGTTGACGATTGAACATCAAGTGCCAATCGGCGAGTTCAAGCAAGGCGCTGGATGCTTCGTCGCTGTCATCGCCGAATTTTTCGCGTTTGATGCTGACTACTTTCTGTAGCGCCCGTTCACCCGCAGGAAAGCTATTAATGTATCGAACCTGACTGTCCAGATCTCGGTTGCGCAAGGAAGCTACATAGGCGTCTTCGCCGTTATCGACGCCAGCATCGACATACATCGGAGGAAATCGTTCGAGCCGGTGTGACTGTGCAATCGCCCGAAGGATATCAACCGCCGTGTCAGTCTCTTCAGTGTTGTTCTTTTGGTTAATCAGTTGAGCTCGATTGAGTAGTGCGCGGGCGGCGAGTGGGTTGCCCGACCTTAAATAGAATGCAGATAGGCGCTGAATAGCAGGTAGTATTTCTAAATCGTACTCATCGTAAGATCGGCGAGCGACTTCATAGGCGTACTCTTCGCGCTTGCCGGAAGTTTGAGTATCACCAATTTTCATCAGCGCGTTTGCTTCTTTATAGAGCACTTGAATCTGACTTGGATGAAAAAGACCGTGACTCACTCGTGCAATGTGGCGTGCCCGATCATAGTGGTCTATGGCTTTGGTAAATTCTCCTTGTTCAATATAGGCATCTCCAAGAAGCGTTACCGGGGTAAGTAAGTCTTCATGGTAGCGATGTCGTGCAAGTTCAATTTGGCGTACTAAACCGTTGAGTTGGTTGATCGCTTCATCGGCCTCACCGACACTAATTTGGTTCTGTAAAAAGTCGAGGGTGCCTGTTGTTGGGTCCTGGATAGCCTGTGCTTGCTGACTCGCGTCTTCAGCCAGACTAGACATAGAATTGGACATCGACCAAAGCAGTAGAAAGGCGCTCGTAAAGAGGTTTCTAGATTTTTTGCGCATGCGAGGTTCTGGTAATCCCATATATTTCTGCAGATCATTCGTCTACTTAGAGACTTGGACCGCACTATTTGCTTTCAGTTCGAGTCTGGTGAGGCCAGCACTCAGTGTCAAGGCGCGCAAATACAGATAAAATAGGAGATTGCACAGAACGAAGACAAGAGTTGGAAGAATTAGACGCACAAGGCTTGCTCTGCCCAGAACCGCTAATGTTGGTTCGCCACAAGATTCGCGAAATGTCCGTCGGAGAGGTACTGCACATCACCGCTACAGATCCCTCGACAGACAGGGACTTTGCCAACTTTTGCCGGTTTTTGGGCCATGAGCTGGAGAGATCAAAGCTTGAGGGTCCGGTGCTGGAGTTTTGGATTAAGAAGGCATGATGATTAAGTACTACTTTGCTTACGGCTCGAATATGAATGCCGCGCGCGTCGCTGAACGAGGCTTGCGGGTGTCGACCATAGAGGCGGGCACACTCGATACCTACCATCTGGTATTCGACAAGGTTGCCTTGAATCACGTCGGAGAAGGGCATGCGAATATTGTCCATCGGTCAGACAGCCGCGTCGAGGGGGTCATCTATGGTCTACAACATAGCGACGAGATCTTGAAAATGGATCCCTATGAAAAAGCGCCGATAAATTACGGCCGAGACGCGGTCGAGATTCTCTGTAGCGATGGACCCAAATGGGCTTGGACCTACTTTGCGAATGATGGCGTGCGCAAGCATGGGTGTTTACCGTCTCGAAAGTACCTAGATCACCTGTTGGCGGGTCGTGAATATTTAAGCGATGAATATTTCAACGCATTGGAATCGCAACCGGTGATTGGTTAAGCCCGGCGATGGAAATGACCCCTCTAGAAATTGAAGCCGCGTTTCACAGCTGCTTTCGTCGAGTGCAACTTATCGGTGGTGCACCGGAGCCGTTGTATGTTCCGGCTACTGAAGATCGCTGTTCTGCGCAGATCTACTACCGGGAAGATTTTGCTGCCAGTGCCTTGCACGAAATAGCACACTGGTGCATAGCGGGGTATAGGCGGCGACAGTTGGTTGATTTTGGATACGACTATGTACCCCCACCTAGAACTATGGTGCAACAATTAGGCTTTTTTAAGCTTGAGCTCAAGACTCAAGCGCTTGAATCGATCTTCTCTTCGGCGGCTAAGCTACCTTTTCAAGTCAGTGCTGATAATTTGGAAACATCACCTACTGACTTCGCTTGCCAAGTGGAAGGCTTCAGCATAGCAGTGCACTCTTGGCTTGAACAACCTGCGGGCAACAGGGCGCGGAGGTTCTTAGCAGCCATTAAGGATAATAAATGGACCGCGTAGAAATTGTTGTTATCGGCGCGGGTGTTGTGGGCTTAGCTATTGCGCAGGTGCTCGCGAGTGCTGGTCGCGAAGTCTTGGTGCTAGAGCAACATGATCTGATCGGCAGCGAAACCAGTTCTAGAAACTCCGAGGTCATTCACGCCGGTATCTATTATCCCGCACAGAGCGTCAAGGCTGAGCTTTGCGTTGAGGGAAAGCTCAAGCTCTATGACTTTTGCAGCGAATTTCATGTGCCTTATCGTCGATGCGGCAAAATTATTGTGGCCACCAGCGACCAGCAGCTGGCAACCATTGAAGGCTATGTCGCTCAAGCCAAAGCCAACGGGGTTGATGATCTTAGCTGGCTCGACAAAACAGAATTGTTTGATTATGAACCTGAAGTGCGAGCAGTCGCAGGTGTCCTCTCTCCTTCTACGGGGATTATTGACTCCCATGCTTACATGTTGGCGCTTCAGGGCGTGTTGGAGGCCAACGGCGGAGCGGTTGTGCTGAATACCCCAGTGTCTCACTGCCAATCGACAGACCAAGGGGTGGTGATTGCGTCAAAGGAATTTGAAATTTGTGCAGACTGGATGATTAACTGCGGTGGTCTTGGCGCGCCAAAAATTGCCACCCAGCTAGGCATGGTTGCGCAAAGCTACTATGCCAAAGGACACTACTACGCTTACGGTGGACCTTCGCCTTTTTCTCGCTTGGTATACCCGGTTGCCGAGGACGGAGGCTTGGGTGTTCACGTCACGCTGGACATTGCCGGGCAAGTCAAATTTGGTCCCGATGTTCGTTGGGTCGATCGATTGAATTACGCCTTTGATGAGAGTCATTTCGATGAATTTGTGACCGCTATTCGACACTATTATCCAGCCGTCGATGCATCCAGACTGCATCCCAGCTACACTGGTATTCGACCCAAATTGGCGCCTTCAGGTGCCGGTTTTCAGGATTTCGTTATTGCCGGACCTACTGATCACGGTGTAAATGGCTGCGTTCATTTGCTGGGAATTGAATCTCCAGGGTTGACCGCTTCGCTTGCTATCGCCGAGCGCGTGCGTCGAAGGCTCGATGTCTAAATCGCTCAAAGTAGGACTAATCGTAAACCCGGTCGCTGGCTTGGGTGGCAAAGTAGGGCTCAAAGGCAGTGATGGGATGGCTCGACAGGCACAGGCTCGGACGCTCGGCGGCGTTCCTCGGGCACATAGCCGCACCTCCGAGTTTCTTGATGTTCTGGCAAAATCGAAGGCCAATATCGATTGGTTTAGTTTTCTTGGCTTGGGTGCCGAACAACTCACAGAATTCAACTTCGAACACACTGTACTCGGAGAAAGTCAGCTGCCAAGTACTCGGCAAGACACGCTGGCGGCTGCACGCCAATGTTATGAACGCAAGGTGGACCTGCTCGTCTTTGTCGGTGGAGATGGTACGGCGGTTGACCTGCTTGCAAGCGAACCAAAGAACCTGCTCTGTCTCGGCGTCCCGGCAGGTGTGAAAGTCCATAGCGCTGTTTTTGCTGTTTCTCCAATAGCGGCAGCGGCAGTCGTAACGGCGCTTGCAAATGGTGAGCTGTTAACGGCCGACGAACGAGCAGTGGTGGACTACGATGAGAGAGAAGGCGCGGCTGCGACCGATCACGGTATTTCAACAAAACAGTTTGGGTACCTTTTTGTGCCTGAGAAGGCGGGGTATTTACAACACACGAAGGAAGGTGGCCGAGAGCGCGAGCCGCTCGTGGTCGAAGAAATTTGTGCCGACTTAAGTGAGCGTACTGAATCGTGGGAGGCTGTTATTTTTGGTCCTGGGGGAACAGTTTTTGAAATAAAACGTTCACTTGGCCTGAAGACACCGACTCTGCGCGGGTTCGATATTCTAGTCGATGGTGAGTGGCTTAAGGATGTGAATTACGCCACCCTTGAGGCGTTTGCTCATCGTTCGCATCTGGTGCTTTCGTTCACCAGAAACCAGGGTTTTTTGTTGGGACGCGGCAACCTAGAGCTAACGCCCAAATTCTTGCAACTGTTCTCACCAGAGCGCTTAGTAATTGTTGCTACGCGCAGCAAGGTTCTGTCGCTGCAAGGCCGGCCGATTCTTATAGACAGTAGCGATCAAACGATAGATGCGCGCTATGCGGGTGTAGTAGAAATTACAGCAGGATACGAAGACCGATTGATATACCGTCTACAGGGCGCATCTGAAATGTCTAAGCTTGAGTCTGACGAACATGACTGATGTTGTCGAAATGTGCGCACAGAAACTAGCGGAGCGGGCCGGTGAAGCCCGTCGACTTTTTCATGGTCGCGGACATAGTTTTCCAGGTTTTGAGCATTTGGTCGTTAATTGGTTACCGCCTTACCTTCATATCGCTTGTTATCGTGCACCTGAAAGCTTTGACGTGCACAAGCTTGTTAACGCGCTGGTAGGTGCTCTAAATGCCATCACAAATATAGAAGGGGTTGTTGTACAACATCGACAAGGTAGA
>JBNMMV010000174.1:0-8806 GCA_051270205.1 Limisphaerales bacterium
TGAGTGCATGCCCCATATGCAGCGAACCGGTTACGTTCGGTGGTGGAATAACGATCGTGTATGGCTTTGCATCACGACGCTCCGCCTGCCCGCAACGAAACGCACCAACGTCCTCCCAAAGCTTGCTAATCCGGGCTTCAACTTTGTTCGATTGATACGATTTCTCAAGCATTCGATCGGGCTTCCAGTAGCGTGGCGCAAAGAAAAGTGGTCGTACGCCCGCCACACAGTCGATGTCAACTGCCGTAGCAAACCACCGTGCCTGCCCATCTGATTGCCAAGCCTCTCGACTAACGCAAGCATTCAGAACGAATGGCACAACCACAATTGATCGGGAGACAAGGACTCCACATTGATTGAATTAGGACAACTCAGTCGACCACATGGCAAACGTGGCGGTAGCAACACCGAGCATTTCCAACAGTTGAGAACGCCGACACCCGAAAATTTACCGACTGTATTAGCGGGACGTTCCTTATTCGGCGCGGCGCTTCAGTTCTTCCTGAAGTTTCTCTTCGACCAGCCGCGGTAGATTGGCGTCCAACCACTGCTGCAACATCGGTTTCAACGCTTCTGTCACCAACATCTCAATCGACTGCCCACCATCCAACCCGGTGCCGACTTGATCACTCTTGCCGACCGTTGCCGTCGTCACGCCTGCGCCAACAATTGCAGCCGCTACCACCTCTTCGGGCTGAATTTGCACCTGAGGCTTCACCTCACGAACGACATCGGTCTGATACTCGGCATTAGCCACAATCGACGGCGCATCACGCGGCGGTTCATGACGCGGCTCGCTCTGTTTTAGTTCAACAGAAGGCTCTGGCGTCAGAACTGTCTCCACCACAGGCTGGGCAACCGCAGGCACGGCTGCGACTGCTGCTACCTTCCGGACATTTTCAAGTGTATCTTCAAGCGATATCCCCGTGCTCTTTGAACTTCCAGGCAAAGCATCATTTCGAACCTGAGGACTTGTTTCGGAAGCTGCAGCAATCGGCGACGCCTCGGCCGTCAGACCAACGTCATCATTTGGCATGTTGCTCGTCGTACCACTCAACGACGCCAATTTAACGGTCAGAGATCCATTCGCAGCACCACCCCGAGCATCGCCACCTTCAAAGCGCCATGCAGCCTGATCACCCATAACACTTGGAGCGTTGTCTTGGACTGCCGTCCCAAGGTCTTCTGCTAAAACCGCGTCATCAGGTTGCTCAAAAATATCCGACAAATCATCAAGCTGGCCTAGAGCACCAGTCAGCGTTGACGATTCTATTGGAACTTGATCAACGCCAGACGCAGTCTCCTCACCAACATTCATCGAGTCAGTGGCCGAAGCCGGCACACCGTCGTCTGAGATGATTTTACGGATTGACGCCAGAATATCATCCATACTCTGGTCGTTCTCCTTTTGAGCCTCAGCCATGATGCCGCCTCCCTAATACCCACCGAGCCGCGCACACTATCACCAGTGCTGTCCCGACGCCCGAAGTACGATTAATCTCATATCATCCGAATTTGTGTTTTGGTAGTTGGAAGAGTTCTTCACCCATAGCTTCCGTCTTGAGTAAAGAATCCGAAGATCAACGACTCAGTCATATATTCCAAGCTATCGGTGGCAAACTGATGGCGCGATCATAAACGCCACAAAAAAGGGCGCGGCAAACCGCGCCCTAAAGTGATTTCGCCAAAACCGATCGCTATTTGTATGACTTGCCTTTGCCGTGGCTCTCCCAGACATCGATACGTTCTCGGCGCCCATTACGATCCGTGATGCTTATCCCAAACCATGCTCGACGAACGTCCAAGTAATGTTCTTCAGCATCATAAATTTTCTTCGCCAAAGACAACTCTTTGGCAGTCAGCCGACCAGTGGAAGAGATCAGCGAGTAGGCATTTACGATCAAATCACGTTGTGTTGATACCAAACTAACTTGGGAGTCTAACAGTTCTTGTTCCGCGTCCAGCACGTCGAGCAGTGTTCGCTGCCCCACTTTTTCTTCTTCCCGCACACCAGTCAGCGCAATTCGGTTAGCACTCACTTGCGCATTGTCGGAGCGCAGTTGTGCACGCGATGCATTCAGAGCCGCCCAAGCTGCAACTGTTGCTTCGCGAGCTTGCGTGCGAGCTTGGGCAACCAATTGAATCTGTCGGACATGGAGGTGCTTCGCCTGCCGCACTCGAGCGCGAACTTCGCCACCTGTATAGATCGGCACATTCAAGGTGCCAACGACCTGCGAAGTTTGTGAGGAATTCAATCCTTCAGCTGGTTGGAAACGATTGCGGAAACTACCAGCTACACTTACGGAGGGAAGCAACTCACCCCAAATTTGCTCGACGTTATATCGTGCAGCTTGCTCCAAATACAGCGACGAAACGACAGATGGCGACTCATTTGTCGCCTGATGTAGCGCATCACGAAGAGATTTCGGCAATCGCTTCTCAGGCACACGCGCACCTGCAAGCCTGTTAGGTGGATGACCGACCACACGCTCGTAATTTGCTCGAGATGTTTTCAAGTTGGCCCGGCCCAAATCCAGCGCCGAGACTGAGCGCGCACGCCGGGCTCGAGATTGAGCCACATCAGTGCGTGTCACCTCACCGGCATCGAACCGCTCTTGCGTTGCCTTAAGGTTTTTGGATAGCACCCGCACATCATTATCGCGTAACCGCACAATTGCCTGATCGCGCACAACATTCATAAACGCTGTGACAGCTTGTAAGAGTACAGTTTGCTCAGTGCTGTGCAACGTTGCACGACCAGCTCGCACATTAGCCTCAGCAGCATTTACACTGTTCGTCGTGCGAAAACCGTCAAACAGGTTCTGATTGATATCCAGCTGGTATCCAGATGGATTACGTGCGGTGGTTCCACCTGGTCTGTTTCGTGTTTTGATGGAACCAACATCAGCACTACCAGACACTGTCGGCCTATAGCCAGATTTTGCACGAGGGACATTTTCATCTGTAGCGCGTAGATTTGAGCGCTCTGCCGCTAGTTCTGGATTGAATTTATAGGCTGCTGCCAAAGCACCGCGCAAAGTCTCTGCCTGAGCCTTGCCTCCAGCGAGAGTACCCACTGATGCAAACGCAACCGAAGCGCATAGGAACGACAATAGTGAGCGCCGCCTAGCGTTTACCTGTCGTAATGTCCACTTGAGTTCTCTCAATGCAGCCCCCGTCGACTGTTAAACTGGTTTATCGCGTACGCGAATCCCCAAGACCAGCCCGGCAATTCCAAGTCTAAGTCGACTACACCGATTCTCCATACTGTCGATGACCAACCGCCCAATTCCCTCATAGATGGACACTTACCCATCCAACTGTGGAAAATTAACCACACGAAACCCAAAATACATATTTATGCATACAATTCGCAACCTGACAGCTCGACACCACTGCCACGCTAACAATCAGAGAAACAATCACGTCTTGCCCAACGGGCCGACCACAAAATGTGAATGTCTTCAGGCCAGAGTGCGTCTGAATTGGACCGAAATACGCACAGGGAGCCCATCCGAATCGGCGCGTTGCGCCGCGCCCGCGCAGGCTTCTCTCTAACAGGTATGGGCTCTTGCGAGGGATAATCGAGAGAGAGAACAATGGAGCGCAAATGCGATTTAACTCAATCCAGACCTGCTCTAGGATAAATTTGCTTCGCTGCGACGTCGTCAAGAGCTTGAATCTTTTGCCCGACCCCACAGCATGTCGCGTTTTAATGTATTCACAATGCGCCTTAAAACGCCCAATCTTCGGGCGATTTAAGGATCCTATTAAACGCGACCTGCTTTAAAATACAAAAGACGCTGTTTTCGCAAACGCCGGCAACACCTGTGCCGTTGCCACTGAGAACTCCGTCATAGCGTATCGCTCCCCCGTCCTCTGCCAACGCACCAATTGGGTCAAACCACCATTTCTACGGACCGCGACTAACCGGCCGCCATCCTTCAGTTGATCCAACAGCCCGGCAGGGACATCATCTACACCGCCATTAATCAGAATCGCGTCATAAGGCCCCTCTCCCGCGTAACCATGCTCAAGCGGGCCTTCAACGATGGCGGCATTTCCAACATCTTGGCTCTGCAGCGCAGATTCAGACCATTTCACCAGGGCTTGATCGACTTCGATACCGACGACCGTTTGCACAATGCTCGACAAAAGCGCGGCTTCGTATCCAGAACCAGCACCGACAAGCAAGACAATATCCTGCTCTTCCAATTCCAAGAGCTGTAGCATCTGTGCTATCGTACGTGGCGCCAGTAGAAGACGATCGACAACAGCGCCTTTTATGCCATCGAGCGACAACTCGCCATCACTATATGCGACACTTTGCAAGTTGGCCGGCAGATAAGCCTCACGTGCAATCTCCAGCATCCCGGCGGTTACCCGACGGTCTGTCAAATCACTCGGCCGGACCTGGCTCTCCACCATGTTCAGACGCTGCTCAGCGAATTCCACCATCATTTTTCGTCCCCACGGTGGCGTCCCACCGATATTGTTCATTACTGCTTCATAGCTTGAAGTGTATCATTGCACCACGGTCGGTGCTTGTGATACATGCCCGGCTACTGCTAACGCAAGCTACCATCACACCACAGGCTTGACCGTAATATTGATAGCGCACAAAGCAGCGCGCTTTCTACTTACGACGCAGTTAGAACGACGGACGGCCACGTGGCGGAGTGGTGACGCACTGGATTGCAAATCCAGGAACCCCGGTTCGATTCCGGGCGTGGCCTCCAACGTTCTTTAGCGCTTTTTTCGATCACGAAAATCATGCGCCTGCGGCAATTGCCGAGGATCCACATCCTCGCCAAATATCTTGTGTTTGAGCACCTTTTGCGTGCCCGTCACCGGCAATTTCTCAATGAATACAATCCAACCGGGCGCCTTGTAATATGTAAGTTGCGCGTAGCACTCTTCAAATAGTGTGAGTGCGAGTTCTGCATCATTGGCTCCACTGGAAGAAACGACACACGCCAACACTTCCTCATCGCGCATCTCATCCTCAACTGCCATGACAGCCACCTGTGCAACGGCTTCGTGCGCTTGTAGGACAGCCTCAACCTCGGCCGCTGCTATGTTTTCTCCAGATCGGCGTATGATATTCTTCTTGCGATCCACAAAATACAACATTCCACTAGCGTCTTGCCGCACGGTATCACCTGTGTGCCACCAGCCACCGCGCCAGCCTTCTTCTGTCGCCTTTTCCTGATTGAGATACCCTGAGAATGCACCTTTCCGTGGTGCCTCCGCCGAATGCCGAACCACCATCTCTCCAGGCTCACCAACATCAACGTCCTGATCGGCCTCATCAACCACCCGAACATCAAGCCCCACTTGTGGCCGCCCCATCGCTCGAGAACCAATGTGACGCGGTTCTTCACACGCCACTAGAACCCGACACATCTCCGTCATGCCCCAGACTTCAATCAAAGGAAAACCAAAGCGCTCCTCAAATGACCTGTGCAACGTCGGTTCAACGCCCGCACCAAAACCCCATCGCAACGGGTGATCACGATCTGCATCAGATACAAGTTCATTCATCAAAACCGGAATGACCACGCCGAGGTAGTGGCATCCCGTCGAACCAGTCTCCCGAATTTCCGACCACCACCGCGTTCGACTGAAACGTTCCGGTATCACCATGCAGTTGCCGCTCAGCATCAAACCATAAAACTGAACAATGCCAGCGTTTACATGGAACAACGGCAACGGATTATAGACCCGTTCTGCCCCCGTCTGCAGCGTAAACAGCCCCCCACGCGATGCGTACCAAGCCCCCATCATCAACTCGTATTCATGGCTCATGATGCAGCCTTTGGGCTGCCCCGTCGTCCCCGACGTATAAAGTAAGCTCGCCTCTGACTGAGCATCCACTGCCCCGCCAATCGGCGCCAATGCCACCGCCATCGGCAGATCAGTCAATCCGGCATCATCACCCCATAGGGCCATCTGGGCGGCTATTCCCGCCTCGTCCACTGCGGCACGAACCGTATCTTCATGACTGGCTACAGTCACCACCAGCACTGCATCTGAGTCCCGCAGCACATATGCCATTTCAGCCGTACGATAATCAGGATTGAGCGGAACCCACGACACGCCAAGCTTGTTGCAAGCCAACTTCAAGAGCAACATTTCCGGACGGTTCTCCAAGAGCACCGCAATCCGGTGTCCATGCCCGTAGCCCTTGCCGCGAAGCGCGACTGTTAAATCATCAACAACGCTCGAAGCCGAATAGAACGTATGGGTGAAGCCGCCAGAGTAGTATCTCCGCCCGACATCTTTTGGCACCACCATGAAATCGTGGTTGGCGAATGTCCCCGCTACCCGATCAAACGCCCCACCAATTGTATCGTCTTCAACTAACATTCCACCTCAACAACTCATCACATCAGATCTATTCTTCAAAACCAGCATGGCCAAAACTCACGCACAAAAAAAGCCCGACAATTCACTGCCAGGCTTCCAGATACTTATACCTAAGACCAAATAGACATGATCAAAAACGATGCTTCAATGTCCCTTGAATCCGCAAGCCATCTGAGTCAGAATTATTCTCCTCAGGTACCACAACTTGTGGCTGGTTTTCCCCATAGAGCAATTCAAGTCCAAAATCCAACTTGGGCAAAACACCAAGAGCGCTTAGACTTGGAAACACCAAACCACCTTCGACACTCTTCTTGTTGACAGCTTTATCCTCTGAAAGACCCAGAGGAACTGTCTCCGTCTCAACAGGTGTTCCCGAGCCAGGCGCGCCGGTTTTCTCAAACGCATATGCCGGCAATGCCAGAAGGCCACCAAACGCAAACACTAACAATATACGTTTCATCATCTCAAAACCTAACCCTGCTTGCGCAAGAACACAGCCGCAACAACTTACCACTAAATCAGCCAACAGAGTCTGGCCAGCTTGGTTAAGGCCACCTCTACAAATCAAACTTTTAGTGTGTTCGTTTAGCCATGTTGCTGCCCTGCAACAAAACTGCCCCCTCTGAGAACCGCGACGTTGACAAGAAAAAGGGGGCCTGAAGGCCCCCTAATCCAATGAACATCCTGGTCATATCGACTAGAATCGAATGCGAGCACCAACAGTGAAGATATCTACTTCATTGTCTGTAGCAGTGCCATCATCGTAATGCCGCCAGTTGCCATAAATATCCATGGCCGCAGCATCAACATTCTGGCTGATGCCTACACCGTAGTTGGTCGTGTCGATACCAGCCTTGTCAGCTTGTCCATAACCAACGGTCATTGTTGTCTTACCGATTGGGTTGAATTTGCGTGACACCCCACCCGACAGATACCAAGTATCGGATTTCACACCTGCTTTATTTTCCACTTGACCGGCTGAACCTTGCAGGACCAAGCCCGATGCCACGTGCAACATGGAAGCCGACCCAGAGATTGTTTCAATTTCTCCAGTACCGGCACCACCTTCAGCCTCCGAGTAGGCAATACCAGCCGCTACACGAATACCATTAAATTCATTCGCATACCGCACCGCGATATCCCAGGCATCATTATTACTTTTCGCAGTACCGTCATTTTGTTGACCTGGGTCACCCACATGGAACCAAGACGAGTAAAGCACGAAGCCACCAAGTTCAGGCGACACATAGTGCACACCATTCCGACGAGTACCATCAATGCCCAACATCGTGCGGCCTACAATGCCACTGACTTGACCACCTTCTTCACCACTATTTGGCGTAATCGCACAGCCGAGACAAATCTCAGTAATGCCTTCGGCAGCTGTATTCGTACGACCTAGGCGCAAGGTTCCTAGACGCTTGTTCTTGACGTACAACATTGTGTGTCGAAACAAAACACCGGCTCTCTCTTGAGTGGCAAGAGCCGCAGCAGCACGATCGTTCGTAGCAGCCGATTCATTGTTGTCGACACCGATTTCGATCAAGAAACCAGCTGACCAATTGGAGTCAATCTTAGCCGATCCCTTGAAGCGAAAACGGCTGCCTGAACGGCCGTCATTGTCGCGCGATGTGAACTTGCTCACACGGCTGTCACTGTCATTATGCCAGACAACAACACGGTTAACTTGGCCAGACACTTCAAGTGAAACCTTGCGGTTGCCTTTACGTGCGGTTGTTGCTTCGAGTTCAGCGACACGCTCTTCGAGATCCGAACAGCAGTTGCCACCAAGGTCGGCTGCCATAGCACCGGTCGTTGCGAATGCAGCGAACGCAGTTGCAATGGTTAAGCGACTAGTCGTTTTCATAAGTCCCCCAATCATATCCATCTCCACAGTGTGGTTGTAATTGTTTGCAGAAGGCATCACGCGCTGCCCGGCGACAGCTCACGTTCGGACCGAGAAGCACGCAAGCGCGTGTACGCAAGCTGCTCCGACCGGACGCGCTACTAATGATGATTACAAACTGGATACAATGAATGCGGCTTACATCAGTTGCCGGGCTTGCCCCCTGCATTCCCGTCTTGGCCTGGTCGCGGTGTACGCGGGTTAATCAGGCAATAGGGAAAGGTCAGATCGACCAAAAACGCCGCACGACTCGATTACTATGTATGCTGGATAGGCGAGGAAAAGATTCTCAGCAAACCCAACAAGCAATTATTCCCAACCATTTGGCGGGTATGTTGCTGATCAGCAACGAAACACAAAACGGCCACACTATCAAATTCGTCAATCCCGCCGAATTGACCGAGTTTTTATACAATAACAGCAACTAAGGCAGCATTGCAGCTCGATGATAAGTTAGCACTGGGAACCAAAATTTACAGAAAGTTCAGACCTCTCGCCCCACTCAATTGATATTGATGGCGCCACGGGCCC
>JBNMMV010000175.1:0-8787 GCA_051270205.1 Limisphaerales bacterium
GCCAAGATCCATCCAAAATAGCATCGGTCCATGTCAGGTGCGCTGACTTGCACTGTTAGTCGCAATAAAGGCAATCACTACAATTTCGAAAGGAACGCAAGCACATGCAAACAAAGTGCACCAGGGTGGTGTATGGCGCTGTTTTCGGCGCGATTCTGATTATCGTTGGCGGCATGGCTCAAGCCGATGAAGCTAGGTTTATGCCAGTACCAAAGAATATTGAAACCCGTAATGTCCCCGCCATACCCCTGGCACAAGCTAACCGTCTGGCACGTTATAGTGAGACTCGCGACGCGGGTCTATATGGTTGGCAGGGCGATCGTCTGCTTGTCAGCACTCGTTTTGCAAATACCAAGCAAATGCACCGCGTAGCTCGTCCAATGGGCAGCCGCGAACAATTGACGTTCCTACAAGAACCACTGGTCGACGTCGCTTTACCCAATGGTGGTGCTGGTGATGAAATAATTATCAGCTGGGACGAAGGTGGCTCAGAATTCAACCAGCTCTTTCTATTTAACCTGGCGAGCGGTACAAGTCGTCGGGTGAGCAATGGTAAGTCGCGCTACGGCGCTACCGTCTGGGCACCTGACGGCGAAAAATTCGCCTACGTCACCACCGAGCGCAATGGACGTAACTGGGATACTCATATTCAAGGCCTCGATGGCCATATCAACAAAGTGTTTGAGACCGAGGATGGATATTGGTATCCCATTGGGTGGCATCCAGCGGGTGATAGGCTTTTGTTGAAACACCGAGTTTCTATCAACGTCGCTTCGATTTATGAACTAGATTTGGTCAGCCGAAAGGTTCGACCCTTGGTTCACAGTGAAGGTGAGGATGTGGCTGTACCGCACGCTGCCTACGATGATGAGGGTGGATTGTATTTTTTGAGTGACCAAGGCCATGAGTATCAACAGCTAATGCGCATGGACCTGGCCAGTGGCGATGTCGAAAACATAACCGAAGATGTGAATTGGAATGTTCGCAGCTTTGTCTTATCTCCAAAACGAGACCGGCTTGCCTATGAAGTGAATGAAGGGGGTTACAGTCGGCTTGTTGTTTTGAACTTACCGAGTCACAAGCCGGTTCGAATGCCTGAGCTTCCCAAGGGCATGCTCAGTGCTGTGGAATTCTCAGCAAACGGGCGCCAACTTGCTTTTGCAATGACCACCACCACCTCGCCCAGTGACGTCTACGTGATGGACCTTAAGAAAAGGTCGGTTGAGCGCTGGACCGAAAGTGAAGTGGGAGGGCTCGACCGCAGTACTTTCGTCAACGCAGAAATGATCGAATATCCGAGTTTCGATGGTAAGTCTATTCCGGCCTTCGTCTATCGGCCTACCACTTCAGGACCGCACGCGGTTGTTGTCTATATCCACGGTGGTCCAGAAGGCCAATACCGACCAAATTTTTCGACCTTGATGCAAAGCTATGTTAATGAAATGAACGTTGTCGTCATTGCGCCGAATGTACGGGGTTCCAGAGGCTACGGTAAGACCTACCTGAAGCTCGATGACGGTTTCGCTCGGGAAGACTCAGTCAAAGACATTGGTGCTTTGTTAGACTGGATCGATAATCAAACCAGTCTCAGGAGTGATCGTGTGGCGGTAATGGGCGGATCCTATGGCGGTTACATGGTGCTTGCGAGCATGGTGCACTTCGGACATCGATTGGCTGCTGCGGTGGAGTCGGTAGGTATTTCAAACTTCGTTACTTTTTTGGAGAATACCCAGGCCTATCGTCAAGATATTCGCCGCGTTGAATATGGCGACGAACGGCAGCCGAAAATGCGTGCCCATCTACAAGCGATATCACCGCTAAATCAGGTAAATAAAATGCAGACGCCATTGTTGATCTCGCAAGGCGTAAACGACCCGCGGGTCCCTGTCTCAGAAAGCGAGCAGATTTTTAGCGCACTTAAAGCGAAAGGCACGCCGGTGTGGTACGTGCTGGCCCACGATGAAGGGCACGGCATGCGCAAGAAAATTAACCGCGACTACGATCGTGCAGCCAAATTTAGTTTTCTTGATGCGTATTTAAATCGTGAGTAATGGCAAACTCGCGCTGGTTGTAAACCCCATGTCGGGAAGAGATGTACGACGCTTGGCTGCGCGAGCATCCAACATGACCCACGAAGCGAAAAGAGACATTGTCGCTCGAGTAGCGGCGGGTGCGGATGCTGCCGGGGTTACGGATATCTACATTACCAAAGAGCCTTTTCAGATATCGTCTATGGCGCTTGCCCACATGAACCTCAATGCCAACGTGCACGTCGTCGAACACAAACTTGAAAATGGCGCGCGCGATACCCAACTCTCCATGCAGGCTTTTCTGGCAGCGGGTTGTAATACCGTGGTGTCGCTAGGTGGTGATGGCACCAACAGAGCCATTGTAGGCGCGGCGCCGGACATTGACCTGATTCCTCTTTCCACGGGTACCAACAATGTTTTCCCTGTGCTTGCCGAACCCACTGTTGCCGGCATTGTCGCTGGTCTGAATGCATGTGGCCGGTTAGAAGGGGCCGTGACACAAGGGACGGGCGCGATCAAGCAACGGGCCAAAGTATTGAGGCTTAAGGGACCACGCGGAGAGGATGTTGGCCTAATCGATGCGGTACTCCTACGCGAAGATCATGTCGGCAACCTTCTGCCTTTTGACGCCGACAAGATCGAGCAACTTGTCCTAACTCGGGCTGAGCCCGACGCCATTGGTATGTCACCGATTGGTGGCTACATCGATCCGGTCTATGCCGCAGATGATTGTGGCTTGTGGCTGCGCTTGGGCGAAGGTGGTCCACGCATCAAAGCGCCGTTGTCTCCGGGCTTATTCAAAGATGTTCAAATAGCCCAAATCGAGCGAGTAGACTTAGACGAGATTCGGATTTTTGAAGGACCTGGCGTGGTGGCATTAGATGGCGATCGGGATTTAAAATTACTGGATGGTGAGCAAATGCGCGTCTCCATTCGCCGGGATGGCCCCTTTGTCATAGACATTGAAGCGGCCATGCGTTGGGCGGTGAGTCAGGGTATTATGGCGCGGTCCAACTCTGAGTGATTACCAAACATGATTGTTAAACCCCGCATTCGTGGCTTCATTTGTACGACAGCACACCCCGAAGGTTGCGCTGCCAGTGTTGCTTCGCAAATCGATTATGTTCGTGAACAAGGCGATATTTCAGCCGGTGAATTTAATAACGTGCTTGTACTTGGTTGCTCGGGTGGTTATGGATTGGCAAGTCGCGTCACTGCAGCATTTGGCTGTGGCGCGAATACATTGGGTGTGTCTTACGAGAAGTTACCCGAAGAAAAGCGTACGGCATCGGCCGGCTGGTACAACAATGTAGCGTTCGACGAGGCGGCACAGGCTGCGGGACTATATTCACGCAGCATGGACGGTGATGCGTTTTCCGACGAGATGCGTACTGATGTAATAAAGACGATTAAAGCCGAGATGGGCAAAATCGATTTGGTGGTTTATAGCCTAGCATCACCTGTGCGGCAGCACCCTCGAACAGGCGTGTTACACCGGTCAACCATCAAGCCGCTGGGCGAGGCCTTGAACATTAAATCTGTTCATGTCGATCGTGGTGAAGTGATAGAAGTCAATTTGGATCCTGCTACCACCGAAGAAACTGAAAACACCGTAGCTGTAATGGGTGGCGAAGACTGGGAATTTTGGATTGAAGCCTTGGTCGAGGCAGATGTTTTGGCGACTGGCGCGAAGACTGTCGCCTTTACCTATATTGGTACGGAACTCACTTGGCCGATCTATTGGGAAGGGACTTTAGGCCAGGCCAAAATCGATCTGGACAGGGCCAGCGATGCCAATCGCGAACGATTAGCGAACTTAGGTGGCGATTCGCGCGTGGCGGTGTTGAAAGCCATTGTCAGCCAGGCCAGTTCTGCCATTCCTGTTGTACCGCTTTATGTCGCTCTTTTATTCAAGGTCATGAAGGAGCAAGGCATTCATGAAGACATTATCGGCCATATCTATCGTATGTTTGCGACCCAGCTAAAGGCTGGAGAACCGCTTCGTTTAGATGAAGATGGACGTATTCGTATGGACAACATCGAGCTCTCTGCCGAAGTACAAGCGCAAGTGCAGCGCCGTTGGCCGTTGGTAAATACAGAAAACCTTGATGAGTTGGGCGACCTCACCGGGTTTCGCGAGGACTTCCTGAAGATCTTCGGCTTTGGTTTTGAAGGCGTCGACTACGAGGCTGATGTTGATCCTACCTTGGGGAAAGTGCTTAGCTGACACAAAAACCTGACATCACCTAGGTTCAACTGTTGACCGGGCTGTTACCTTTTGGGGGGTGACAGCATCTAACTTCAACCCAGTCCTGCTCAATCAAATGCGTGCTCTTAGGTACGCTATTTACGGCTATCTATTTTCCGCCATAGTCCTTTCGGCGGCCATGCAAAACCAAACACTCTCTTCTTTACTGTGCCTTTTAGTGATGTTGCCAGCGATGGTACATACCGCTATGCAAGGTGGTCTAGCGTGGGCACGGTTTGCCCATGTGCTGGAAGCTTTATCGCTGCCTGCGTTGCTATATTCTCTTCGCTGTTCGCAAGAGCTGCTCTACCTAGCCTCTATTAGTCTAGTGGTTTGTAATGGCCTGCTCTGGGGTGCGCCCTCCTTACCTTCCGCCGTCTCTGTACTGGCTCTCGTATTAGCTTTGTTTCAGCCTGCAACAAATTCGTGGTCTGAAAGCGTCACCTATGTAGTGGCTATAATTCTGGTTGTTTGGGTTGTGAACGTGGCTCACAGACGAACCCAGCATGTGTTGCGTGGTGAACATAAAATGACTCAACAGAATCAGTGGTTAAGGCGCTACTTTCCGGATGATTTTCTAGTCCGGGTTGAAGACAATTCGCATCGGGTGTGGATGACCGTAACCTTTATAGATTTGTGCGGCTTTACGTCGGCGGTGGAGCGGCTTCCTCATGAAGATACTCAGCTGGTCCTCAATGATTTCTTCTCCAAACTGCATGCGCCCATCAAGGCGTCTGGAGGCGTGGTCTACAAGTTTCTCGGAGATGGCATTCTTTGTGGTTATCGCGCGCTCGAGGTTGAAACCAGAACGAATTGCGCGCGCGCCTGTCTGGATGGAGTTGAAGCGGTACGGTTGGAGCTTAAGAATCTAAATCGATCATGGCACCAGCGTGGCTTACCCAGTGACTTTGAGATTTCGATTGGCATAGCCAGTGGTTATTGCACATTGGGTGATTGGGGATCACCAGCGCGCATGGATTACACGGTCATCGGTAGCGCCGTTAACCTTGCGAGCCGGCTGCAGGAACTCGCCCCTCCTGGCTTTGTTTACATCGATGAATCGACAGCTGCCTTCCTCGGCAACAATGCCTGCGATGATGCTGGTTCCTTCGAAATAAAAGGGTTGGGTACGCGTCGTGTGTATGCACCGTTGCCTCACCGAGCAAGGGTTTGTTAATGTGCGAGCCCACTGAACAAGACCACGTGCATGAGCAAAGTATTTTTACAGGCCTGTCGGGGTGAGCAGACAGCTCACACCCCTATTTGGTTGAACCGACAAGCCGGTCGGTATATGCCAGAATATCATCAAGTCAAAGGCACAACTGCGAGCCTAGATTTTTTCAAAAACCCGGAATTAGCGGCCCAAGCGACGCTAGATGCGCAACGAATTTTGGGCGTCGATGCTGCCATTATGTTTGCAGATTTGCTGCCGATTATGGAACCCATGGGGCTCGAGCTCGACTACATTGTCGGTAAGGGGCCAGTATTTGCCAATCCTGTGCGTACCGCCGCTGACGTTGAAGCATTAAGAGTTCTTGATGCCCAGGAGGCAACGCCCTACATCGCCCAGACCGTAAAAAATATCCTCGATGACCTTCCTTCCGATATTGCACTCATAGGATTCAGTGGTGCGCCTTTCACACTGGCCTCCTACGCCATAGAAGGCCAGGGCTCGCGCAACTATGTGCACGTAAAGAAAATGATGTACCAAGCGCCAGAATTATGGGCGACTCTGTGTGACAAGCTTGTGGATGAAGTCATTAGTTATCTGGCTCTGCAGGTGGCATCTGGTGCCGAGGCCGTACAAATTTTTGACACTTGGGTAGGGTCGTTGTCGCCTGAAGATTTTAGTCGCTACGTGCGACCGCATCTCGATAAATTACTGCGCGGACTCAAATCGCAATTTGATGTCCCCATTATTTACTTTGGTACTGGAAATTCTCATCTGCTGGATCAAGTGGCTCAGATCGGTTTTGACGTGCTTGCCTTTGACTGGCGTACGCCGCTTGTTCCGACCTGGAATGAGACCGGTGCGATTGCTGTGCAGGGTAACTTGGACCCGATTGTGTTGTGTGCCGATGAAGCGGTCATAACTGAACAGGCCGGTCGAATCCTAAACGATGTAGGTACTCGCCCAGGTCATATCTTCAACTTAGGTCACGGCATCATTCCTGAAACGCCCGTGGACAATGTAAAATTCTTGGTAGATTTTGTACACGAACAAAGTTCTAGAGATTGAAATCAGCCGGTGGTGCATAAGATCGAGGTAGGTAGCCTGCTTCGTTTCGATCTGGAATTAGAAGGCTTTGTCGGCTGAGCGCGTGAAATAAAGATTCTTCAAACTGCGCTGGCCAGCCGCGCTCCGCCTGTTGCCAACACTGTATGCACACCCCAATTTTATAACCATCTACCTGTTTTGCCATGGGTCCGGCCAGGCATAGATTGCACAAACTCACTAGTCGAGCTCATTGTCGGCATCGAGCGTTTTGGTGACAAACATAGGCGGAATCTCTAGAGCTCGAGCGATCTGACAAAGTACATCGCGCTCAGCTTCGGTAGTATGCCCATCCGCTTTTGAAACCAAACACAGATCGCGTATCACCTGCATCCGTTGGGGTATGGATGTCTGTTCTTTTGCTTGGCGGATACGCTCCTCTAACTCCTGCTTAATTTGTTCCAAATCCAATTTATCGGAGAAGGAGCGCTTACCAAAGAATTCCTCAAATACGGCCTGTTCTTCATCTGAAATGCCATTGCTTTCGTCGGCTACTACGATAGCCGCAGCGAACAGTAGGCGACGCATGGACTCGGCGGTGTCGGTTTTGCCTTCGAGGTAGCTTGGCTCCATTAGGCTCATTAGATTTTCAATGCTGACATCTAGCTCGTGCAATGTGCCTGGCTGATTGTTCATTAGGCCAGAGTCGTGAAATTGTTTGATTGCTTTGACGCGTAGTGGACTGAAAGGGTGAGTTAGAAACCAATCTTCGGTAGGTGCACCTTGCCCTGGCTGACCATCCTCCAACTGCATCTCATCAACCTGTGACAAAAATGCATCAAGAGAAAAGTTGGCATAGTTCCCGGTTAAGCCGCTGGCCAGCTTAAAAAGTGCGTGTGCCACACCCTCAAGATCGTCAGCACAATAAGCACCCGCGCGATCCGCTGAAATTTCTGCATATCGAGACCAACTGGTTAACGTCAGCGCCAATCGTGGGTTGGGTCGGCTCTTGCCACGCATGATGTAACCAATAGGAATATCGTGATGGCCGTACAAGTGATGTCCAAGTTCATGCCCCACTACAAAACTGATTTCGGATGGCCCGAAAGATTCGAGTAAGGCAGAGCTAAACATAATGAAGAGGCGACCAGCCTCTGGCTTAACACAAGCAGCGTTAAAACTTGGGCTTGGAAAAACGTAGAGTTCAAGCGGAATATCAAGTCCCAGTGCTTCTCGACAATGAGCGGCCGTTTTGTGCAATTCCGGGGCCATGGTCTCGCCGAGGCGAACAGAAGTGGACAGTAGGTGTCGCCTGACCCCCAGGTTACCTTTCTCAACCTGTTTCGCAATCAGGTCGTTCATCTTGATGACATCCTGATCTTTGAGCAATTGCTCGTACAACTCGATGTCATGCTGGCTACGTAGGCTGAGTGCATTCATGAATGAGCCTCTTAAGTTGAAAGGTACTGAAGTATCGCGCGTCCCACCATGAAGAAGAAGCACATACAGGAAAGAAAGTAGAGCCAGAAACGGACGATGACAATGTTTAGGCTGCAGTGCATAAGACTATGCAAAATGCGAAGGCATACAAAACCCCATGCGCTATAAAGAAATAGGTTGTCTACTGAATTGGTAACGAAAAGATAAAGGCACAAAAAGTAAATTTGCGTACATATAGACCCAAACAATCAGGGTCAGCGTCAGCATTAAGAAGACCGGACCGAATATCGATGAGTTTGTTTCAATCATTTTGGAATGTCCTTAGGGATACGCCCACATAAGGCTTCGGATCGAATTGGTCGCGCGTTAGTGCAAAGCGCCACTCGGTCGAGTCAGCGCCTTTTGGCGAATCGCGCTTTAAAAAGCCCAGGGCCTCAAGCAGCCGGATAGAGCGGGTATTAGCAGCTTCGGTATGGGCTAGGAACAGTTTGAGTGATGTTTGAGCAAGGGCCAAACTCATTGCTCCGGCAACCGCGTATCGGGCGATACCGCCCCCGTGATAATCATGGTGCAGCGTATAGCCGACTTCCAGTTCGTCACCGGTCAGGCACAGACCAATATCACCGATTAACTTGTCGGTATCGCCAGTGCAGATAGCCAGTTGAATCCATTGTTTGTCCTGCCATATCGGCTGCGTGTGCATCGCTTCAATAAACGTCAGTGCTTGTGTATCTGATTGCACTTCCCAGCCCTGATAACGAGCGAGCTCTGGATTGGTACGATAAGCCTGGAAGTCGTCCAGATCTTCTCGTCTTAGCCTGCGCAGCGAAATGTTCGGCGCCGCAGTGGGTGAC
>JBNMMV010000176.1:0-8752 GCA_051270205.1 Limisphaerales bacterium
GCGGTGCGGTCTGGATCGCTGTTGGAGTTAGCCTCGGCGAGGCGGGCTACCTCGTCTGCTTTGAGCTTTTCCCCTTGTTCCTTGGTTAAATATAGGTTGTTACCGAACTCCGGCGGCCGTGTCAGTGGCGTTAGTGTGGCGCCATTGTAGGTACCAGAAAGGTCAGGTTGACCCGAGTCGGTGCGCGTGATTTCTGCCTGAACGCCAACACTGATGGTGGCTAAGATAGTCGCTAGAATTAGAAGGTTTTGCATGATAACTCTCCCCAAAGTTTGGCGCATGATAGCAAACGTTGGTGGGAAACAAAAAACCGGTAATTTTGTGACCGGTGCAGGTCTAGATCGGTGGAAATTGAGCGTCGTCTTTGAAAGCGAATTCTAGGCTGCAGGCAGCAATGCGCCAACCTTCGTTGGTGAGTTTAAAGCGGCTGCTGTAGTGCCCGACGGCTGCGGGGCCTTTAAGTGATACCGGTGCATCAGTGAGACTCTCTGGTCCGATGTGACGGTATAAAGAGAGGTAGGCAATGCCTTGGGCTGTGGTTTCGCTTTCGACATCGATGCAAATGTTGGATAAGACATGGCGACTTCTGAGTTCGTCCGATCGCTTAAACATAGAGCGTCGAATCTTGTCTTTGCCTTCTAGCTTGAACCCTAGATCCAAGCTGGCGTCCTCGGCGAACAAATCAACGAATTTGTCATAGTCACCGAAATCTACGTGCCGAGCGTAGTCGACGAAGAGTTTTGTGCAGCTCACCACGATGGCGGCTTGATCTGTGTTTTCAGACATCGCTATTTTCAGTCATCGGGTACGCTATTGTCGCACGAATGAGTAAGACTTTGCGGGCGAAGCCCGGTAGGCTCCGCTGCATGATGAAGATAACCCCAAGTGGCGAAGCCTGTGGTGCGACGATAACGGGCATTGATTTGGCGCAGCCCCTTAACGAACAGCTAATTAGCGACATTAGAGTAGCTTGGCTAGAACATCACGTTCTTGCCTTTCCAGACCAAGATCTAACCAGCGACGACTTGGTGCGTATTACTTGCTGTTTTGGAACTGTAGGTGATGATCCGTACTTTCTGCCAATCGATGGTCACCCTCATGTGGTTGCCGTAGGTCGCAAAGCAGATGAAGTCGCGCCGGTGTTCGCAGAAGTATGGCACAGTGATTGGAGTTTTAAGCCAGATCCACCCATAGGTACCTGCTTGTACAGTCTTGTTATTCCACCCATGGGCGGGGATACCGGCTTTGTCAATCAGCAGCGTGCGCTTGCCAACATGCCAGACGATTTGCGAAACCGTATAACAGGTCGTACCGCGTTGCACAGTGCTGCGGGTGCCTATGCACCTGATGGTTTCTATGGTGACAGCGAAGACGAATCAGATCGCAGTATGCGCATTGTTACCGACGAGTCTGCACGTGAGATACATCCTCACCCTTTAGTCGTTGATCATCCCGAGTCGGGCATAGCAACGATTTTCAGCACCGCCGGCTATATTATTGGTATTGAGGGTATGGAAGCTGACGAAGCCAAACAGTTGCTCGGAGAGCTGTATCAATGGCAGACGCGAGAGGAGTTCCAGTACACGCATAAATGGCAACCTAACATGTTTGTTATGTGGGACAACCGCAGCGTCTTGCACCGAGCGAATGCCGGTTATGATGGATACGCTCGTGAACTTCACCGCACCACCATTGCCGGTGCTCCAGGCACCTATGTTGCTTAACTCTTTTGCTTAACTCTTTTGCTTAACTATGCCCGCAGACACTGGTTCCAAAAAGCCATCATGTCGTCATGAAATTCTGCTGCTAGATCCCCGGAAGTTCCAAGCTTTGCACCGCGTTTGCCATAGCCGGCTTTTATGCCGTACAGCATAAGGTCACGTTCACTCACTTCTGGGTCTGCAACGCCTGTTACCGGATGAATGGACGCGCCGGTGTCGTCAATGTAAATGGTCGGAGCGCCGCGGGCGACGGAAGCTTCGGCCACCAATTCCACAGGGGTCTCACGATCAAAGCTGTGATGTGCACCTGCGAAAATTCGGCAAGATGCTTCCCCACCGGCTAAGCGAATGGCCTGCATGTGGCCCTGGATCTGTTGTGCAGAGCACCACTCATCCTGATCGCCGACAACCGAGCGTACTTTGGTAGTGCCTACGAGTGGATTTAGAAATTGCTGGCCAGACCACGGATAGGCCGCGTAGGCAGCGCACATTTTTGCTGTAAAACCAGTATGCCGAGCCATGCACAAAGCTGACAATATTGCCGCGCCACCACGACTGTGGCCTTGTGTACCTATGCGTTCGACATCGATTTGGCCTGCAGCTGCCAGTTGATCCATTGTCGCGAGTACATCCCAAGCGCTGGCTGCAAATGAAAATTGTGCCTGATTCGCCACTGTAGTAGTTACGCCGCGGGCGCCAAATGGGTCTAAGAGGCAACAGGCGATACCGGCGTCGGTGAGGATTTCAGCTTTCTTAACATGCGACGGGGCGACCCCCATACTGCCAGGAACAACAATGACAACAGGTGGCTTGTTCACCGATTCAGGCAAGAAAGTTTGCGCGAAGATTTCAGTGCTGGGCGCTTTCTGTGGTTCGGATATTGCCTGATGAAACGTAGTGGGATTGGCGGTAGTCACTTGCCATGTTGAGCCCACTAGCCCGTTGGATAAAGTAATTGCGCCGTCGTGTAAAAAAGTCGTGCTCATTGCAGATTTTCTAAAGCAGAAAGGTGGGGGCGGACCGCATCTTTGTCGGCATCTGGCACGTTCTGAAAAGAGTTTACGACTTTTCCTGCTGACTGCATCATTTCTTGGATCATCTTCTTTTGTGCGTCACTCATGCCGCTGCCTTCCAGTTCTTTCATAGCCGTAGCCATATGTGCATCGAGCTGTGGTTCTTGACCGGACATTTTAAGTGCGGCAAAGGCGCGCATGACACGATCACCGAAAAGAGCCCATTCAGTGGTGTCGCCAAAACCCTGTGTCCGAATGACATCTGCCATTTCGTTATAACCTTGATAGCCTTCGATGCTTTCGACTGCACTAGAAAAAGGTGCGTCGATGTTCCCTAGGCGCTCTTGAATAGACATATCAGAGATATGGCTGGGCTCTCCATATTTGTCAGAGAGAGTCTGCATAGTGCTGAGCGTTTGTATGAATTTGCCGACGTTGGCTGAGTTGAAGTCTGTCGCGTGAGCCGTGAATGTTGTAAGCACGAGTGCAATGAAAGTTGCGGTGGTGGTGATTGTATATTTCATGAGTGATAGCCTGCCGTTGGTTGGTGCAATATTAACACTACGAGGATAGCTAAATGAATTTACAGCGACTGCGGACTGCGGAGATGGAATTTCTTCAACGTTACCCTGGTGGTTTTGGCAACGAAGAGATGGTCGCAATTGGCAAAAAGCACCGCGTCGACCAACTGGCGGAACAAGCGCAAGTGTTGTTAGCGAAAGACAAATTTCGTCAACAAGGCCAAGTGATGGATGACATTATCAAAGTGATTTCGCGATCATCCATGGTATCGATGTTCGAAAAACCGAAGTTCCGCGACTATGTGAATGGTTTGAGTCGCGATGACCGGGCTTTTTTCGCTGCGGGCTTTAAAGAACTGTTGCACTTTAAGAACCAAGAAAAGGGTTTCAACAAAGTGCTCGATGTCTTGAGCGAAGGTAAGTTAGCCCGATGGAGCTTGATGACTTGTTGTCTGATGTACATGCGACCGAATTCGGAAGTATTCGTTAAACCAACCACCACGAAGAATATTATTTCGTTCCTGGAATTAGATCTTGAATACAAGCCTCGACCCTCCTGGGTTTTCTATGAGCAGTATCGCGACATCATTAACAGCATCAAAACCAAAGTGGATCCATCGTTGGCACCTAACAACGCTGCCCTCACAGGCTTTCTTATGGTTACTCTACAGAAGTAGGAGAAAGGGAGGGTCAGACCCTAGGGTCTGACCCTCCCTTAGAATTTAGGCCGGCTTGCGGTGAGGGATGATGGCAGTATATTCGAAATTGCTGAGATAAGAGGGGAAGGTCATCACGATTGGAATTGTGTTTTTTAGTGGTTCGGGTACCACCCGAGCGGTTGCCGAGTTAGTTGGCGAAGGAGTAGCGAGTGGCGGCGCCGAGGTTTTGGTTGTCGAGATTCAAGGCGAGGAGATTGTCGAAGGACGGTGGTCTAATGACGCAGCGTTGGAATCTTTGGACCAGTGCGAAGCCATAATATTCGGTTCACCAACCTACATGGGCTGCGTCTCTGCTCAACTAAAAGCATTCTTCGACGCCACTGTACCGCGTTGGTATGCACAAGCGTGGAATGGTAAATTGGGTGCAGCGTTCACGGTTTCCGCTAAACCGTCGGGCGATAAACTCAACTGCCTACAAGATATTTCCACGTTCGCAATGCAAATGGGCATGATCTGGGTCGGTACTGGCGTCGGTATGGATGCTCAGTTTTCTCAAAACGGATTTTACCTGGGGCTTGGTGCGACTTCGTTTTCCCCGGACAACATAACCGAAGAAGATCAGACGACAGCCCGTCATCTCGGTAAGCGGGTTGCCGAAACATGTCAAAGGCTAGGGTCTTGAAGATAAGCTGGAAGATTAAGACGATAATGCATTAAAGGAGAAGGCAGCCTAACGGTCGCTTAAGTCGCGCCATCGGTCCAGCTTGTGAACCCTGCTGGTTCATAAGGACCAACAACTATTTGTTCTAGCACGCCTAGACCTTCTCGTTTGCCGTCTGTGGCTTTGACGATTTGTTGGACATGGACGTTTTCGGGTCGAAGCAGGTCAAGTTCATTGGGGTCAAAGGACTCGAAGCCTGTTTCGAGTTCGCCATGCCAGGCGCCTTGGCGCCACTTTGGGTGTCCATAACCCAGGCCTTTGAACTGAAAACGCAGTGTCGGTTCTAAGGTGATGGTTCGAGTTTTACCTCTTGTATCAATCAGATCTATTTCGGCGTATTTCGCCAAACGTGTTCCACTGTGATATTCAACGCGATGAGCGGCCGTCGCCATTCGCTGTACGAGACCATCTTCAACTCCAGGAACTGCCGAACTAGTAGGGTACAGTGGTGCGGTCAGACCTTCGCGGATCAGCGGGTGACCTGTTTTGTCATCGAAGAAAATTGCGTGGGTGATGTGGTCGTCCCAAAAGAGTGGCGCCCAAAGAAAAAAGAAACTACCGTGGGGTTTCGGTGCTCCGTCAGTTACGGGTTCTCCGACCCCTCGCACACCCCATGAGCGGTCCTTGGTGGCGTGGCAAACTTCGGGGTCTACCAAAATGTCACCTTCAGGTGTGTGTAGTACACCTTCCCAGCGACCGAATTGATCGAAACGCGTGGCGTCCATTATTCGTTGTGCGTCGCTCCACAACGTTTGTCGTTGTTCCTGAATGCAGGCAGAGCGACCAGTAAAGGTTAAATCGCAAGCGAGCCCGCTGTCGTTCTCTTCAAGAATCACTCGTGAGGTCAGCATGGGTTCAACCACTTCGATGCGCATTGGACCGACACTCATATCGGTGCGCTCGCTTGGCGCGCGTCGAGAGCCATAAAAACAATGTTGTAGGCCGCCAGGTCTGACCATGCTAAACGCCGCGTCCAGAACGTCACGGTGAGGATAAATAGCCATGCCTAAGCCGAAGTAATAGGAACTGTCTTTGGCGTAACCGTTGAACCATGTCCGGTCGTAAACATTACGATCACTGGTCGCTGCTTGCGCCAGCGGTTCTGGGGTTTGGTGTACTGGATAGTCGTCTAATTTGTTGAGCATAGGGATCCTAAGATGCGCGCTGCGACGAGTTTGCTTTTGAAGTTTAGCCGTCGCACCACTTGTTTCGTTGAGTTAGGGCGACAACGCATAACACGGCCATAACAGAGTGAGCGATCATTGGGCCCATTTGGTTGCCAGGGATGGCCATTGAGATTGCCAGCAGTACGTGAAAGGTCGACAACATGCCCATTACTGAGCCCACCGCCTGGCTGTTGGTGCGGTTGGGCCAGAGCCATATGATCGCTGAGGCGATTGCCAAGGCTGCAAAACCATAGTTCATTGCCCACATTCCGGTGGCTGGCATAGCGGTGGCGTTGATGCCATCTGGTCCTAGAAGTAACCCAAAACCGGCCATTCCTTCGAGCAGTAGGTTGAGTACCAGTACGATGACAAAAAAGATTTTCATAAGTCTTCCCCAATTCCCGTTCCAAAACCTAGTGTGACGCATTAACATGTTTACGTCACCTCGCAATGTAGCAGACCTATGAAATCCATTTTCGCCGGTTCGCTACTGTTCGTTAGTGACAATACTTCCGTGCGCGCGGATGTTATATGACTGTCTGAACCGGTCGTACTCAGCTATCCAGTGGCGTGGTCGACACTTGTCTACCGTGAGCTTGGAGTATTTTGCGATTCGCCATATCGACGGGCCATTACCGCTGGAGTTTGCTATTTTGGAACGCTTGGAATCACTGAATTATTTTTCGCCGCTAGGCGGTGAAGGGGATAACGTATGAGTCGAACTAACAACGGCCACCTACCAGTTGCTGTGGTCATTGGCGCAACTTCTAAATGGCAGGCCGATGGTCGCAACACGCGTCTGGCCCATGGACAAGAAGTGGATGATTCGCAGCTACCTCTAAGTGTTCGGTGGGGTGTCGGTGGTGCCATCGCACAGAAGTTCGCAGCTCAAGGTTTCTTCGTTGTGCTCACCACTCGTCAGTCAGCCAATGCAGCAGGGTTGGAGGCCGCAATTCAGAGCGAAGGTCATGCGTGCATGACAGTAGAACTGGATCTTGGATCAGAAAAGTCCATTAAGGCCGCATTTGCTCGGGTCCGAGATGAAGCAGGCGACCCTGAGGTGGTGGTGCTGAATGCCGGATATCTGGAAGGGCGGGATCTACCAGCAGAACAAGAACTTTTGGAACACATTCCGGTTGAGATGTTTGATACGGCCCAAGATGTTGCCAGTCGTGGTCCTTTCTTAGTGGCTAAGGAAATTTTGCCCGCTATGCGCATACGCGGTAGTGGTTCTTTCCTAATTACTAATAACGCCGCCTCGTTACGCGGTCGTAAACGTTACACCGGTCAATCGCTATACTATCCGCGTGTGATGATGCGAACGTTGGCCCAGGTCTTAACCGAGGAATACTCAGAACATGGTGTGCATGTTGCCAATGTTGTAGTCGACGGACTTATTGATTCACCGGGTACGCGTGCGCTTGGCATGGTCAAAAAACGCCCAGACATTGTGATGAATCCGGCAAGCATTGCCGATGCGTTCTACTACCTGCATGGACAGGACAAGTCATGCTGGACACACGAGCTACAACTAACGCCTTATCCAACCAAACCTAGTTTCTAGAATTTCGAATGCGGCGCATTCTTTTAGTTGTTTTATCTAGCTTGCTGAGTTTGTTCCTGGCGGCTTGTAACAAGACCGATCCAGTTCAAGTGGTCGCAGACATAGTATTGCTAGATGGCAATGTCATCACCATGGATAGGAACCTAAATCAGAACTTGGGTCAGCTATAAGCTGTAGCGTTGCAGGGGCATAAGATTCTCGCAGTGGGGTCCACTGAGGAAGTAAACCGCCTGGTTGGGGATTCGACCAGGGTAATTAATTTGGATGGCCGCACAGTGATACCCGGTCTGATCGAAGGTCATGGTCACTTTCTTGGTTTTGGACGGGCGTTGCAAATCCTCGATTTGTCGACGGTTAGGAGCTATTAAGAAATTCTCGATCGCGTCGGTGCAGCGGTAGACGCAGCACAGCCTGGCGAGTGGATCTTTGGCCGTGGCTGGCATCAGGACAAGTGGCAAGATCACCCCATGCCCAGTGTGGAAGGTGTCCCGACTCATCATTCGCTGAGTAAAATTTCTCCGAACAATCCTGTGTTGCTGGGCCATGCTAGTGGCGAGCTATCGGGCTTGCTTCGTGAGACCGCGCAACGACTAGTTGAGCAAGTGATAGCGAATGAGGAAAACAAGTTATCGCCCGAAGCTCGACGCGCGCAACTACTGGCGCGAGTCCAGTTGGCAGGCGAGGCTGCCTTGCGGTATGGCGTTACTTCTTTCCAGGATGCAGGTGCAGATTTCGATACTTTGGATTTTTTTGGTGAAGTTGCCGCCAATAAGGGCTTGCCCGTTCGCCTTTATGTGATGGCCCGGGACAGCAACACTAATCTGGCAGCCCATCTTGACGATCACTACCGACCGCTTGTCGACAACGAATTTTTAACGGTACGTTCCATTAAACGCCAAATTGATGGTGCCTTAGGTTCTCATGGTGCATGGCTGTTGGAACCCTACGAGGATTTAACCGGCACCAGCGGCCTCGTCTTAGAAACCATTGCCGAGATTGAGGAAACTGCTCGGCTTGCAATAGCTGCAGGCTATCAAGTAAACACGCATGCCATTGGTACGCGTGCCAATCGTGAAGTGCTAGATCTGTATGAGCGCGTTTGGAGTTCCAGTGAGGTTGCCGGGCAAGCGCTTCGATGGCGCATTGAGCATGCCCAGCATATTCATGCGGACGACATTCCTCGGTTTGCACAACTTGGCGTCATTGCCTCCATACAAGGTGTGCATGCCACCTCAGATGGACCCTGGATCGCGAGTCGGTTGGGTGAAGAACGAACCGAGCAAACCTCCTATCGCTGGCGTGATCTACTCGACAGTGGCGCCATGGTAAACAATGGAACGGATGTGCCGGTAGAGTCCATCGACCCATTCACCTTGATTTATGCCTC
>JBNMMV010000177.1:0-8616 GCA_051270205.1 Limisphaerales bacterium
GATCTCCCATGAATTTAACCAGCCGCAGCCATTGGTCTTGCTCGATACAAACAACAAAAACGGGCGCATCTTGGGCGTGAAAAATGCGCCAAGGAATGAGTGAGCGAGGGTGTACGCGACTGATTACTTCCTCCTTGTACCCGTAGGCTGGGATCGCTGCCTCAAGCACAGAGGCGACATAAGCCTGAATCGAAAAGTCGATAAATTCGCCGGCTCCGGAGGTCCGCGCGTCTCGGTAACAAGCAAGTGTGGTTGCAGCCGCTGATACGGCGGACATCATCTGGCAGTGATCACCAGCCACCTTCAGTGGGGCGAGATCCGGGTTTTCGTGGGTCGCGGGACAAAGGTTGGCCCAACCGCCGCCGTGCGCAAGGTTAAGTTCCACGGCTTCATAATCTGCATGAGGACCGAAATGACCAAATGGCGTGATCGCCGTGCAGACCAGCGCTGGATAGTCCTTGCGAATTCGCTCTGCGTCCAACTTGAACTTTTTTGCGTCGCGAGGTGCCAGGTCGTGGATGACGATGTCAGCCCAATCTAACCAGGCATCAAGAAGGTCAGGGTTGGCCTGGTAGTCTAAGACCACGCTGTCCTTATTGAGATTTAGGGCGCCGAAGTAGCTCGTCTCATTGGCATCACTGGTGCGTAAAGGATCACCGCCGGGTAGTTCGATTTTAAAAACCGTGGCGCCAGTGTCTGCGATCAGCTTTGTACAGTAGGCAGCGGCGACGTTGCCGCTGAGTTCAACTACTTGAGGTGGCCTTGAAATAGGGTGGTTATCTGCGTTTATCATGTGCCTATAATACTGGGATCGAAGCTACTTTCTCTAGGGGAAGAGTAATTGAGGAGGAAATATGTATCAGTTGACGAGCGAGGAGCGCGAACACTGGGAAATTGAAGGTTATCTTCATTTGAAGAATGTTTTGGATGCAAACCAGATCAGCGTCCTAACCAATGAGATGGATCGCATGCGCGGTTTGCCAGGGTTCGAGCCCGATAACAATCCCGAATTGCCGATCGGCCATTATGCTTGGCTAGACCACGCCAAAGATTTAGATCCAAACGGTTTTATGGATCGCCGTGATCTGCTGCCTTTTCACCCAGCATTCGTTGATCTTATTGATGCGTCTCCGGTATTCGAATACGTGGTTGATATCATGGGTGTGAACATTCTGTTGTCCATGACCCAAGCCATTGCTCGGCCGGTGACGACCAAGTTTCCCGGTTACACCCATACCGATGGCGGTGAATCGTTGCGCCAGACACGGGTCGCCGAATCAAGCCCGCCCATCGCTATGAAGGCGTTATTTTTGCTCACCGACGATAAAGAACCAGATCAAGGCAATTTAACAGTGTTCCCGGGCAGTCATCGCCGCCAAATTCCGACAGAGCACCGCGTCATGACCCCATACTCACCTGGGGCGACCCAACTAATGGGCGACGCTGGGGATGTAATTTTGTTTTCCCACGCGCTGTGGCATGGCCCGGCCCAAAATTTGAGCCATCGCACCCGCAAGATTCTGTTGTACAACTACTGTCAGCTATGGGTACGCAGCTACGACCACGAAGTGACGCCGGATTTGGCGCAACGCTGTACGCCCAGACAGCGACGATTACTGGGTGATTTGGGCTACGACTTTCGTCCAGGTTCCTATTTTTATGTACCTAAGGACCAGGACGAAGTCATCCGCGGACCAATCAGGTAAACTGTTGGTCTTAGTTTTTTTCCATAAGATTGGGGGAGTAGGGACACCATGAGTTACGACACGCCGATTCCACGGCAAGGCACACATACCAAGCCATTCTGGCAAGGCACCAAAGAGGGCAAGCTGATGCTGCCTCATTGCAAGGACTGTGATCGCATACATTGGTATCCACGCCACATTTGTCCGCATTGTCATTCTATGAACCTCGACTGGATTGAGGGCAGCGGCAAAGGTACGGTTTATACCTATGCTGTACAGCATATGACCTTTGGTCCTTGGGCTGAAAAGACCCCCTTCGTGACCGCTTATATTGATTTGGAAGAAGGTGACCGTATGTTGACTGTATTGCGGGGCGTTGATCCAAACCAACCGGATGAGATTAAGGTCGGGGCGCAAGTTACCGTGGAATTTGAACAGGCGAACGATGACACTTTTGTTCCCTATTGGCGTGTGGTGGAGGCTTAATCGTGGCGCATAAATTATCGAGAGCAGCAGCCATCGTGGGCGCAGCCGAAGCCAACGAAATTGGTTTTTCCGAGACGCCCATTACAGCGTTACAACTTCATATTGAAGCCATCAAGAACCTGAGTGATCAAACCGGCATCCCTATCAAAAAAATTGAAGGGGTATTCTCAACCGGATGGTCGACTGAGCTTTGTGAGCACCTGGGTATTACCCCGAAATACATTGATACCACGGCGGTTGGCGGTTGTTCGTTTGAGATGCACGTCCACCATGCAATGGCCGCAATTCACGCCGGAATTATAGACATTGCCTTGGTCAGCCACGGCGAAAATGGTCATTCAGCGAGGAAACTCGGCCAAGCGGGTGGCAATTATGGCCGCGGCGCTGGCAATGCCTCACCAAGTCACGAAATGTCTATGGCCTACGGGCTGGGTAGTGCGCCTTCAAATTACGCGCATGCCATGGTGCGTCATATGCATCGTTACGGCACCACGAGCGAAGATTATGCGCATGTTGCTAAAGTCACTCGAGATTGGGCGACGCTGAATCCTCGTGCCGCGATGTATTCGAAAGAAAAGCACCCCTTCGGTGGTCCGATTACCGTTGAGCAGGTAGAGGAGTCGCGCATTATCACTTGGCCGTTGACCATTTTGCATTGCTGTATGGTCGCCGACCACGGTGGTGCGGTGTTTGTTTGCAGCCCGAAAGTGGCCGCTGGCCTCAATACCAAGCCCGTGTGGATTGCGGGTGCCGGTGAAAGTATGAGCCACGGCAACATGCTTGAAATGGAAGACTTCACTCGAACCTCAGCGGCCCATTCTGCGGAAACGGCTTACAGCATGGCGGGGCTCGGACCTGATGATATGGAAATGGCGCAGATTTACGACTCTTTCACTATTACTGCCGCAATGACTGCAGAAATGCTTGGGCTTGCCCCGGCAGGCGAAGGGCACACCTTGTGGAAAAGTGGCCGTGCAGCGCCAGGGGGTGATTTTCCGATCAACACCAATGGCGGCGGATTGTCGTTTAATCACAGTGGTATGTATGGCATGCCCTTGCTCATCGAAGCGTATCGACAGCTGTCGGGAACGGCAGAGGACGGCATCAATGGTGACCCCGGAAAGCAGTCATCTGCGCGGACTTGCGTGGTAAACGGAACCGGTGGCAGTCTGTCGACAACTGGAACACTGGTCCTAGTCGCTGACGACTAGTGCTCCTAAGCGGTGATTCACGCACCTACTTGTCAGATGTGGAACGTCTGATTGACGAGCTTGCTGATTGAACAATTGATCCAATCAGTCTTGGGAAGCTAAAATAAGCTCATGGAATCAGAACCGGCAGGCACGAAACACCCGCTGACGGAAGTCGAGCTTCGCCAGGTCACCGCCAAAAGTGATCTGCGCGGCCTATGGGTGCTGCTTTGCCAATGGAGTCTGCTGCTGGGGATATTTGCCGTCGTGGCGATTTGGCCAAACCCCGCCACCATCGTTGCTGGCATCGTTCTACTTGGCGGTCGCCAACTTGGCTTCTTTATCATTACCCATGAAGCCGGCCACCGAACATTGTTTAAGTCCCCGACTTTGAATCGGTGGGTATCTACTTGGTTAACCTCTCCCATGGATTTCAGTAACGGCCAAGCTTACATGCGTGAGCACCTTATTCATCACCGTGCCATGGGTGGTGAAGCCGATCCAGATTTGGCTAACTACGTTGAATACCCAATAGAGCGCAGTCGGTTACGCAGAAAGCTCACACGAGACCTGACAGGTCAAACCGGATGGCGCAACTTAAGTGCTAAGTTGGTGCAGTTGGGAGCGCTCTCTAGCTTAAATGGTGAAGATCGCCAGGCGCTGTTGCGTGGGGTGGCGTGGCATGCCGTCATGTTGACTGTGTTCACGGCGATTGGTGCGCCTTGGCTAATATTACTGTGGCTCGGCGCACAAATTTTTGCCTATCCGGCCATCATTCGTCTAAGACAAATTGCCGAGCATGCTGCTGTTGTAGATCTTCAAAGCGCTGATGTTCGTTTCAACACTCGTACAACCCTTTCTTCTTTCTGGATGCGGTTAGTGCTGTGTCCTCACGGGGTGAACTATCATGTTGAACATCATCTGTTGGCGTCTGTTCCCATCTACAAACTAAAGCATCTGCATCAGCTGTTAACTGCGCAAGGCTATTTCGACAGCGCGCCAGTAACCGAAGGTTACGGTCGCGTGCTGAGAGAAGTAACTGTCCCTATTTAGCGTTTTCGTGATAGTTTTTGAAGTCACGTCATTTGGGAGAAGAGATGATGACCATTCAACTGAGACAGATTGCGTTGGTAGCCCGGGAACTCGAGCCCGTGCTGGTGGACCTCACCGAAATCCTTGGTATTAACCGTTGTTACATAGATCCCGGTGTTGGCGTCTTTGGTCTAGAGAATACGCTGATGCCAATAGGCCGCAATTTTTTGGAAGTGGTTGCTCCTGTAGAAGAAAACACCGCTGGTGGTCGCTACTTAGATCGCCGCCAAGGCGATGGCGGGTACATGGTCATCACCCAAGCCGATAGTCGCGAATCACAACTACAAGTTCGCCAAAACGCCCTGGACAATGGTGTGCGTGTAGCTCACGAAGCCGATCGAGGTGACTGGCATTTGTGCCAATTACACCCAGGTGATCTAAAGGCCTCTTTCTTTGAAATAGAATCAGATGCAGAAAACGACTTTAACGGCTTCTGGCATCCGGTAGGTGGATTAGGCTGGGAGGCGCAGGTTAAACAAGATGTCACCGTAGATTTTGTTGGTGTTGAACTACAAGGTCCCGATCCAGTGAGTTTGGCTGAATTGTGGGGTCGCGTTGCTGGGTTGCCGGTTGAACGCAACGGCAGTGAGCTTGTCATGCAACTAAACAATGCCCAGGTACGGTTTATTGAAGCGCAGGATGGTCGTGGGCCGGGCTTAAGCGGTGTTGATCTCGCAGTCGCTGACCGATCAAAGATAATAGCCGCGGCGAAGGAGCGAGGTTGTTATGTGAGTGACGATCAAGTCGACATTTGCGGTGTGCGTTGGTACTTGCAAGATGTCTGAACTTGCCGCAAGAGATCATGCTGAAGGCCTGCGAGAATACTGTCAGGCAGGTGAGGCGCGGGCGCGCGGCTTGGATAACCGCGGCCCCATGCGTCGTGATGCCAATGGTCGGCTGGCAGAAGATATTCTTGATGCCTACTGGCGTCATGGTTTCTATGTCTTTGAAGGCGTGGTGGATACAAACGAAATAGCCGAACTACGGATTGAATTTGCGCGATTGATAGCCGGTGCACCAACGGATAGCGGCGAGGTGTTAGATGCGCAAGGTCAGCCTGCCATAGGTAGTGAGTTTGCGAGATCGCCGTTTATCATGGTCCGCCCGCTATCTGATCCTTGGGGTGGAACAGAATTGTTAGGTGGTCGCCACGCCATACAGATGACCCAGCCAGAACCTGAAGCTGACGCCCCTGCCAAGGTCGTGTTCATCATCTCTGGCATGTGCCAGCTCAGTGAAGCTGCGTTGCGACTCTATGGGCATCCCGAACTGCTCACCATCGCAGCTGGTATTAACGGCGACGATTTTGTGCCATACAACGATGCGACCTTTGTTAAGCCGTCGGGCTTGGGTGGTTCAGTAAGTTGGCACCAAGATGGCGTCACTCACTGGCAAGCGGATGATTGGGATGAAGGCATTCACGGCTTTAACTTTCAGGTGCAGTTGTATCAGTGCACTTCAGCGAACTGTTTGTGGGTAGTGCCCGGTACGCACAAAGAAGGGCGCATCGACATCAAGGCGCGAGTTGCCGCCAATGGTGGATCAGAGTATCTGTCAGATGCCGTTCCGTTACTTTGTCAGCCAGGGGATGTCACCATCGCCAATCGCCAGGTGCTGCACGGTTCTTTTGCGAACACCTCTGAGCATCAACGAATCTCCATTACTTTTGGGTTTCATCGTTACGCCTCGGTATTAGGCGCGCGGGGTGCGCTCAGCCAAACCGCAGATGAAGTCTACGATGAGCAACGCATTGACGATCGATCAGCCGTGTTGCAAGTGGCGATTGATGCACGCCAACAGGCTTTTCCTGAAGAAAAACCCTATACCTACCAGGCGTTTACTGGGCGAGAAGAACAATTCCGCTGGAACCCGACGACGCGAGATGCGGTGATCAGGGGCTACAATTTGAAAGACCTGTCTATTTAAGGATTTCCGGTTTCGTTTGCCTCGAATTGGCTGGGTTTAGGATTGTTGGCTCATTCAATCGGCATCTGGCCTGGGGTCAAACACTGCGCCCACCCTACGCCGCTCCGCGGTACCCTCTCTATGAAAACAAGCCCCGGCCAAGGCGCCTGGTCTTTTTTCTGCGTGCGGCTCGGGTCAGAGGCGCAATGTTTGACCCCAGGCCAGATACCTACGTTGATCCTTCGATCTAAGTCTGGCCTTTCGGCGTGGCTACCAGCTAAGCCTTAGGTGGACTAATCTATCATCGCGTAGGATCGCGAACAGGTGTATTGGTGGAGGGGCGTGACTCACGACTCGGTACTGAAGGGGCACAAACCAGTTGGCCAGTCGATCTAGATCGTCCAATCTGGCAAAAATCCTGAACGCGCGATTTTGGGTCGTGGTATCGCCCTGGCAGCTGGTCAGAACTAAAACACTGCGTACTGAACTCGAGCCGAACTAGAAAAAAGACCAGGCGCCTTGGCCGGGGCTTGTTTTCGTAGAGAGGGTACCGCGGAGCGGCGCCGAGTTGGCGCAGTGTTGTAGTTCTGGCCAGATGCCGATTCGAATCCCAAAAACCCAAAATCTATCGTTTTCGGAATCCTACTCTGCCGCCTTTAATGCCCGAACTTTCTCATGTTCCGCTTTGAGCTTTTCAATTTGCTTCAAATCGAGCTTGGAAGTGTCCATAAAGTCAGTCTTCCAAGCATCGTCATTAGCCCAAACCTGAGGTGAAACAGCCGTGGTGCCTGCTACGTTCGCTGTATCAAAGAGGGATAGGGCGCCGTCTAACGTTTGAGCCTGAGAGAGCGCATCAAATGGTTTGCCTGCTGAGTGCCCGAGAGGGAAATCACTAAACCAAAACCTGCTCACACCGACGTTTTCAACAATGTCGCGTGCGGCGCCCATAACTACAGTAGGTATGCCATGTTCTTCGAGGATGCGGGCGGTCAAACTGACCGACTGGTGACACACCGGTCAGGTAGGGACGAGCAGCGCGACGTCCGCGCCGACCCGAATGACGTGCTCTAAGGCGGCAATGGCATCAGTTTCCAGGGTGGCACGTTGTGATCGGTTAGTGGGTATACCGATGAGTTCATCGCTCAGTTCACCAATTTTGCCACTTTTCTGTGCAGCAACTAAGGCCTCGATGGGCAGCCAAGTGCGCGGATCTTCCGCCCGACAGTGCACTCGGTCGTAGCCGATATGCGAAATGCGCAGGTCGGGTGCAGGCTCAATAGGTGCACTGAAGACGTCGTAGAACTTAGCCTCAGCGTTATATTTAGCACCAGGGCCCTGATCGCCTACTTCAGCTTTTACAGGCGCGGCTGTAGTCAACAGCACCAGCTTCGATTCTGCTAAGGGTTTTGTCGGCTTTGTAAACGGTACATCGTCAAACTGCGCCCAGTGATAAGGCGCGTAGCCTTGAGCTGCGTAATAGTCACGAGAGCGCTGAATATACTCAATCATTTTAGCCTTACCGTACCCGGCATTTGCACGCGTCGCTGTAGCACACCGGGTTGTTGTCCCAAGACTAACGCTTGACGAGGCGCGGGGTTATAGAGAATGGGTGCTGCGCTGCAATCAGAGGTGGCGATGTATCCAAGCGCTGTCGCTAGGCGGTGTTCATCTATGTCGCCTAAGACTCTGCTGTAATCGTCTGAAACAGCACAGCCTTGAACCTCATACTCCTCTATGGGTGTTTCTGTGGGTACGAAGCCGTCAGCGAAATCACCAAAGCCTTGGGCGTTGACACCACGAAACTGAGTGGAGAAGTAAGTGGTGCCACAATTGTCAGTGGCGTAGAAGCCATAGGGCTTGCCGGTGGTGGTATCGCCGATGAGAATGACTTCGAAGTTAATGCCACGTAGACCGTTGATAACAGACTCGCTTGCTGAAGCGGTGCGGGTTCCGGTTAGGACGAATACTCGGGACAAATTCAGGCTGGGCAAAGGGCTGCCAGCCGCGACTGAGAAGCCTTGAGTAGTTGTGTGAAACGTATCTGGTGTCAGGGCTGAACCGGTTACAGGGTTAGTGTTGGGGTGTTTGTCATTGAACTGAGTCTCGTCAAAGATTTGTCCTGACGCGGCAGAAGGTCCTGCGATCATAAAAGAGAGTTCGTTAGCGATGTCTAAGAAGCCACCGCCGTTGTAGCGCAGGTCGAGAATGAACTCGGTAACACCTTCACCGGCCAAGAATTCGAACTCTGTCACCAATCT
>JBNMMV010000178.1:0-8603 GCA_051270205.1 Limisphaerales bacterium
TCGCAAAACCGACCGCTTTTTTCGTCAAGCCTCTCAACTATATCTGTGAAACCAACGCAACCATTGAAGCAGTGATCAAGCTAACAATAGTTCCACTAATCAATGATTTAGGCGCTATTTCTAGAGTCTCTTTTCTACGCTCTGGAACGAGTGTAGAGAGCCCGCCTAACAATATTCCCAGGCTACCGAAATTCGCAAATCCGCAGAGCGCGTAGATCATTATGAGCCGAGTTTGATCTGTAAACTGGGTATGGAGTTCTGCCAACTGCAGATAGGCTACCAGTTCATTTAGTACTAGTTTGGTACCTAACAGTGAACCTGCAGAAACTGCTTCTTGCCATGGTATGCCGACCAACCACGCCACGGGTGCAAATAACCAACCAAAGATCTGCTGCAGAGAAAGGTCAGCGTAAACGAATCCAAGCACGCCATTAACGAGCGCCACTAAGCTGAGCAGTACCAACAGTGACGCACCGACGTTAACCGCCAAGTTCAACCCGTCACCTGTGCCTGTAGAAACGGCGTCCATAAAAGATTGGTACCTTAAAGAGGTTTCCCGCTGCGGGTCCTTTTCGACCAAGTCAGACTGGTCGTCGGTTTCCGGCACCATTATCCGTGCAACATATATTGCTCCGACAATGTTGAGAACGGAGGCAGCAATAATGTGGCCAACAATACCCTCTATTACTCCGACTAAGACGCTCGCGTAAAGCACCATGACTGAGCCAGCGACAGTCGACATTCCGAAAGTCATCACTGTGAAATATTCAGACCGCGTCAACGATTTGAGATAGGCACGTATGACAAGTGGTGTTTCTACCATGCCGAGAAATAAAGTGGACGCACCTGCGGTACCTAGCGCACCGGATATACCGAGTGATCGCTTTAACAGCCAGCCGAATCCCCGCACAAACAGCGGAAGCACACGCCAGTACCATAGAATCGCAATAACGACGCTGAAAACGATGACCTGAGGTAACACTCGAAAGGCGAACAGGTAAGTGGCACTGGCCTGAGTCACCTCAAAAGGTGCCTGCCCTCCTCCAAGGTATCCGAAAAGAAAACTACTGCCTTGCACTGTGGCGGCTTCGAGGGCGGCAACAATCGAGTTCAACGAGCCAAGCGCCTTTGCTATCCAGTCAATTTTAAAAAGCAGCAAAGCCAAAAGGAATTGTAAAAACAACCCTGTTAACACAGGCTTTAAGACGACATTTCGGCGACCCTCGCTTACAGCCCACGCCATACCGAGAAACACTACCAATCCGACTAAGGCTTGCATAGGTCAATGCTGAAGTAAGTGAGTACGTGACCGCTAGCTGCACTGAACCAACCTCGACCACGGCCCAACGCCTGATTCGGCTCATGATCACCCAAGTATCGGATTGTAAATGTTTGTGTATCCTTGTTTATATTGATTTCGGCCTCATGAAAACCAATGAATTTACGGCCTATTGGATATATCGCCTTATAACCCGCTTCTTTGGCCGAGAATGCAACGGCGGCAAGTTCTGGATCTAGAGTACTTCGCTCGGCTTCAGTGAAGACGACTCTCCACATGTCTTCGTGCACACGCCCTTCTTCTTCAATATCGACACCTACACTTGTACTTCCACGTCCCAAAGTCGCAATGGCATATTCATCCGTATGAGAAATACTACCGACTCCATCTGGCCAAACCGGGGCACGATTCTCGGCCAAAATCGCATGTTCTCCTAGTCCCAAGAAACGCTGCGCCAAACGCACGCAGTGTCTACCGCTTGAGAATGTTCGCTGCCTCCGAACGGCTGACATGTTGTCAAACAGATCTTGTTCGTTACCGACCAAACTACTTCGATACTCCCCTATTTCACACATAACAGCGACACAATCATCGACATCTATGCTGCTATTCTGGAATTCCGCTACTGCGGGTGTATCGAAAATCCATTTCATGTCTGACTAAGAGAGGGCTGATTGCGGGTTTGTTCAATCAGCGCTTTGCCCACAACACGTATCGCAAGTGTTTCTTCAGCACCTTCGAAAATTGAAAGCACCCGAGCATCCGCAAAGTAGCGGCTGACGTCGGTTTCTTCTGCATAACCCATACCGCCATACAGTTGCACGGCCTCGCGAGTGACCCATTCGGCACTTCTGCAGGCTAGGAGTTTCACTAAGCTTGCCTCAAGTGCACCCGATCCTGCATCCATCAAACGAGCAACATCTGCTGTGAACGCTTTGGCCGCCAGGATGTGACTACCCATACGCGCGATTTTTGACAAACTCAGTGGGTAGGATGCGATCGACCGGCCAAAGACCTGTCTGTCTTGCGCATACCGGGAGGCAGATTCGAATGCTGCGCGCATTAATCCAGCAGCACGAGCTGCGGTTTGCAGCCGTCCTCCCATGAAGCCGCGCATTGTGAAGTAAAAGCCCTTGCCGACACCGGCTGACTCGCCAATTAGATCTTCGTCTGCGACAAAGTAGTCGTCGTAGAACATTTCAAAAGAATGCATACCACGATAGCCAAGCGTTGGAATGGAACGGCCAGATATTTTGCCGCCCGCTGGCTGTATATGCTCGAATTCATGACCGTCAGTACTGGGCTTGTTGACAACAAATAGGGACAAACCGCGGTGCGCCTTAGTAAGGTCTGGATCGGTTCGTGCCAGCACCAATATCAACTCTGCTTTACCTGCGAACGTGCACCAGGTTTTACCACCGTTTAACAACCATCCACCTTCGGTGGGGGTGGCGCGCAGTCGCACACTGGCGACATCAGAACCCGTGTTGGGTTCGGTAACTGAAATGGCACACAACGGCTCGCCTGCGGCAATTCCAGGTAACCAACGAGCTTTTTGGCCCTCAGTGCCCCCTTCTAGAATTGCCCGCGCCATAATTTCGGGTCTGGTAATCAGACTTCCCGCAGCGCCCAGGGATCCCCTCGACAACTCCTCAGTGACAATCACCATGCCGAGACTGTCTTCATGATCATCGGGTTTTAGGCCACCAAATCGCTGCGGAACTGACAAGCCAAAACAGCCCATTTCCTTAAGCGGTTGTAGAATCGTTTCGGGAATTATCAGATCCTTGCGATGAATTTCTTCCGCCAGCGGCCGCACCACTTCATTGCTAAATTCATGGAACGTATCTCGAATCATCGCTTGCTCCTGACTAATCTGATCTAAGGGCAAGCCCTCTTCGAGCAGACTTCGTCCGAGCGCCGCAATACTCTTAGGCGCCAAATATTCCGCAGCAATCTCAGCAGTCGGAAGATCAGCTGAGTTGATTCCGAAACTCGCCGTGCGTAATTGCAATCTGTGTAGGGTATTGGCGAAGGTTTCGGCGGCAAAATAGCAGGCCGCTTGAGCCAAAACCGAAGTTTCAGACGCACTTTCGTTTATACAGCGCCCCAGCAAGCTTCGCGCTCCCGAAATTTCTGCCTGACTCAATGCCAGATCATAAAGTTCGATCTGTTCTTCATCGAGATCCCCGCCTAAGTGACCTGCTGCTGAAACAACTAAATTTTCTAGTACCCTTAACTCTTCACTGAGTTCAACTATTTTTTCGGAACTGGTTGTCACTTATACTCCACCCTTGTATATCTCAATCTCGATTCAATGCCGCGCGATAATACAAGCATCACCCAGCAACGATAAACTACCTATGAAGGGATTCTACTCCTCATGAGCAAAATTGACGCGACTGAAGCCATTACGACAGTCCGAAATCACTTTATGAATCTACAGACACAAATTTGTGACGCTTTGAGCGATGCAGATGGCGAACAACTTTTTAGCGAAGAAGACATTGAGGCGCCCAACGGCGGGCTTGCCAGACCACGCGTGTTATCAGGCGGAAAGCACATCGAAAAAGCTGCGGTTCAGTTTACCCATTCAGTGGGTGAAGCCTTGCCACCGGCGGCAACAGAACGAAACCCCAATCTCGCCGGGCTGCCATTCCAAGCCACGGCGATATCACTCATCGTTCATCCTCAAAACCCCTACGTCCCTACCACTCACATGAATTTGCGATTCTTTCTGGTCGAGGCTGATGAACCTGTTTGGTATTTCGGTGGTGGTTACGATCTAACACCCGTTTATGGCTTCGAAGAAGATGCGATACATTGGCACCAGACCGCAAAATCTGCTTCTGGGACTCACTATCGCGCGTTGAAAGCCCGCTGTGATGAATATTTCTACCTCCCCCATCGCCAGGAATGCCGCGGCATTGGTGGAATCTTCTTTGACGATTGGACCACAGGCGGTTTTGATGCCAGTTTTTCGTTTACCCAACGCATCGGCGATTCCTTCCTTCCGGCCTATATGCCCATCTTCAACGAGCGCAAGCAGACCAACTTCTCTGAACACGAGCGTGAATTTCAACTCTACCGCCGTGGTCGTTACGCCGAATTTAACCTAGCAATTGACCGCGGTACTAAATATGGTCTGCAAAGTGGCAGACGCATCGAATCGGTACTCGCCTCGCTACCTCCACTTGCCGCTTGGCACTACAACTATCAAACTAAACCCGGTAGCCCCGAACTCGCGTTGACTGACTATTTCTTGAAACCAAAGGATTGGACAGAACGCCCCTCAGCTGTGGATAACTCTGGGGATTAATGTCAGTGACAGAAAGATTATATGGCAAATAACTTAACTATTAAATTATGTCGAATTTATATTATTTTAAAAATCAATGAGATATGCCGATTTTAGAGATAACTTATTGGAATATTTCTAGACTTAGGAATGTCGTAAGCTGTGTATAAAAACGGCCAAACGCTTAAGCAATACTCGATTTTCTAGCAACTATCGTTTAGTTAGCGCTCAACTAACGTTAACTTATCCAGAACGTCTGTTACCCCACGTTGCTCACCGGCTATGGCGACGACACGCTCCCTCGCATAGGTAGAAGGTACCCGCCCATATACAGAAACAGAACCTCGATGAACATCTACGTCTATAAGCAAGCCTTTCACTTCAGGGTCGCGAATCAGGGCTGTTTTTACTGCGGTATGAATGCCAACGTCGTCAGTTAGTTCACCAACCGTTCGACTACCACCCTCTCGGTAACTCTGACACCCCACTACCATGGCGCCCGCCAGTACTATTCCGGCTATTCTTAGCGTGGTTCGAATCATTTTTTGAGCAACCTCAATTTACCAGGAGACGCTTGCGACGATACGCGTTGCCGTCCGCCGGTTCAATCAATTGTCGGCTCAATTATTGCCCGATAGCGCGCATGCTTTGATTTTCGCGAACAGCTAGCGTTTCGGCGCTCTGTCGAATAAAATACTCCGCTTAGAAACGCAAGAGGGGTAGGCATGCGTAGAGCATTTGGCCGAGGTCGAGACGAAGAAGGCGACACACAAATTAATTTAACGCCCATGCTGGACGTTGTATTCATTATGCTAATCTTTTTTATCGTGACGGCAACGTTCGTAAAAGAGGTAGGGCTGGACGTTAATCAGCCAGACGACGATAAACCTAAGACGGTAGATCCAGACAAAAAGAGTATTGTCGTGCGGATCACCAACCGAGATCGGATCATTATTGCCCAACGTGACGTCGACTGGCGCGCGGTACGCTCGAACATTGAACGGCTGCACGCGGAAAACCCAGAAGCACCGGTCATTATTCAACCACATGCTGAATCGACAACTGAAGCCATGATTCTCGTCATGGACTCCGCTCGGCTGGCAGGTGTTTACAACGTTAGTTTGGCCGCAACAAACTGACCTGAGAACACAGCAGCTGCTCCAAAAACCCCATCCAATCGGCTGGGGTTTTTTTATGCGGACATCGCTAATCTTCGCACTGCGGCTATGTACTCTGGTTCGCGTCCTCTAGTTCACGTCCACTTGCTCACGGAGAAGGTTCTCCCACTATGGCCCACGTTATTTTACTCAACGGCTGCTCTAGCGCTGGCAAAACTACTTTAGCGGTCAAGTTACAGCAGCTACTCCCTGAGCCTTACCAGTACATTGGACTAGATCAATATCGCGACGGTATGCCCGAACGTGTTCGCGGGCTAAATGCCCCACCAGGAACAGAAGGTATGAGAGGTCTAAATGTGGTACCGCAACCTAACAACCAAACCGCCATACAATTCGGAGACTTCGGCGATCTTGTTCTGCGCAACATGCGCCAGTCCGTTGCTCAGTTCTCAAACAGCGGAATACCGGTAATCATCGACGATTTGCTGTTAAAACCAGAATACATTGCTGACTACATAGAGTTTATGGATCCAACCAGTTGTTGGCTAATCGGCGTTCAATGCGACCTGTCAGAGGTAGAGGCGCGGGAGGCGAGTCGACCAGGTCGCTTCCCGGGTACAGCGGCTGAGCACTACAATCGAGTGCATGAATTCGTCGACAGCTACGACTTGATCGTGGACACATCCAATCAAAGCCCGCGTCAGCTGGCCCGCGAAGTCATCCTCCGGCTCGAACAGCCACCCACAGCGCTCCAAAACCTCTTAGTCGCCAATCGCTAGTCATTAAACGATATCGAAAAGAGCTCAGCTGAATAGGTTGGGTAAGTGCGCTCACTCGTCGTAAACACCACTGTCCCCGATTGATCGAAGGTAACCGCCTCCCTCTGGCCGACAATCGGCAACGGGATCTTCACGGGCGGCTCTTCGAGCGCGTTCAAGTCGAAGAGAAACATGTGTTGATATGTAGTAACTAACAAGCGGTCGCCATCTACGTCCATACCAGTAGGCATATACAGGTAAGGTGCCAAATCTGGCGCCCGTTGGTAGTCTGCCTCAGTAGGCTTGGGCATACCCAAAAGCGATGTTACTGGCTGAGCCTCAACCTGCCCCTCAGATTGAAGCGGAATTGCATAGAGTTCCGGTGGGCTCTGTCGCTTGCTCAACATCAAAATTCGATTCCGTTTTCCATCAACTGCAATCGCCTCGCAATCCCTGGGTCCATGCGGGTACACAACGTCGATACTACGTTTTAGTAACAGTGGCTCTTCGGGTTTGTTCAAATCCTCAGGCTCATGTAGAACGTACAATGTTACATAGGGACGCCAGCGCAGGTTGTCTCCGACATCACCCACCAGTAGCAAAGGCTGACCTTCCTCAGTGAAGGCATCCAGGCTTTCCCAGTCGAAAGCCGGCGCATCTGAGTAGCTATATTGACCGTGACTCGCCCCGTCGGTGCCGACCGCGTAGAGGGTCGGAGTACCCCCGCTATCATTCAGGGTCCATAAAATCCCCTCATGGGTTGGGCTTGCAGTCAACGCACTCGACTCATCGATTTCATAGTTCGCGATACTGCCGCGCCACAGCACCTCATGATTCTGCTCTATCGTTAGCCGCGGGTTATTCTCTACAGCCTCTGGATGTGGCAATAGTAAGTTCCATATCCCAGCGAAGACATGCAACCCACTCCAAAGCGAAACAGCAACAAGCAAACCCACGCCCACCACAGCGGTGGCACCAGCTGTAAACACAAGCTTTTTCAGTTTCTTCAATCGGGGTTCCATTAGGCACGCTAGAAAAAAATGGTAACATGCAAATGCGCATACCGGACGAATTGTATGCATCCTAGACTGCAGTGGACCCACACGAATGAGTGAAGAATCGATTCAGGCTTTGGGCGACCTTATTGATGGTGCCAGCCGCATCGTCTGCTTTACAGGCGCGGGCATCAGCACAGAGTCCGGCATTCCTGACTTCCGCAGTCCTGGTACTGGTCTGTGGACGAAGATCAAACCGATACAATTTCAGGACTTTGTAGCATCTGAAAAGGCGCGTCAGGCGTCTTGGGCGCGCAAGTTTTCGGGCGACAGAACCATGGAGAACGCCACACCCAACCCTGGGCATCACGCCATTGCAAAACTGGTCGAGAGCGGTCAGTGCTCGGCCATAATCACTCAAAACGTAGACAATTTGCACCAAAATTCCGGCATCCCAGACTCAAAGGTAATCGAATTGCATGGCAATGCCTGTTATGCGTCGTGCTTAAGTTGTGCCATTCGCTACGAACTCGCAGACCTAGAGAAACTGTTTAGTGATGTCGGCGCGGTACCGCCGTGTAGCCGTTGTGGCGGACTCATCAAAACCGCTACTGTTTCATTCGGACAGTCTATGCCCGAAGAACAAATGACCCGCGCCCAATATGAAGTAGAACACTGCGATTTGATGATTGTTCTAGGTTCCTCGCTCACGGTTTTTCCGGCAGCAAGCTTCCCCGAGTACGCTAAGAGAAATGGATCGAAATTAGCCATCGTCAACCGCGAGGCGACGCCGTTGGACGATCTTGCAGATGTCGTTGTGCACGAGCAAATAGGTCCAACAATGGCGATGCTCGTCGGGCTTAACTGATCGAAATGAACCACGATCGCGATTTCACGGAGGCTCAGTTGGTTGCCATCGCACAGCTACTGGTGCCAGATTGGACTGATGATCAACTATTTTCTGATTGGACCTATCTCGAAGGCGGCTACAGTAACGACAACTATGCCTTCCTCCAACGCGCTGAACGCTTCGTTCTTCGCATTCCCCGAGGCCACCCAACTCTAGCCGCTTGGCGCAAGGAACTAGATTGGTATAAACGCCTTTCAACAGAAACAGGGGTAAAGCCCATCGCATTTAGCGCCGACACGGGGCAG
>JBNMMV010000179.1:0-8515 GCA_051270205.1 Limisphaerales bacterium
ACGAGTTGGGACGTTTCACGGGTTTGAGGGTCAAAACCACAGCGAATCTAGGTGCTTATCTATCTACCTTCGGGTCGTCGGTACCCACCTATCTTTACGGCACTTTGTTGGCGGGGCAGTACAAAACCCCGAACATATATGTTGAGGTGCAAGGGGTGTATACCAACACAGCGCCGGTTGATGCTTACCGAGGCGCTGGGCGTCCCGAAGCAACCTATGTGGTCGAGCGCATTGTTGAGCAGGCTGCTCGGGAGCTTGGTAAAGACCCGGCTGACTTACGACGCATGAACATGATCCAGCCAGATGAGTTTCCTTATCAAACGCCTGTTGCGCTCATTTATGACACGGGTAACTACGAAGCAAGCTTAGACAAAGCCCTGGGTATTATTAAATACAATGAATTTGAAAGCCGACAAACTGAAGCGGCCGAACGAGGCAAGCGCCGTGGTATTGGCTTTGCTTGTTATATAGAAGCCTGTGGCTTAGCGCCGAGCAAACTTGCAATTGAACTCGGAGCGGGCGTTGGCCTTTATGAAAGCGGTGAAATAAGATTCAATGCCACTGGGTCTGTCAGCGTTTTCACCGGCTCCCACAGTCACGGCCAAGGACATGAAACGACTTTTGCCCAGGTGGTGTCCGATAAACTTGGCATCCCCTATGAAGATGTTGAAGTCATACACGGAGACACAGGGCGGATGGACTTTGGACTAGGTACCTACGGTTCAAGGTCCTTGGCGGTGGGCGGTTCGGCATTGGTAGTGGCCGCTGAGAAGATTATCGCAAAGGCAAAGAAAATAGCCGCGCATATGATGAAAGCGCAGGCGGAAGATGTTGAGTTTGTCGATGGCAACTTTGTTTTGCAGGATTCGAATCAGTCGATGTCCATTCAAGAAGTCGCCTTTGCAGCGTATGTGCCTGCAGACTACCCAGAAGACTTAGAGCCTGGCCTTAGCGAAAAAGCATTTTATGACCCGGGTAACTTTACTTACCCGGCGGGCACGCATATCGCCGAAGTTGAAGTAGACCTGGAGACTGGTGTGGTTAGTTTGGTTGACTTCGTGGCGGTGGATGATTTTGGTCACATCATTAATCCGCTTGTAGTAGATGGCCAAGTACATGGCGGAGTGGCCCAAGGCGCGGGTCAAGCCATGATGGAACACGGTATTTATGATGAGTTTGGGCAACTGCAGACTGGCTCGTTCATGGACTATTGCATGCCGCGTGCAGACGACTTGCCTGATTTTCGCGTCGACACAACAGTGACGCCTTGCACCCACAATCCTTTGGGGGTTAAGGGCTGTGGAGAGGCCGGCGCAATCGGCTCTCCGGCTGCCATTATGAATGCAATTACCCATGCGCTTGGAATCAAAGACATATCTATGCCGGCGACGCCAGAAAAAGTTTGGCGAGCCATCCGTGGATAGTAAGATGGATAGTAAGGAAAAACGCAATGTACCGATTTAACTATCACAAACCGTCGAACGTCGCAGAGGCGGTGGCACTGTTTCAAGCTGCCGATGATCCTATGTACCTAAGTGGGGGCATGACCTTAATCCCGACCATGAAACAACGCCTTGCAGCGCCAACTGATTTAATTGATTTATCCCAGCTGGGTGAGCTCGCAGGGGTTGAGGTTAGCGACACCGAGATTACTGTGGGGGCTTTTACGCGCCACAATGACGTTGCAAACTCTAAGGAAATCGGCGCAAAGCTCCCCGTGCTTGCTAAGCTTGCCGGGTTGATTGGTGACAATCAGGTTAGGAATAGGGGCACATTGGGTGGGTCTGTGGCCAACAGCGATCCAGCTGCCGACTACCCAGCTGCCATTATAGGGCTGGGTGCCACAGTAACCACCCAGGAACGTGACATTGGCGCTGACGATTTTTTCCAAGATCTATTCGAAACAGCGTTGAAACCTGGGGAGATCATTACACGCATCAGCTTCCCAATCCCCATTCGCGCCGCTTATCGAAAATTTCCAAATCCGGCATCGCGCTATGCGGTGGTCGGGGTGATGGTTGCAGAATTTGAATCTGGTTTCCGAGTCGGTGTAACTGGCGCAGGTCCGTGTGCGTTTAGGGCCAGTGGCATCGAAGAAGTGTTGGCAGACAATTTGGCACCGAGCGCGGTCGATTCGGTCGAAGTTCCGGAAGCGGGGTTTAACAGCGACTTGCATGCTTCGGCTGAATACCGAGCTCATTTGGTTAAGGTCATGGCTAAGCGTGCCATTCAGGATCTGTTGGCCCAATAAATGACTCAAATTCGCGCCATGTTGTGCAAAGCTGTTTCGCAAGATATTGGCGCTGTTGAGCTGGTTGAATTATCGCTGCCAGACCCTTTAGAAGGAGAGATACAGGTTCGTCTCCGCGCCTGTGCTGTGAATTTTCCGGATTTACTGATGATTCAGGGTAAGTACCAGTTCAAGCCGCCAATGCCTTTTGCACCTGGCGGCGAGGCGGCGGGCGATGTGGTGAAATGTGGTGCCGGTGTGACTCAATATAAAGAAGGCGATGCCGTGGTGCTGAGCATGCGCTACGGAGGATTCGCTGATGCCATTAATGTTTCAGTTGAAGATGCTCGCCCAAAACCGCGCGCCATGAATTATGAGAAAGCGGCGGCTTATCAAACTGCTTACCTCACCGCTTACGTGGCGCTGTATCGACGCGGAGACCTGCAACCGGGGGAAACTTTGCTGGTTCATGGTGCGACGGGTGGCGTAGGTATGGCCGCTGTTGAGTTAGGCAAAAAGTTTGGTGCCACTGTTATTGGCACAGGCGGTCGAGATGACAAGTTGGCCGTAGTTTCCTCACGCGGGGCGGACCATGTGCTCAACTATACCCAAGCAGACGGATCTTTGGGTGGTTTCAGGGAAGCAGTCAAAGAACTCACCGACGGACGCGGTGCGGATGTTGTTTATGATCCAGTCGGTGGTGATGTATTCGATGAGTCCATGCGTTGTATTAACTGGGGTGGACGCATATTGAGTATCGGGTTTACCAGCGGTCGTTGGCCTCAGGCACCCGTTAACCTGATCCTAATCAAACAAATTTCCGTCATCGGTGTCAGAGCGGGTGAGTATGGCCGCCATGATCCAGTGCGAGGCAAGGAAAATCAGGATGCGTTGTACGCTATGGCTGACTCGGGTGAGATTGACCCTTATATAAGTCATGCCTTGCCATTGGAGCGTGCTGTAGAGGCCATGCGGCTGTTGGAAAACCGAGAAGTTATCGGCAAAGCCGTGGTCACTATGGATTGACCGATAGCTTTCCTTTTAGTAGGTTTGCCATTGACGGCGTGTATCTTCTGGAATGCGACCGTCTAGTTACTGCGGATTCACGTTATGTGTATCGCGAGGACTTGATCCAAGCCAACTCTATTAAGGTTGGTTGAATGAGGGACAGGTACCGAGGCGCGAAATTTATTGCGACATACGGTCAGTCCCTCCCAATATTTGTTTGGGAGGCTTCATGCAAAAATTTACGATTCTCGATTTCTTCGCTGTGGGCAACAACATTGTCATGGTGGTGCACAGTTGTAGGCCACTTCTAGGAGCAAAAGAGTGATATTGGCTCTAGACGTTGGCAACAGCCAAATATACTGCGGTGTTTTCAAAAACGAAATTTTGGTGACACAGTTTCGTCATGCTTCTACTGGCCGAGCCTCTTCGGACGAGATTGGGGTATTTTTGCGCGGTGCGCTTCGTGAAAACCAGCTCGACCCAGAACAGATATCGGTCATTGCCATTTCATCTGTGGTGCCAGATTTAAACTACTCACTGCGCGCCAGTTGCCAAAAATATTTCAATATTGAACCGATGATATTGCGACCCGGACTGAAAACGGGATTGCAAATATCCTACAAAGATCCAAAGGAGGTGGGCAGCGACAGAATTGCAGATGCCATGGGCGCCATCAAACTGTTCCCTGGCAAAAATCTGATCGTGATCGATTTTGGAACTGCTACTACAGTTTGTGCTGTTAGTAAGGATCGCGTTTTTCTCGGTGGCAACATTATGCCCGGTGTACGGTTGGCGATGGAAGCCCTCGAACAACGAACCGCCAAGCTGCCCTCGGTGGAAATTAAACCTTCACGTACTGCAGTGGGTAAGACAACGGTAGAGAGCATTCAAAGTGGGCTGTACTGGAGTAACGTCGGCATGGTGCGAGAGCTCACCGGACGCATTACCGATGAGGTATTCGAAGACGATTCACCGCTGCTTATTGCTACGGGTGGTTTTGCGCATCTTTTTCACCGTGAACAACTGTTTGATCATGTCGTGCCAGACCTTATCTTCGAAGGATTGCTTGAAGCGCTACGCCTAAATGGACTAATCGATAGCTAGGCATTTTTGTCGTTTAATTTTAGACTGCTTGTTGGAAAGGAAACCGAAGGGCAAATGATGACTCGTAGTGTCTTAGTCGTCGACGACGATGAAGCCGTGAGGCTGGTCGCTCAGGAGATGCTGCTGACACTCAACTGTGACGTAACCAGTGCAATCTCCGGCCAGACCGCACTCACCATTCTTGAACGCAAAAACTTTGATCTGCTATTTCTTGATACCGCTACCTGGGTGGTTGCAAAGCCATTTACTATTGAATCTTTGGCGTCAGCCTTAGACCGCTTCCGCAATTAGCATGCCGCGGGTAACGCCTGCCTGGAAGGTCGTGTTTGCATTGATGTTTATGCAAACCGTCAGTTCGGGTCTTGGTTTCTACAACATGTCGGTTTATGTCTCTGAACTCGCCTCGCAAATGCAGGCACCCTTGGCGAGTTTGTCGTTTGCCGTGAGTCTGTTCTTCATAGCCGGAGGTATCGCCGGCATCTATGTGGCGCGATTAATGGATCGAGTGGACATCCGCTGGATTATGGTTGGTGGTGCACTAACGGGCGGTATAGCACTGGCTGGCGTTGGCTTTGTTGATAACCTGCCAGCCCTTTATGCGATGTTCATACTTTTCGGATTAGGCAATACCGGCGTGTCTCTAGTGGTCAGTACGACTCTGATCACTCGCTGGTTCCCGGGTCCAGAACGAGCTGTTGCTTTATCTGTCGCTTCCACTGGTCTCTCATTGGGTGGTGTGACGCTGACACCGTTAACGGCGCTGCTGTTCAATAATATTGGTGTACCAGCAACCATGCCCTGGCTTGGTTTGATGTTCTTCTTCCTGGTACTGCCCCTGGCGCTTTTTGTCATAAAAATGCCAGTTCAGGCAGCAGGCGTGGTAACCGATGGTGCCCAGCTAATTAGAGGTTACCGCCATGCCATAAGACAACGGTTTTTTGTCATGCTAAGCCTTGGGTACCTATCTTGCATGGCTGCCCAAGTGGGAGGCATCGCCCACCTCTATGGTCGAATCGAAAACCTCGCTGATTTTTCTATGGCCAGCTATGGCATTCAGACTTTGAGCATCTGCAGTATCCTGGGTCGTTTTGCTGGTGGTTGGATTGCGGCAAGAATTCAGATTCGGACCTTCACGCTTGGTGCAATATGCGTGCAAGCAGTTGGCCTGTTGCTGATGTCTATCGCGTCTGGTCCGGCAGCTGCGTTGTTTGCAACGGCGTTGTTTGGCTTAAGTGTTGGCAATCTACTCATGAGTCAGCCGCTGTGGTTGGCCCACGCCTATTCTGGAGAAGTCTATCCTCGTGTATTTGCAATGGCTAACGCACTGTCAGTCATTGGCGTAGCGGCGGGTCCGTTCTTTATGGGGTGGGCGGTCGACGCGCTAGATTACAAGGCTGCCTTTCTTTTGGCGTTTGTCTTCTCAGTGCTCGCGTGCGTGTTTTTTATCTTTTCGGGAACCGTTCGCCTACAAATAGAGTCGAATAAGGGTTAGTTTGGCTATATGAGAATAATGAACAAAATCGATCGAACGATAGGAACGATAGGAAAGATAGGAAAGATAGGAAAGATAGGAAAGATAGGAAAGATAGGAAAATTAGGAACGGTACTAGCGGCAATTATATTTATGGCGTTTGGTGGTGTCACCCATGCGGCGTTACCCATTGAAGTGCCAGGCTCTGGTCGGCTGCCTAGTCTCGCAGATATGTTGGAAGGCGTTAATCCAGCCGTGGTCAATATTGCCACTAGCGCACAGGCCTCCTATCGCAATCCGCTGTTTGAAGATCCCTTCTTCCGTCGTTTTTTCCGCGTACCGCCACAGAACCGCAGTCGTCCGGTAAGTTCTGGTTCTGGGGTGGTCATTGATGCTGAAAATGGCTACATCGTCACCAATAGTCACGTCGTCGAGGGCGCAGACAAAATTGAAGTGGGTCTGTCTGATGGTCGCACCGTGGAAGCTGAGTTAGTAGGACGTGACCCTCACGTAGACCTAGCAGTACTAAAGGTTGAGGCAGATAATTTGGTGGCCGTTGACTTTGCCGACAGCAGTAATCTTAGGGTAGGTGACTTTGTTGTGGCCATTGGTAATCCGTTTAACCTCAAGCAGACCGTCACTAGCGGCATTGTTAGTGCGTTGGGAAGAACAGGCTTAGGCATTGAGGGCTACGAAGACTTCATTCAAACCGATGCATCGATTAATCCGGGTAACTCGGGTGGCGCGCTGGTTGATTTGCGGGGTGACTTGGTTGGTATTAATACCGCCATACTTGCGCCTAATGGTGGCAATGTCGGCATTGGTTTTGCCATTCCTGGCAACATGGTGCAGCCGATTCTTGCACAACTGATTACCCACGGCGAAGTACGTCGCGGGCTGGTAGGTGTCGCTGTTCAAGACTTACACCCTGAGCTTGCTGAGGCGTTTGGCGTCAGCGCACAAAGTGGTGTCATTGTCACACGGGTGGAACAAGGTAGTCCGGCGGAGCGCGCAGGCCTACAAGCTGGAGACATCATCCAACGCATAGATCAGCGCGACATTGATGCAGTCGCAGATTTCCATAGCCTGGCGGCAGTGGTGTTCATTGGTAACACAATTGAAGTTTCCTATCTGCGCGATGGACGAATAAAGACTGTGGATCTGAAGATTAGTGAAGAAACACAACAGCAGGTGTTAGGTCGACAACTGCATCCGCATCTCGACGGCGTTTCCCTGGAGAACTTTTGGAGCCTCGAAGACACCGGCATGAGCTCAGGCGTGTTGGTCACCGAAGTTGAAGCGGAGAGTCGGGCATTTGCCTTCGGCCTGAGAGCCGGCGACGTTGTCGTGGGTCTTAACCGCGCAAACGTGCGAGACATATCGCAGCTTCGAGATACGCTGAAAAGTGTAAAAAAGCGGGTGACTTTGAATATTTATCGAAACGGCCGTTTCGGTGACATACTTATTCGTTAGCGACGAAGTAACCGGGGACAGATTAAGGAAATCTGTCCCCTTTCTTTTCCTAGTCGAACATGATCACGGAACGCGCAACTTCACCTGTTTTCAAGGCATCCATTGCGTCGTTCACATCTTCTAGTTTGATCCGTCCAGAGATCATATCGTCGAGGTGTAGGCGACCCTGTAGATAGAAGTCTACGAAGCGGGGCATGTCGACTCGGAAGCGATTAGAGCCCATGTTGGAACCTTGCATTTTACGCTCCATCAAAAATTCTGGACCGTGCAAGTCGACCATAGTGCCGACCGGAATCATGCCAATGATGGTAGCGGTGCCACCGAAACCTAACATCTTGAACGCTTGTTCAGCCGTTTGTTTCAGTCCAATCGCTTCGAAAGAATAGTGCACGCCGCCGCCGGTCATTTCACGAATTTCGCCTACGGCATCCACTTCTGCGGCATTGACGACATCGGTCGCACCAAATTTTCGGGCCAGATCAAGTTTGCTTGCCAGCGTGTCCACAGCGATGATGCGTGCGGCACCAGCAATTGCTGCGCCATTGATTGCCGAGAGGCCGACGCCACCGCAGCCAATAACCGCAACTGTAGAGCCCGGTTCGACTTTCGCCGTGTGAATGACCGCGCCAACGCCGGTGGTTACACCACAGCCAATCAACGCCGCTCGGTCCAACGGCATGTCTTCGCGTACTTTGACGATGGCGTGCTCGTGCACCAGCATGTATTCAGCAAAGGAAGATAGATTGAGAAACTGAGCCAGATTTTCATCACCGTTTGCGAGACGCGACGGCTGGTCTGCAGGACGCTGTAACTCTGGCTCTTGGCAAAGGGACATATGCCCGGTTAAACACTGGTCGCAGTGACCACAAAAGGCTGACAGACAGGTAATGACATGGTCGCCTGGTTTTACGTAAGTAACGTCTGCGCCAACGGCTTCAACAACGCCAGCTGACTCGTGACCCAAGACTGCAGGTAGTGGATATGGATAACTGCCGTTGGCAAAGTGTAAGTCTGAATGACACACCCCTGCTGCAACGGTACGGATTAGAACCTCTCTTGGTGCAGGATCTCCATGCTGGATATCCTCAATCTCTAGTGGCTTGTTAATCTCCCTGAGAACTGCTGCTTTCATTACTACCCCCGACCGGTGTTTAGGTTTACATTGTCGATCATTGTTATAGACATCCATCGCGATGTCTAGTTTGGGGGGGGTCTAGTTAGGCCGATTG
>JBNMMV010000180.1:0-8496 GCA_051270205.1 Limisphaerales bacterium
GTTGCGGCGCGGGAAGTGCCTGTGGTGAATGCCGATTCTGTTCCATCTACTCCAATTGGGCCACAAGAGACCCAACCTTCGGCTCCGTTAAAAGCAGCTTCGAGTCAGGTTTATGCTGGTCCGGCAACTCGGCGACTCGCTCGCGAATTGGGTGTAGATCTTTCCCAGGTAGAGGGCAGCGGGCAGCGAAAGCGAATAGTAAAAGATGATGTAAAAGCCTTTGTCAAAAACCAGCTCACGCAAAAGGCATCGGTAACGGGTGTGGGCTTGCCTGCCGTTGCTTCTATCGATTTTGCTAAATTCGGTGAAGTGGAGCTGGTTAAGCTTTCACGTATTCGTCAACGTGGCGCGGATAATCTTCATCGAAGTTGGGTGAATCTACCTCACGTCACGCAGCATGACGAAGCAGACATTTCAGATTTAGAGGACTTTCGAAAAGCACTCAAGTCGCAAGCAGAAGAGCGTGGTGTTCGATTGACGCCGCTGGCATTCATCGTTAAGACGGTTTGCAAAGCCTTACAAGAACATCCGGAATTTAATAGTTCGCTGCATGACGACCGTCAGCATCTTGTGGTTAAGAATTACATCAACATAGGTATGGCCGTCGATACACCAGAAGGTTTGGTAGTGCCGGTCATTCGGGGTGCCGATTCTAAGGACATCTGGACGTTGTGCGAAGATATTGCGTCGCTTTCTGAAAAGGCACGCACGAAAAAACTAGGGCTAGATGATCTCTCCGGAGGCACCTTTACTATCTCGAGCTTGGGGTCACTTGGTGGAACTGGCTTCACGCCTATTGTCAATGCGCCCGAAGTTGCCATTCTCGGTGTCGCAAAAATGGCGATCAAACCCGTTTGGCGCGATGAGTCTTTTGAGCCAAGAAAAATGCTGCCTCTGTCGCTATCGTATGATCATCGTGTCATTAACGGCGCAGATGGTGGTCGCTTCATGCAACGGCTGACACAACTGCTGGGTGATATTCGGCACCTCGCTTTGTAGTTCGACTACTCGCTGAGTAGAGAGAGCCTTAGTCGCCTTGTTTTGGACCACTCCACTGGGTCTCATCAACATTGTTCACCGCTCTGGCCAACACGAAGAAGAAATCACTGAGTCGATTCAGGTAGCGGGCACAGGGTTTGTAACCGTCTGTTGATGCCGCTCCCTCGCTTACTAAATCCCACAGATCTGTTTCTGCACGCCGGCACACAGTGCGGCAAACGTGCAGGTGTGCGGAGGGAAGATTGCCCCCGGGTAACACAAATTCGGTGAGCGGAGGAAGGCTTGAGTTAAATGTTTCAGTGGAAGTCTCGATCACGGCGCAGTCGGGTGGTGTGAAATCACCTTCCATTGCCAGTACAGCCCCCGTGTCGAATAGTGCCTGCTGGATGCCGGTGAATGTTGCCTGCAACGCGGTCAGCTCAACGTTGTTTGGAATCGAATTTTGGTGCGCAAGTAAAACGGTGAGTGTCAGGCCGATGTGGCTGTTCAGTTCGTCAACTGAGCCGATGGCCCTAATGATGGTTTGTTTTTTTGAAACGGTTTTGCCGGTCGCGAGTTTTGTTTGACCACCATCGCCGGTGCGCGTTGTGACTTTGCTAATTCGGTCCTTTGCCACTGTGCTTAAACGCCTAGTCGTTGCGCGGGGTCGAAGTTTTGCACGCTAATAGTGCCGGTAGCAAACGACCGTTGCAGGCCGGTCTTGGCAAAGGACATAAGGTTTTTGGCATTAGGAAATCCGGTGGAATCATCCGCGGCGGTGATTGAGACGCCCACCACAACTGGGATATACCCTTGAGAAGTCTTAAATGAATGCATGTATAGGTTATCAAAAATGCGGCGAAAGCTCTTAGATGTGCAGTTGGCTAGGGAGCTCTGCAAAGTAATCACCGCGAACAGGTCATCCTGGGGTCGGGTGACAACGTCTAGGGGTCGCACAAGCCCTCTAATTTTTGCGCCAATACCGCTGATCATCTCATCAATCGCGAGCTGTTCGAATTGGCCCCGAATGACATCCAAGTTGTTAACCCCCACCAGTAAAGCACAGGCCGTACCACCGCGCGCTTCAGATTGCGTGAGTGTGGCCTGCATTCGTTCGAGGGTGAATTTTTCGTTGCCTAGGCCGGTTATTGGGTCTACCAAATCTGTGGTCTGAAACTCGTTGACCCGACGGCGCAGCTGCGCGGTTGTTTTCAGGTGTTCGTTTTCGCGTGCCGCAATGTGAGACGCCGCTAAAACGCGAGACAGCAGCTGAGTTTTAATGTGAGCCTTATTTAGAAAGTCGTCGGCGCCAACGCCCAAGGCTTGGGCAATAGGCTCGGCATCATCCCGGGAGGTCATCAGCATGATGTAAGTGAAGTGGTCGTCGCCGTCGATCTTGCGGATGCGTCTTGTGAGTTCCAATCCGTCCATAGCTGGCATTAGCCAATCTGCAACGACCAGCTGCACATGCCGCTTTTCCATCGATCGAAGCGCTTCTTGCGGGTTGTTAGTAAAACGCACATTGGTAAAGCCAGCGCCTTGGAGTACTTTGGCGATGATGGCGCTAGAAAATTTAGCATCGTCTATGACCAATATTGGAATGTCGAGGTCTGACATGTATCGTGCGTTCTAAGTTGGGTCAGTCTTGATATTAGAGAGCGACCTGTATGTCAAGGAAACCGTTGGCATCAATTGGACTAGTGAGCACCCTCCTAAGTTTAATGGGGGGTTTAATAAGAGCCTAAGGAGGATGAGTGCCTTCGTTTGATATTGTTTCAGAAGTAGACCTTCAGGAAGTACGTAACGGGGTCGACCAAGCAGTGCGTGAGCTGCGCAATCGATTTGACTTTAAGAATGTCGATGCCGGTTTTGAATTGGTCGATGAGCGCATTCAATTACATGCGCCAGAAGATTTTCAAATAGCGCAGTTAGAGGATATTTTGCGCGATAAGCTTGCTGGCCGCGGCATTGATACCCGCGTTCTCGACGGCACAGACACTGAAGGCGCGGGCAAAGTCAGGCGGCAAAGTTTCAGTCTCAGCCAAGGCATTGACCGGGACAATGCCAAGAAAATTACCAAGCTGACTAAAGACTCCAAATTGAAAGCCCAGTCTCAAGTCAACGGCGACAAAGTAAGGGTTACTGCGAAAAAGCGCGATGACTTGCAAGCCATTATGGCCTTGGTAAAAGAAGCGGGTCTAGAAGTGCCTTTGCAATTCAATAATTTCCGAGACTGAATAAACCTCGGTGACCAGCGTACAAAACTATAGAGCGCTGTTTGCTCAGCGGAGCATGCTTATCTGCATGGGTACTGGCTTTGCGTCAGGCCTACCACTGTACCTGCTCATTCAGCTGCTCCCGGCGTGGTTGCGCCTCGAGGGGATAAGTCTGACGGCCATTGGGTTTTTCACCATGGTTACCTATCCCTACACTTTAAAATTCCTATGGTCGCCGTTTCTTGAACGCTATGCACTGCCCATGCTGGGTAGGCGCCGTGGTTGGATGATGGCAATGCAACTTGGGCTTATTGTTAGTATCGCGAGCTTAGGTTTTTTCTCGCCGCAACAGGCGCTTTGGATGGTAACAGTAGTCGCCGTAGTGATAGCGATATTTAGTGCAACCCAAGATATTGCGCTAGATGCCTACCGCCGAGAAATTCTCGATACCGAGGGTGAATTAGCCATGGGCAATACCATTCATGTCCAAGCGTACCGAATTTCGGGTTTAGTCCCTGGGTCCTTAGGCCTTCTCTTGGTGGACGTCGTTTCCTGGCAAACTAATTTTTTCATCATGGCGGCCTTCATGGGAGTGGGCGTTATTCTGACTTTGGTGATAAAAGAACCAAAGTCAGCTGCTGTTCCTCAGAGCATGCGCGAAGCCATCGTGCTGCCATTCAAGGAGTTTTTCACTCGCAGGAGTGTGGGTTCAGCGCTCGCCGTACTTGGCTTCATATTTTTTTACAAGTTGGGTGACAACATGGCGACAGCGCTAGCCACACCGTTTTATCTAGATCTGGGGTTTTTGCCTGGTGAGATTGGTTTGGTCGCCAAAAATGCTGCCCTTTGGCCCGCTATCATTGGCGGGATTTTGGGTGCTATCGCCATAGTCAAAATTGGCATTAATCGTGCGCTGTGGGTGTTTGGAGGAGTACAGCTGCTGACGATCTTTGGCTTTGTCTGGTTATCAATAACGGGCGCAGATTTACGCGTCTTGGCCGCGGTTATTGCCGCCGAGTATTTAGGGGTCGGACTGGGTACTGCCGCTTCGGTCGCCTTTATTGCCCGCGAGACATCTCGCTTGGCCGCCGCTACGCAATTTGCGCTTCTTACCGCGCTAGCAAGCTTACCGCGGGTTTTGGCGTCGAGCTTTAGTGGCCTGATTGTCGACAATATCGGTTGGACAGACTTTTTTTATTGGTCAGCGGCGTTAGCCCTGCCGGGAATGGTGTTGTTGTATTGGATCGCCCCCTGGAACGCTAACTCAACAGCTGCTGAATAGCTTTTCCCGATGCCCCTTGGCTAACCCAGCTGAAGTCGCCTTTTGACAACATTTTTTGAGATGCGTCGATGGCGGCTTGAGTGACAACGTTGGCCAGTGCACTACCCAAGCTTATTCGCCTTACCCCCAGCCTTTCGTAGTCTTGGACAGTGGTATTGGGTAAAAACGGGCATAGCACGTTTATTGGCTTGTTTGTGATGCCAAGTACGTCGGATATCTGTTGTTCATTGGCAAGCCCTGGTGCGTACAACGCATCGGCGCCTGCAATGTCGTAGGTCGCTAATCGGGCCAGCGTATCGTCGAAGTTGCCCACTCCACGGAGCAAGTTCTCAGCGCGTGCAGTTAGAACAAATGAAGGGTCAATTGCATGGGCCGCCTCTGCACAGGCTTGTATGCGCTCAGTCGCGAGTGTTGCGTCATAGAGTTCGTGGCGAGACCAATCCTCTATGGAGGCACCGGCTATGCCGGTTTCCATGGCTCTAACAAGATTTCTTGCGCAGGCGTCGGGGGCGTCTGCAAAACCGTGTTCAAAATCTGCGTTGATGGGAATAACCGTGGCGCTGGCAACTTCTTGAAGATGTTTGAGTTTTTCATCAAGCGTCACTTGGCTGTCCAGTCGACCAAGTGATTGAGCGAAACCGGCGCTGGTTGAAGCGAGTGCCTTGAACCCCAAGTTTTGGAGTAAGACAGCAGACCCGACGTCCCAAAAATTTGGCAGCACAAAAGTGTCTGCAGCATGCAGCGCTTGGAAGATTCTGGATTTGGACTGTTGATCGGCTGTGGTTGAGTCAGTCATTGCGCGCCTCCCAGCGGTGAACTTTGGCGATTTTGTCACCAATAAATGTAATCTCTTCGGCTTCTAAATACTTCCTCTGTTTTACCGCAGCTCCGCCGATTTGCGATATTCGCAGTGATCCGTTGACGACACGAAACCAGGGGAGTTTTGTGTTTTTTGGAAGGTTTTTGAGTGTGCTGCCTACATATCGTGCATGTCGAGGATAGCCGACCAAGGAGGCTATCTGACCATAGCTTGCCACACGGCCTTTAGGAATGAGTGCCACCGTTTGCCAGATCAGCTGCTTCAGGTCGGGCGCGTCCGCATCTTTTCCTTGAATTCCGGTGGCTCTGCCCCCAGATTTAGAACGTACCTTTAACGTCGGCCGCTTGATGATCTGGTTTTTTGTTTTCTTCATAACTCCCATTGCTGAAATGTACCTACTCATAGAGGTGGCTGGCTACATAAATACCCTGCCAACCATCGGTATGGTCATGCTCACGGCCGTGATTGGGGTTTTTTTGTTAAAAAGACAAGGCCTTGCAACCCTAACTCGGGGTATGGCGCGATTAGACAGTGGTGAGATCCCCGCCCAGGAAATGGCAGAAGGACTACTGTTGGCGATCTCCGGTGCGCTATTGGTGACCCCTGGCTTCATTACCGACAGTGTAGGCTTTCTACTGCTGTTGCCGCCGTCTCGTGCGGTTATCGCGCGGCACATGTTGTCTCGGGTTGAGCTGAAGGCTGCTTCTGGTGCCCAGTTCTCCGCTCAATTTCAGTCTCAGGGCCAACAGCCCCCTCATACCGATTCCCACCCTCAACCTGACCAGACGAACACCATTGAGGGTGAATTTCAGCGCAAAAGCTAATTTTTTCCAGATTAGGTCTTGAAACCTGGGAATCCGCCCCTATGATACTGGCCTCGAATTAGCACTCTCACCATGAGAGTGCTAATAACTTGGAAGACGGTTGGGGGAGGTGTACAACGGAAGTTGTTTAGCCAAACCCTACTTTTGATCATATTGGGAGATTCGATTAATGAATATTCGACCTTTACACGATCGAGTTGTCGTACGTCGGTTGGAAGAAGAAACCACCAGTGCTGGTGGTATCGTCCTACCTGGCTCGGCAGCCGAGAAGCCTTCGCAGGGTGAAGTTCTTGCGATAGGTACCGGTAAGGTAACCGACAACGGTGATGTACGCGCGTTGGACGTAAAAGTAGGCGACAAGATCATTTTTGGTCAGTACGCAGGTAGCACGGTCAAAATCGACAGCGAAGAGCTGATGATTTTAAGCGAAAGTGAAATTTTTGGCGTGTTAGAAGGCTAACGCACTGAACTGAAGAGGAATAAGCAATGAGCGCTAAAGACGTAAGATTCGGTGATGACGCCCGCAGCCAGATGTTGGATGGCGTAAACATCCTAGCCAATGCCGTTAAGGTGACGTTGGGACCTAAGGGTCGCAATGTTGTATTAGATAAGTCCTTCGGTGCACCCACCGTAACTAAGGATGGCGTTTCTGTAGCCAAAGAAATTGAGCTTGAGAATAAGTTCGAAAACATGGGCGCACAGATGGTTAAGGAAGTCGCGAGCCAAACTTCTGATGAAGCTGGCGATGGCACCACGACTGCAACTGTATTGGCACAAGCCATTCTGCAAGAAGGCCTAAAGTCTGTTGCGGCTGGTATGAACCCAATGGACCTCAAGCGTGGCATCGACAAAGCTGTTGCATCAGCTGTTGAAGCAATCAAGGAAATGGCAACACCCTGTGAAGATTCAAAAGCCATCGCTCAAGTGGGCACCATTTCAGCCAACAGTGACCACGCAGTAGGCGACATCATCGCTGAAGCGATGGACAAAGTTGGTAAAGAAGGTGTTATCACCGTTGAGGAAGGATCTGGTTTAGAAAACGAATTGGACGTTGTTGAAGGTATGCAGTTTGACCGCGGTTATCTGTCTCCTTACTTCATCAACAACCAAGATTCCATGGCCGCTGAACAGGAAGACCCTTACATTCTGTTGTGCGACAAGAAGATCTCGAACATACGCGATCTCCTGCCCATACTAGAAAATGTTGCTAAAGCGGGTAAGCCTCTCGTGGTTATCGCTGAAGACATCGAAGGCGAAGCGTTGGCTACCTTGGTTGTAAACAACATGCGCGGCATCGTTAAAGTAACTGCTGCCAAAGCACCTGGTTTCGGCGATCGTCGCAAAGCAATGTTGCAAGACATTGCGATCTTGACCGGTGGTACAGTAATTTCTGAAGAAGTTGGTTTGACCCTTGAAGGTGCCACTTTGGACGATCTCGGTACAGCTAAGCGTATTTCTAGCACAAAAGAAAACACCACTATCATTGATGGAGCTGGCGACAAGGCTGACATCAAATCTCGCATCAAGCAGATTCGTGCCGAAATCGAAGACACGTCTTCTGATTACGACCGTGAAAAGCTACAAGAACGTCTCGCCAAACTGGCTGGCGGTGTTGCAGTCATTAAGGTTGGTGCACCGACTGAAGTGGAAATGAAAGAGAAGAAAGCCCGTGTAGAAGACGCACTGCATTCAACTCGCGCTGCAGTTGAAGAAGGCGTAGTTGCCGGTGGCGGCGTAGCTTTGGTTCGCGCCATTGCAGCAGCCGCAAGTGCTCAGCCAGACAACGAAGACCAAGCGGTCGGTATTGCGCTACTAACGCGTGCGATGTCTTCTCCGCTGCGTCAAATTGCTAAGAACGCAGGTGACGAAGGCGCAGTTGTGTTGGATAAAGTTATGGCCCTAGAAGGCAACAACGGTTACAACGCAGCAACCGGTGAGTACGGCGATATGTTGGAAATGGGTATTCTTGACCCAGCCAAAGTAACCCGTACGGCGCTTCAAGCGGCAGCTTCTGTTGCTGGTTTGATGATCACCACCGAAGCCATGGTTACTGATCTGCCTGAAGATGGTGCTGGCGGCGGCGGTATGCCTGACATGGGTGGCATGGGCGGTATGGGCGGCATGATGTAAATCACGCTAGCCTGAGGCTCGCGAGTTGCGAGCCTCTGTCCTAGGTAAGATGCTTCGATAAAAAGCCCGGCAGATGCTGGGCTTTTTTGTGCCTATTGCAGAATTGCTTTTCCTCGGCAGCATTTGAGTAGAACTGAAAACTGATTCATGGGGCAGGCTTGCGCCGCTCCGCGGTGCCTTCACTTGGTCGGCGAACCAAGCGTGGCCTCGCCCACGCTCGTTTCCCTCCACGCGTTCAGCGCGGCG
>JBNMMV010000181.1:0-8437 GCA_051270205.1 Limisphaerales bacterium
CAACTTAATTAGCAGCGCAGACATCCTCATTGAGTCAGAACCGATTCATCGTCTTGCTGAATTGCGCTGCGACTACGATGTACTCAGCACCCTCAACCCACAACTCATTCATGTTGCGCTAACCCCCTATGGCCGCACCAATCCAATGAGCGATCTGCCGGTTACGGACCTCACCTTAATGGCCGCTGGCGGTCCTCCTTGGAGTTGCGGTTACGACGACCACAGCCTGCCGCCTGTGCGTGGTTGGGGTAATCAGGGATACCACACTGGCTGTCATTTCGCCTATATGTCCGTGTTGACGGCGTTACTGGCGAGGAACAATGGTCACAATGGACAGTTTATTGATGTCAGCATGGTCGCTGCACTCAATGTCACCACAGAAGCGGCAACCTATACTCATCACGTGAACGGCGGCGAAGTACAACGCCAGACCGGCCGCCATGCGGGGGTTAAGCCAACCGGATCAACCCAGATGTTGTGCCGTGATGGCAAACATGTGAACACGGGCGTGCCACCCCGTTTCCCCGCCGAGTTCGCTAAACTTTTGGCCTGGCTCAAAACTCTCGGACTTGAGGCTGACTTTCCGGAAGCGATTTTTTTGGAGATGGGTGCAAACTGGCAAGGCTATTTCGATCTTTCAAAAATCGGCGAAGATGATGAGATTACCGCGATTTTTGCCTCTGGTCGTGAAGCCCTACAGTTCATCGCCAGTACCGTGACAGCTTATGAATTCTTTATCGGTTGTCAAAATGCAGGCTTGGCTGTGGGCATTATTTACAGTCCCGAGGAAGCCTTCGAGGACCCTCATTTTGCGGCCAGAGAGTTCCCAACACCCCTATACCACGCCGACATCGACCGTACCGTTCGATATCCAGGCGCGCCCTACAAACTACCAGCCAGCCCTTGGTCGCTTAGATCTCCGGCGCCAGGACTGGGTGAGCATAGCGGAGAAATTCTCAATTAAGGCAACAGATTTTGGGATCTGTCCCCACCATAGATTTGCACTCCATCCTGCCAGGTCGCCACAACGTTGACGCAGGCTAGATCTCGGCTAGCATCCGCCCAACTCCTATCAAGCAAACAAAGACTCGCTGGTGCCCCAGCGACAATCTGACGTATTGACGCTCGTGGCTCGGAACGTAAATAGCCGGACAACGCTTGTTCGGGGCTGACCCTTTCATTTTCCCCTAAGAGGCACCCGGCGGCTGTGCGACGCCCTACTGCGGTCGCCATACACAACCAAGGATCGAGCGGACCGTAGGGCGCATCTGAACTCGCAAGCACGCGAATTCCTGCGTCTATAAGCGTTTTAAAGCGATAAAGGTCCTCAAGCTCTTCCACCTCTTCAACATACTGATCGCCGCGGGCATAAATAAAGCCGGGTTGCGTGATCACCGGACAACTTGAGTCTTTGAGCATTTCAAACAAATCCTCCGCGATCAAAGCACCATGTTCTATGCGGTCCCCTTGATGATGGCCCGTAGCCGCCAGCGCAGACAGTGCCAACACCAACTCGGTACGACTCACACAGTGAAATGCCACGCCTCGATCTTGATCATGGGCGCCTCTGATACGAGCGTTCAGTTCATCTACGTCTGGTAATGCGTCTTCATCGAGCATGATCTTCAACGCGCCGCCACCAACGCTCATCTCCCCCAAACAATGAACGCGAATGGGTGCAAGCCCTGCCGCCAATGCTTGATGGTCGGCCAGTTGATTGGTGTGGGAGGCGTCAGTCACTTCGGTTATACCAAAGCTCGCCAATAATTGACCCAACTCAGGTAACGCTAATGGCAGCGACTCAATTCTTTCAGCAAGCCAGCGATCCATGCGAAAAAGCCGACCTGTTGCATGACCTTGGGCGTTTCGTTCAACACCGGGGTGGTCACACGACTCAACTTCCAAAGCCCGCATGGCGGTTGGATTTAGCACCCACAACTTTCCAGATCGATGCTCAATACGCAGTGGCCGACCAATGGCGGCAAGATCATCACCGGTGAGTTCGCCAAGCGTCGACTCGTGGTAACCCGTGCAGCGCAGCCAGCCCTCGCCTGGTTGTTGGTCGATGAGTTTTAGCAGCGCATCAACACTACTGACTTCATGAGGCCCAACATCTAGCGAGGCGCGCACTGCTGCCAAACCCCGAAGGTGAATGTGGTGATCATGCAGGCTCGGCAGTAAGGCTCGACCGTTGGCTTCAATCACTTCTAATTCAGAGCTCGACTGGGGTTGATCCTCAGCGCCAGGCTCATGAAGCGCTATGATGTGACCGTCAAAACGCACGTCCATGATGTCACCGAAAACATCAGCGGACTTGACCAGCACCGCTGGTGACGGCTTGTGGGTATACTCTTTCATATGGGTGAGTTAATCAGTTTCGAACAATACTTGGCAACGCTTGATCAACCAGCGCTGAAAGAACAATTCAGTGCCGTGGGCCAAGAATCCTTTATTTTGGTCGATGCCGCTGCACATCTTGACCACATCACGCGTCAGCCCCTACCCGCATGTCCGGTAATCGCAGTAGCCGACTCTCCAGGCCGCTTACCCGTCGGTTCGCCGTTTGATTTGTGCATTGAAACCCGACAAGTCGATGCAGTGACGGCGTTGATCAATCGCCAAAGTCACGCTTGTGCGGTACTTGTACAGCTGCTGCGCCACAATGAACATGCCGATACAACATCAGGGTTGTTCGCTGAGTCGCTGTGTTACTCCACCTTGCAACAGAGCCAAGGATTCCAAGATTGGTTATCTACTGCTGAACGTCCTCAATCGAAAGAAGATTCCCAGGACCTTGTTCTCAGTCAGTGGCAGGACAAAACCCTAGAGATCACACTCAATAGGCCTGCTGCCCACAACGCCTATTCAGCCGCGCTCAAGGATGCATTGTGCGCATCGCTTAGCACCGCTTATGCAGCAGCCGACGTTGAAACTGTTCGGCTGAAAGGCAATGGCCCTTCGTTCTGTGCAGGCGGCGATCTTTCGGAGTTTGGTAGCGTCAGCGATGCGGGTCGCGCCCACTTGAGTCGTACCACGCGAAGTGCGGCTGCGCTGCTGGCCAACTTAACTTGTCGAACTGAGGTTTTATTGCACGGCGCCTGCATTGGCGCAGGTATTGAGATCCCTAGCTTTGCTGACCACCTATCAGCACACACGGACGCGTTTTTTCAATTACCTGAAATCAACATGGGCTTGGTGCCGGGTGCGGGTGGCACGCTGGGTATAACCCGTCGCATTGGGCGGCAACGTACCGCCTTGCTTGCTATATCAAACAACCGCTTGGATGCCGAGACTGCACTGGAGTGGGGGTTAATCGACGAGATCTCTAGGCCTCGCTAAGTTCAGCCTTCACAACTCGCCGTAGCAACTTGCCGGTTTCGTTGTAGGGTAATTCTTCCCACACTTGCATGAGTTGCGGCACCCGCGAACTGCGCAGGTGTTCCTTCACAAAGGCTTGCAAGGTTGCAATATCAATAGTCTCACCTGCCTTGGCAACCACAGCGGCAGCGACGCCTTCGCCCCACTGTTCATCGGGAATTCCGACCACCGCTGCATCACGCACGGTAGGATGGGCGAGCAGCACGTCTTCGATCTCACCCGGCGACAAGTTCTCGCCACCGCGAACAATGACATCGTCGGCTCGACCTTCTAAGAACAAATAACCTTCTTCGTCCATGGTGCCAGCATCGCGGGTCGGGAACCAACCTTCGGCATCTGTGACAGAGCCTCGGTCTTCGTATTCGCCGGAGACCTGCTCACCGCGCACATAGATCTCGCCTCGTTCGCCTGCGCCAAGTACACGGCCTTCATCGTCGCGAATTTCCATTTCAATGCCCGGCAGCGGCTGGCCCACGGATACCAAACGACGAGCTACAGCTTCATCGTCACTTACTGCAGCCGTTCGATGATCTTCCGGACCCAACAATGTCACCGTAGAACTGGTTTCAGTGAGTCCATAGGCGTTGGAAAAATTGGTCTCAGGAAATAATTCCATGGCCTTTTTAATAACACTCAATGGCATCTTGCCACCACCGTAAGACAGGTTTTTGAGATGCGGCATGTTGGCCGACGTCTCGCCTTCCAGCTTCTCTACAATGAGTGAAAGCATGGTCGGTACGACAAACGCTGTAGTGATTTGGTGACTTCGGCAGAGCTCAATCCAAGTTTCGGCCTTGAAATTTGGCAACTGCACAACATGACGACCGGAATATACGGAGCTTAGAATCGATGCGATGCCAGCGATGTGATAGGGCGGCACACAAACAAGCGCAGCATCACCTTCTTCCGCACTGGCAAACTCAACTGAACCGAGAATGTAGGAGACTAGGTGTTTATGACGCAGAACCGCAGCTTTAGGAATGCCGGTGGTACCACTGGTGAACAGCAGTACTGCGACTTCGTCCGGATCCATACCCCAAACTTCAACCGGATCTAACGTGTGTCCATCATCACTGACAAAATCCACCGTCGGAATCGCAGCAACATCCGCGATACGGCCCAATGTTTCAACCCGTGCAGGCTCAGTAACTAAATAGGCTGGCGTCACCCTCGTTAGCAACGCTTGGATTTCCTCATCGGTAAGCCTGTAGTTTAAGGGCACATACGGTATGCCCGCTGCCGCACCCGCAAACAAGCACAAGGGCGTACCTAGGTTGCTTACATCCAGCTTTACGAGCCGAGATGCCCCGTTGGCTTGGACTGTTGCCGCTCGTCGTTTTGCGGCACTGAATAATTCTGCATAAGTGAACGATTGGCCGGTACTGCCATCGGTGAAAGCTGGCCGATCTGGAAATGCACCACTGGTCATTTCCAACAACATCATAATATTCATCTTCTTCTAGTTACCTCTCCCCTTCGAACGGTCCATTGTAGGGCATTGTCCGCGCTTGACAACGTCGACAGATCAATCAACTCTGGGCCAATAAAATTCAATGGCGAAGCTTCATTCGCGAAGTCAACGGAGAGAGTAATGAAAACTGCAATTTCTATAGGATCGGCCTACTACAATGGCGAAGATTGGGATGATTTGGTCGACTACGCCATGGCCGCAGACCGTATGGGGGTGAGCCAAGCTTGGTCAGCCGAAGCCTGGGGAATGGACGCAATCGTCCCCTTAGCCTACCTCGCGGCAAAGACCGAGAACATCAAGCTCGGTACCGGCATTCTGCAGATTAGCTCACGAGTGCCTTCGATGATTGCCATGACCGCGCAAAGCTTAGATACGGTGTCTAAAGGGCGCTTTATATTGGGTTTAGGGGTTAGCGGGCCGCAAGTGGTCGAAGGGCTGCATGGTGCGGCGTTCGCCAAGCCGTTGTCTCGTCTTCGCGAATGTGTCGAGATCTTAAGACTGGGCCTAGGCGGCGAAAAGCTCGCCTACGAAGGTGAGCACTATCTACTGCCCCGTCCAGGCGGCGAAGGCAAACCCATTCGGTTATCACAGCCTCCCCGTCCGCAGCTGCCCATTTACCTAGCAACGCTAGGACCAAAGTCGCTACAAATGACCGGCGAACTGGCCGATGGATGGTTGGGTACTTGCTACTTGCCCGAACACGCCGATGTATTCTTAGACGATCTCAAAACTGGCGCTGACAAGGCCGGTCGGGGTCTTAACGCCTTAGATATTCAAGCGGGCGGCTACTTCGAAATAAGTGACGACGTCGAAGGGCTGATCGCGGCTCGTAAACCTGCGCTTGCCTTCACTCTAGGGGCCATGGGTTCTGCCAAAACCAATTTCTACAACAATGCCTTTTGTCGAGCAGGTTATGAAGGTCCGGCAAAAGAAGTTCAACGCCTCTGGGTCAGCGGCAATCGCGAGGAAGCCATTCGCCAAGTGCCAGATGAGCTGGTCACCATGGCAAATCTAATTGGCACAGAAGATATGGTCAAAGAACGTCTCAAAGCGTTCCGTGCATCGGGCGTTAACACGCTGCGCTTAGCGACCGGAGGTAACACCTGGAAAGAGCGAACCGCGGCGCTAGAAGAAGCTATGGATCTGGTCGAGCGAGAAGCAAAAGAAGCCTAGTCTAATCGGGGGCGAACTACCGTAACGTAACGGGCAGTCCATTGTGGCGATGCCATCCAGGCATCGCGACGACTTCTAACTGCTCGCGAGGAACACTCAGCGCAATGTCTTGGGTACGATCAAGCAATACCTGGAAGGCGGTTTTGGTTTCCATACGGGCCAAAAATGCACCCAGACAAAAGTGGTTGCCCTGAGAAAACGCCAAGTGCTTGTTCGGGTCTCGCGCAATATCGAATTTTTCAGCGTCTGGAAATATCTCTTCATCGCGATTGGCCGATCCCAACAATGGCATTACCGGCATGGCTTTAGGTATTCGCACACCTCGCAACTCCAGGTCTCGCACTGCGTAATTCATCTTGGTGCCGTGCACCGGTCCGGCATAACGAAGCATCTCTTCAACCGTAGACCCCATAAGTTCAGGTGTCTCGCGCAGTTTCTGCATCTCATGCGGATGATCAAGCAAGGCGATCGCACCATTGGTAATTAAGTGCACCGTAGTTTCGAACCCAGCGATAATTAACAAGAATACTAAACTCACCAACTCGTCTTCCGTGAGTTGCTCGCCATCTTCTTCAGAATGGATCAACGCACTGAGTAGGTCATCACCAGGTTTTTGCCTTTTTGCCTCGATCAGCTCACGAAAATATTGAATAATTTTGCGTAGATCCCATGCCATAGTCCTCACAATTGACCAGCCTGTTAGACCTGTGCTGAGAATGCGGACACTGTTTTGAATTTTGTGCATTTCCTCAGGTTTGACGCCAATCATTTCACCAATCACACGGGTGGGTAGCGGCAGCGCAAAGTCTCGTTGTAAATCAACCTCTGGCGCCATAAGACATTTGTCTAACAGTTCGTGACAGTAAGCTTCAACCCTATCGGTCAACGGGTTGATATTCTTTGGTGCGAAGGCTTTTTGCACAATAGTCCGAAGCCGTCTGTGTTCAGGGTCATCTTGAGTAATCATACTCTCAGCGAGAAACGAAATGCTTTTAGGCATGGGAAAAGGCAGCCGCGAGCCACCCGTGATGGTTCCTCTGTTGCGCAAAAAGTCATCTGACTTGGCTACATACAAACAATCTTCATAGCGCGATGTCACCATGACTTTCATGCCGAGAATCTTAGCCTGATGAACGGGCCTGTGATTACGCAAGTAGGCGTAATACTCAAATCGGTGTTGCGCCAGATCTTTACTGGCGAGACTAAGAGGTTTGTTAATGTCTAAGGCTACAGCGTTCATGTGCCAAACCTCTTTTGGGTCCGCAGTTTTGCCTTAGCCGCCTCAACCTCGCGATTGCGCGGTGGCGCCTGAGAGGTTAACGCCTCAAGCAATTCCGTGGCGACTAGGCTCACTTTAGCAACGGACGCGTCAAATATGGGTTGATTGGCTTTCGATGGTTTGTAGCTACCTGCCAATTTGCGTACAAACTGCAACGCTGCTGCGTCTATCTCGTCGGCAGACGCAGGAGGTTCAAAATTATGGAGGGTTTTAATATTTCGGCACATTAGCTTTCTCGTTACCCATTTTAAATTGCCCCGTCACCTAGGCCATAACAAGTTGTTGTTCTCGCCAAGGCTGACCTTCGACCTTGTTACGAAACTGCACTGCCGTTCGACCTCGTAAAGTCAGTGCACTTCTGCCTTTGTGGGTAATGGTGACCCGATCCCCTTTGAACACTTGATAGGCAAAAGGCTCGGCTGCTAAAGGATCAATGTCTTCTGTCATTACCTATCTGTGTTTACCTATCTGTGTTTACCTATCTGTCACTAACTAGTGTCTGTCCCGAAAGTATATTTTTAGATCATGGGATCGCGTAAGGCAATTGATCTGGAGTTAAATATTGCGCCATTAAAACCAAGCCGTACGCAGAAAAAAGACCTAGTGTCCTCGCTAGGGCTTCTTTTCGGAGAACGGGCACCGCGGAGCGGCGCCGGGCTTGGCGCAATGTTTAACTCCAGATCAAATGCCGATTCGAATAGCAAAAACATAAAATCTATCTTCTCGGGACAGACACTAACTATGATTCGCCAGCAGCGCCGGTACTGCGCATTCTTTCCTCACGCGTAGTTTCGACGCTTTCTCTTGCTCGCTCTTGCTGTTTTTTCCATTCACTTTCCTTGCGACAGACTCGTTCGGGAATCCGCGACCCAGTCTTGCGCTCCCGTTTACAAACGCGCTTGTCTTTCTTTTTGACGCTCTTTTTAGCGCTCTTTTCTGCTTCGTCGGTTGCAGTGTCCGCACGGGCTAATAAATTTTCAGCAGCGTAACCACTGACAGGTGCAAACGTTGCAACCAACGCAAATGCACTCATAAACAATAAAATTCGAAACACCCTTAATACTCCTACTGTCTTTCGGTCGTCCAATCTTCGATGGTATAGAGCGGTTCCAGACCCGCGAGCGTATCGAGTTCAT
>JBNMMV010000182.1:0-8349 GCA_051270205.1 Limisphaerales bacterium
GATCACCTTGGTCGATTGCGCTGCGTGCAATGTCTTGTAGTTGGTCGATGGTGCGAGTTGCTAAACGGGCGTCTTGTTTCTCTATCGCCTTGGCGGCCTGGCGACTCACTCTTTTGATGACGTTTAATGGTGAAATAAAGGTAAACACGTAGCCGAAATAAGGCAGCAGTGAAATGAGTGCGATGGTGACACAAACAAGTGCGATCAGATGTAGGTGTTGGGTCTGTTCTGGGTAGGCGGCAATCCAGATACACAACAATGTCACGCCAACAAACATTGATTGGCAGAAAATGTTCACCGGCCCGCGGATGAACATGGCTGTAATTTGATGATTGTAGCGGGTGGCTGCAAGCTGGACGATAATGGCAACTACCGTTACAGCGATGCCAAATATTGCTGCAATAACCTCTGCAGAAACGTTGAGTGCGTCGACCAAAGACCTAACCTGTTAGCGATTTGCGTGGCTATCATCGCATAAATTGTTACGCTACATCTTGTTTTGGTGGATCATTCACCGGAGAGGTTGAGATGGAGAGCTTGAGATGGAGAGGTTGAGATGAAGTTTGGGGTTTTGCAGTTTTTCAGTTGGCCTGAGCGGCGTATACCGATTCAAGAGGTTTATGCGCGAGCCATGGAGCGCATCACCATCATGGATCAAGGTGGATATGATGCGGTGTGGCTTGCTGAACACCACTTTTCGACCTATTCGGTTTGTCCGTCAGTACATCTCATGGCAATGCATGTCGCCAACCACACAAAAAATATCCGCATCGGTACCGGTATATCGCTTGCAGCATTTTATCATCCGCTGCGTTTGGCTGAAGAGGTTGCGCTGTTGGATCACTTGTCTGGGGGGCGCATTAACTGGGGTGCTGGCCGGGGTTTTGATACCAAAGAAATGGAAGTGTTCGACGTACCACGCGAAGAATCGTATGCACGCTTTCGCGAAAATGTTGAGATCGTCTTGCAAGCTTGGCAGGACGGCGCCATGAGTTATCAGGGAGAGTTCAGTAGTTTCGAAGATGTCGAGGTGCTGCCTAAGCCTTTGCAGGATCCAATGCCGGTTTGGATGGCAACGTCGACCGAAGAGGCGATCAATTGGTCGGCGGCGCAAGGCCATGCCATTCTCATGGACCCTCACTCAACCCATACCGACATTGGCCGCAAACGTAGGCTTTACGAACAGGGTTTGCGTGACGCTGGACATACTCTAAAACAAGATATTCCTGTCGCTCGTTTAATCGCCATTGCAGAAACAGATGAAAAGGCAGCCCAGGTGGCCCGAGCTGGTGCTGAGTGGACCGTGGGCGGCTACGCGTCAGGTAAGAAAGGCGGCCCGCAATCCGATCTGAGCCCAGAGCAACGGGTAAATCAATATGTAGACGAAGTGATTGTGCACGGTTCTCCGGCTAGGGTTGCTGACCAGTTGCTGGCACTTCAAGAAACAGAAAATATCGACTATCTACTGGCTTCCATCCTCAGCCACGAGACGTTTGTGCGGCTGACAGATGAGGTGTTGCCGCGCCTGACGTAACTTCTTCGCCAAGGTAAGTGACTAGAAGGTACACTGAATAATAGATATACGAATTCAATCGACAGGGTAAGAAAATGACCGCACTTGGAGTGACCTTTGGTAGTTTGGCCGTGCTTGGAACGCGCGCGATTTTAGACATCGCAACACAAGCACAAGACCTCGGCTATAAGTCTATATGGACCGTGGAGGCAACCGGCACAGATGCGCTCACGCTGTTGGGTGGGGTAAGTGCGGTGGCACCAAAGTTAGATTTGGCCACTGGCATCATCCCAGTACAACTCAGAACACCGCCGCTTACCGCCATGTCTGCAGCAACCTTGCAAGCCATGAGCCCTGACGCCAATGTTTGGCTCGGTTTGGGTGTGTCAGCACCGGGAATTTTGCGAGGCCATGGGGCCGCCACCACCGACCGTCCTATCGCCATGATGAGAGAGTACGTCGCGTTGTTGCGCGAGTGTTTGAGTTGCGAAAGTGTCACCTTTGAAGGTGATTTTTGGTCTGTGAAGCGATTTCGCTTAGCGGTTCGATTGCCAGAAAACAAACCCAAAATTGTTATGGCAGCGCTTAACCCGCAAATGCTGAAGCTGGCAGGGGAAATTGCTGATGGTGTACTTTTAAACTACATCCCAAGCAGTCACGTGCCCGCAGCTGTAGCCCAGGTCCGAAAAGGTGGGGATGCCAAAATTTTCAGCTATGTGCACGCCGCTGTGGGTGAGCTCGATAAAAGAGGTAATTCTGCACGCCGCGATTTATTCAACTACTCAATGGCAGATGGTTACGCCAACATGTTTCGCGCAGCGGGGTTTGGCGATGAAGTTGATGAAATACGGGCACGACAGGCAGAACGCGATCGCGACGGCGCGGTGGCTGCAGTCTCCGAGCGCATGATTCAAGCGATCAACTTCATCGGCGAGCCAGCTCAAGTGACCGACTTTGTTCGCGAATATATAGATGCTGGCGTTGAGCACCCAGTGCTCATGCCTATGCCCTGGGGTGAGGATCGATGGCAAGTGACCAAAGATGTTATGCAAGCTGCTGCCCAAGCCATCTAACTTGAGGCTCGGATTCCTGTGCTTTTATTTGGGTGTGTGCGGCGTCTTGATGGGATGTGGTACCTCGGACCAGTTGGCCTTTTCAAAGGCCCGGGTTCGGGCGCCTGTGCCTGGTACGGACAAGGCCGTTGGCTATTTTGTTGTAGCTAATCACACAGGTGGCGCTGTGGTGTTAGAGAATATCAGCAGTACTGAGATACGCGCGATAGAGATTCATGAAACCCTTGAAGTTGATGGTCTGCTTCGTATGCGACAGCTTAGTCAGCCGCAACTTGGCGACGGCGAAACTTGGTTGTTCGAACCGGGTGGCAAGCACTTGATGTTGTTTGGAGTGAGTCGGCTCTCAGCGGCCCCTCGTTTCACCTTTCACTTCCGTGACCTACCCCCTGTCGAGGTTGAATTTGAAATCCAGCCTCTTCTAGGTGAAGGCTAAAAAAGCCAGCGCACCCATCACATAACCGGGTAGCTGTCGTAGGCCTTGTTCTTTTAGCTGCCGTTGCAGTTCTTCGTTTGGCACGCCGCCGTCATACACTCGCTTGAAGATGGGCATTTCGAAGACGCTAACGTTTATTGCTTTCGCTACAGCCACAGCCACCAACATGGCAGCGCCAATGCTGTTAAGTGGCACAAGTACGAGTAGCAAAATGACCAACAACCAATTGGCCGAAATTCCGCCGAGGCTCATCGCCAGAAACTGTTTGTCTGTATTTTTCTCCATATCGAAATTGAACATAAAGTAGAAGCGAATTGGTTTTCGTTCGACTGGTGCAATTGCACCGCTGAGTTTGGCGCCTGAAAAGTGACCCCATTCGTGAACGATCGAGGCGATAACAGTGGCTGCAGCAATCGCCATGGCCAAAACTGACGCATAGGCAATGATTAAACCTGAACTCTGGGCCCACGCGTTTGCACTACCCCACAAGGTCAGGCTGGCAAAGATGGCGGTCGCATGCCAAGCACCGATACGTTTAGCGCGTTCGAGGTCTTTGTTCTTCGTCGACGCATTGGCTGCCTCGTTAGATGCTTCGGAAGCAGTCTCGGGTGCGGGTGCTTCTGTATCGATTGTGGTGTCGCTCATAACTTTTCCTTTCTTAGAAACTAGATTGCTAAATGTTGCCGTCCGCTAATTGGTCAGCGGCGTAGTGCGCAGCCCTTGCGGCGAAGGCCATATAGGTAAGGGAGGGGTTTTGACAGCCTGACGATGCCATAAAGCTGCCGTCGGAAACAAACAAATTAGATACGTCGTGACTTTGACACCAGCCATTAAGTACTGATGTTGCTGGATCACGGCCCATCCGCGCGCTACCCATTTCGTGGATACGGTTGCCGGGCAGGGTGACATCGCGTTCATCGGCGACAATGTCTGTACAACCTGCCGCCTTCAGCATAGCTATGGCGTCTGTTCGTGCTTCTCGCATCATATCGACTTCGTTTTTGCCCATTTGGCAATTGAAGTGGGCCAGAGGTAGCCCCCACTTGTCAGTCTTGGTCTCATTCAGGCTCACTCGATTGTCAGGATTCGGCAACACTTCGCCGAAAGCGCCGAAGCGTATGTACCAGGGACCAGGCTGCTTGTGTCGTGCCTTGTAGTCTTCCCCAATGCCCGCAGATCTGCCTGAGAGTGCGTTGATGCGACCGGAACCGCCTTGGAAACCAAAGCCTCGAAGGAAGGGTTTGTCGTTCTCTGTGACGTTGGCATAACGAGGGATGTAGAAGCCGCCAGGTCGCCTACCAAACGATTTGAGATGTTCAAAGCCACTGATGGTGCCCATAGCCCAAGTCGAGGACACATGGTCCATGAGATTGCGACCCAGTTGCCCGGAAGTGTTTGCCAATCCTTGTGGAAAAGAGGTGGATTTAGAATTCATTAAAATGAGCGCTGAGCCAATTGCCGAGGCATTCAAGAAAACCATTTTGGCGGTATATGTAGTACGTTGCCGGCTATGCTGATCGATGACTTTTACCCCGGTAACGCGTTGAGTGTCGGGGTCGTAAATCACTTCGCTGACGATAGCGTCGGTCTTAATCGTGCAATTTCCAGTTCGTGTAGCGGCAGGTAAGGTGGCATTGAGCGATGAGAAATACGCCTTGAATGAACAACCCATAGCGCAGATGTTGCGGGCTTGGCAGGGTGCACGGCCGAGTTCTATTTGTTCTTTTGTGGGGGCGGTTAAATGCGCCACGCGGGCATTAATGACACGGCGTCCAGGAAAAGTTGTTTCGACCCTACTTTTGAAAGACTTTTCGGCGTCTGTCATGGCGAAAGGTGGCTGGAACTGACTATCAGGTAACTGTGGTAGAGACTCTTTGGCGCCAGATATGCCTGCGAATGTCTCGACATGATCGTACCATTTCTCAATGTCATCATATCGAACGGGCCAGTCTTCTCCGTAGCCATCGCGCTTATTCGATTCGAAATCCATGGGGCTTAGTCGATAGCTCTGTCGTGCCCAGGTTACTGAACGACCGCCAAGGTGATAGCCACGTAACCAATCGTAGTCAGTGCCGGGTTCGGTTGTGTATGGGTGTTCGCTGTCTTTCACCCAGAAATGCTTGTTAGATTCTTTTACTGCATAAGCGACGCCGCGGTGTTGAATGGGGTAGTCAGAGTCAACTTCAGTCTCTGCGATGAGGTCGAAGTTGGGTTTTTCCCAAGGCGGTTTCAGATCCACATAATCGGTTTTTGGGTCGATGTTTTGACCGCGTTCCAGCACCAAAACCTTCAAGCCTCGTTCGGCGAGCTCCTTGGCACTGAAGCCCCCAGACATACCACTGCCAACAACGATCGCATCAAATTCAGTCACTATTTATGCGCCTGGTTGAGCGGCTGCGCCTGATTAAGAGGCTGCGCCGGGTTGAGAGGCAGGCTGGGTATCCACTGGCCCGGTACCGCATGCCAATCCATTTCGAGCAACGCGCCAGGCTCACTGAGCGCATAGGCTGAAGTTAAGCGTGATTTAAAAGTTTGGTAGGACGCGTGTAAGGCCCCGTGCATGGTAGTGTCCCCGTGAGCATAGGCTTGGGTATCGAAACGGGTGAGTTGTTCTGCTGCCGCTTGCTTGGAAAGTTTTGTAAAGGCACCATTTGAGCTCAATGCTAAGTCGAACTCATCCAGGAATTGGTGTTGTTGTATTTGAGTCTCGGCATCAGCCCACTCGGCAAACAAGGTATCCAGATACTGCGGAACGCGGGCTTCAACAGCGCCTGGCGTATCAGTAGTCGGAATGATCAAGTCGCAGGCTCGGCTTACGAGATCAAACTCAGATGAGCTATAAAATTGCCGGCCAGTTACAGCGGGTTTAGCCAACGCGGAAATTGCAGGCAAGGCAATAGTACTGCCAACGCCAGCTAACAACTGTTTTAGGATTATTCGACGTGAAGGGTACATACAGAAGATGTTACCCTTTTGGCAGCTTAGATCAATGAGGGGATTGAGATGTCTGAACACCAGACAGTGAACGTGTATTTAGTAGCTGCCGGCATGTATCACGATATAGATTATGCGCGCCTAGAGTTGCTAAAACTGCTCGCGGAAAACGACAAAATACGAACCCAAGTGGCAGCGGATTACCACGACACCGAAGCAATTTCTAACGCCGATATTCTTATCACCTATACCTGCAATCTGGTTCCCAGCGAAGAAGAACAATTGGTGCTCAGAGACTTTGTTGCTTCGGGTAAGCGTTGGTTTGCGCTGCACGGTACCAACGCCATTTTGGAATTCTTAGAGGATGGCAAGGTTGCGGCACCTGAGACCGCGCCGGTTATGATGGAAACGCTGGGTACGCAATTTCTCGGCCATCCGCCTATTCAACCTTTTACCGTCCACATCTCGGATCCCGAACACGAACTGGTCAAAGGCATTGAGCCTTTTGAAACCGACGATGAAATTTACCTTTGCCGCATCCATGGCGAAATCCACCATCTGTTGCACTCGAGGTTTACCGGCAAGGCCACAGGTTTTGTGGTTGAAGACTGGGATGAAGATGTAGAGCACCCGGTTTACTACACAAAGCAGGTGGGCGACGGCGAAGTGTTGTATCTGAACCTGGGTCACTGCCGCGGCCACTACGACATGCAACCTATGATGGAGTTTTATCCGCAGATAGAGCGCTGTGCGTGGGACAAGCCAGAGTTTTACGAGTTGCTTCGGCGCGGCATTGGATACTGCGTGAATCGAGTCTAGCGCACTTCGCTTTTAGCGCGGGAAACTAACTAAGCTGGTACGCGCCATAGACCATGCGTGCCGCTACAAGCAACAGCAATCCACCGAATGCCTGTTTCAATACTTTGGCAGGCAACCTGTGAGCGATCCGAACGCCCACAGGCGCGGTTATGATGGCTGCGATGGTAATCCACAGCCATGGTTCGAGATCAATGTAGCCAATCATCCAAGTACCGCTGGCCGCGTTGTCCCCTGGCTGTTGGAACCCCAAGGCGTAGCTGAGTGCGCCAAATAAAGCGATAGGCACCCCCATTGCGCTGGAAGTAGCGGTGGCGTTGTGGGTGGGCACATTGAAATAAATCAGCGTCGGCACAATAACGTTGCCGCCTGCAATGCCCGCTGTTCCGGCGGTCATACCACCCAAAAAACCGATACCGGTGGAGGCGGGAAGACCTGGCAATTTACGTCCAGGTTGTGGTTTCCAGTCAGCCAACATAACTACACCAACGAGTAGCAGAAATAGACCAATGATTGCGCGCAGTGCAGATGCATCGACCCAAGGTGTGAGTAGACCCGCACAAAAACTACCTAACACAAACAAGGGTGCCATGCGTTTGAAAATAGGCCACAGCACTTTGTCTGCGCGATACTGTGTGTAGGCTGCGGAGGCTGACGTAAAGACGATGCAACTCATGGAGGTGGCTACGGCAATCAGGGTTATCTGCTGGCTTGCGTGCTGGCCGCTGCTTTCGAAGAGAAAGATCAGTGCTGGCACGATGATGACACCACCGCCAATACCAAGCATGCCCCCTAAAAGACCGCTAATAAGACCCAGGCAGAGGTAGCTGATTAGTAGCGGGTCAAGCATCGAGAACTAGACGAGTGGCAATGGCTGAGGTCGGTTGCCAAACCTGGCTTTCGACGACGTTAAATGTTGTTGAATCAGTCACCTGTGCCTGTGTAATGGTGATGAGCTCATCACCGGCAAGCCCAAACAACCCTTTGAAACTACCCCAAACGTTGTGGTTTTTCCTAATCTCGCGTGCAACGTCCGCTAGCCCCTCGCTGCATTTAAGTTTCTGAAAGTAGTAATTCATAGTTGTACAATCGACTGTCAAACGACACATAGTTTATCAGTTTTTTTTTACGGAGGCGGCTATGACAACGGCTATGACAACGGCTAGGACACTGATAGCAGGGACCACTAAGGGTGTTTTTCTTGATGGCGTATGCCAATTGGCGTGTGGTGGAGTGCGTGAGCTGGTGCGCGTAGGCGATGCCATTCTGGCAGGCAGTGGCGCGGGTCTCTATCGCTCTACAGACGGCGGTTTGCACTGGGATTTGGTAGGTCTTGAAAACTATGAGATCTGGCAAGTACGGGTTGATTCGCTAGATCGAATTTGGGTTGGAACGCTACCAGCCGGTCTTTTCTTTAGTGATGATCAAGGTCTAACTTGGCACGGAGTCGACGCTTTTAACGACTCTCCACATCAGGGTCAGTGGTGTATTCCCCTCGACCCTCCGGTTGAAGCGCGAGCACGGGCAATAGTCATTGATCGAGATAATCCACAACGCATTTTGGTTGGGGTTGAAGTGGG
>JBNMMV010000183.1:0-8260 GCA_051270205.1 Limisphaerales bacterium
GCCAAAACCCATCCAAAATCAACGATCCTGAGTCCTTTGAGGGCCTCACTCGGGTCAGCCTGTGTCATCTCACCAGAGTGAGGTTTACCAGAGGAGGTTTCCGGCTCATCTAACTCATCCATTAGCGACTGATGCTCGCCGAGATAAGGCGCCCGCGTCATCGTTACTCCGTCCGCCATGGCGTCTACTGGAGAGCGGACATAACCCAGCGTGCCGAATCGCGGATGATCCATGGATAGAAACTGATCGTTAACCTGGAATTGCTCCTGGACCTCTAGATCAGGAAAATCGAGCACCGGTAGACAAATAATGTCGGCAGTAAGGGCACCCGCCACAAACTCATCGCGACTAAGGGCCGCAGCCAAACTCAACGTTGTTTCAGACACCGGATTGCCCTGGCGTGGCGAATCAAGACGCGCAAAATGCCAGTCATCTGCTGTCATGCCGTGGTCTATACCGACTTCATCTGCCCATGCTAAGAAACCGTCAAATCGGTCAGGTCTAACCAATAAACTCACATATTTCCCATCGCGACAAGCCATCGCAGCCGATAGGCCAGGCCTGCGTGGAATGCGACGGTGCCACTGCCATTGAGTAGGACATTGGGTTTGCATTACCGCAAGCGCGGTAGCTTCTTGCATTGATAGATCAATGTGTATGCCGCCGCCCTTTCCGGCCTCATCTGCAAAACTTCGTTGATGTAACGCTATGCAGATTGCGGACGCAGCGGCTAGACCCGCCATGGTAAAAGACGGGTTCGCACCGCCTTGTATCGGCGTACCCATGGGTGATCCACTCACCTGAATAAGCCCACCTGCAGCACCCGCAACCAGGTCATTCGCGCGCCACTGATTCCAAGGGGTGAATAATCCAAACGGAGAAACGGAGCACTGGATGAGCTTTGAATTGTAGCCAAGCAAAGCTTCGTGACCTAGGCCAAGCGCCTCTAGGCGCCCTGGCGGTTCAGTCTCTAGGAATACATCAGCTGTGGCCAACAGTGCCAGAAGCTGTTGCGGATTTTCATCGATATCCAGCACCACAGATTGCTTATTGGTGTTGAAATACAAATGTCCAAAACCCGCTTCAGGATCAACGACATCATTTAAAAAAGGTGCTTCGTGGCGCAATGGCTGACCACCCGCAGGCTCTACCATGATGACTTGGGCACCCAAATCTGCCAACACCCGACCCGCAAGTGTCGCCGACCGATTGGCAAGCTCTACTACCCGAATACCCGCTAATGCGTTACTCACGCCTAAACTCCTTTTAACTAAACGAGAGGTATTGTAACCACAGCAATCATCGCCAAGGCGTCATCCGCGAGTATCGTTCTCACCTCGAATACGCAACGGTCGTCTGACTTGTCAATGCACGTAGCTTGGGGAACCATGGTCGCATCCGCATACACTGGCGTTTTCCAGCGGATATCAAAGTGGGTTCCATGTAGTAAACTTTGCCGACCAAGCTTACTCATCAATACTTCCAACCCAAATGCGAGCACATGCGCGCCTCCGGCAATAGGTTTCGAAAGTCCCGCCTTTTTTGCAAGCTCCGGGTCTGAGTGTATGGGGTTGTCAGGGTTTTTGGTATCTCGAGCTTTCATCAACCCAAGTCCCATCACCACTTCATAACCTCCAAAAACGTCACCGATACTCACTGCTTTTAGAACCTCTGTGTGAGGGTTGGACGCTGCGCTGGTCCAATCTGGTGTAGGTGCGTCAACGTTATCTGGTGCAATACCTTCGAGCACATCTTGAAGGCCTTCTTCTACCTTGTAGGCGAGCAGTCCGGTGGTGACGTTACTCGCAACAGCACGCCCCTGTTCGTCGGATGTAGCGCTTTGCGTGGTGCCGTAACGCCGGCCTTTGTGCACATGCCGGCCCATGGAATGACCCTCTACAGAGAACTTTTCAGCTTGCAGCAACGGTCTGTGAATGGTGTATCGTTCTCTTACCCAAACGCCACCTGCAACACCACCCGCAGCACCAGGAATCGCTTGCTTCTTGGCAGGGTCACGAGGTTGATTACCGAGCAGAAACAGCGTCAACGCAGTCATCATGTCTGGCGGAACGTAACCATCGGCATTTAGACCCTGGAGCGCTTCACCCCATTGCCCCATGCCTAATGCTGCCCCTTCGACTTTATCTGCCCGCATCGGCCCGCTTACCGGATTTAATGGCTTCGGCCAAGTATCACTCATGCTCACCTCGACGAATTAAAATACTATTCAGATCAAAATCCAGGGGGTAGATTCGCTTTTTCTGAAGCGAGCCGATTAGTGACTAACGGATCTTCATAGGCGCGGTCTAGATAACTCCTGAGCTTGGGATACAGTTTGGCATCCACCTCAAAATCAGCATATTGAGCTTGAATAAAGCAAGTGACTAACGAGATATCAGCAATGCTCAGTGAGTCGCCGACCAAGTACCCGGACTCGGGTACAAACGTCTCAACATAGTTAAGGCAGGCAGGCAAACCTTCGTTAAGCAGCGCAGCAAGGCGTACTTCATCGGTTGGCTGGTTCATCATTTTTGGCTTAAGCAGTCGTTCTTGAAAGACGCCCGCACAATTTTCGATGAGACGACTGTCGGCATACTCTTCAATCCAACCAGCTCTAGCTTCCTCTTGAGGATCTTGCGGATATAAGCTCTTGTCGTTCGAAAGCCGGTCTAAGTACCGACAGATGACACTTGTATCGGCCACCGTAAAGGAATCGTGCTCCAGTATTGGAATTTTTCCGAGGGGACTGATGGCTCGAAATTCCGGCGAATCATCGCCTGGAAAGGTCGCTTCGCTCTCATACTCAAAACCCAAATATTCCAAAGCAAACATTGCTTTGCGTACAAACGGAGACAGCGCGACGCCATAGAGTTTCATGAACTTTTCCAACAAATTTTGACCGCCAGATGATAGCAGAAGGATCTTACTTGCACGTATAGCTTGTGCCCGATACTCTCAAGTGGAACTGCTGGAGACTCGAGATGTGCACGTCTCATGACGTAGAAAACAACACCGCTAGCCCTGACCCTCGAGAGGGTTACGCATTGGCCGAACAGTGGCCCAACTATCCTAAAGATATGGATTTCGAAATGGGCTCAGGCATCGCTATCGATGACCAAGATATCGTCTATCTGTTCACCAGAGACATCGAACATTGGGCAGCACACCCCCTCGCCATGAAAGACAAAATGGGCAAAAGCAGCATCTCCATGTTCAATCGCCAAGGCGACTACCTAGGCAAATGGGGCCCCTCGGACGAACCCGGTTTCGCGTTAGGTGCCCATACGTTGTACATCGAGAAAGACGGCATGTTTTGGACCACCGACCGAGATGGACACTGCGTTCGCAAGTACCACCCGAACGGAGAGTTACTCCTCGAGCTAGGTACCTTTGGTGAATGGGGAGACGACGAGCGCCATTTCAACGGTCCAACAGCCGTAGCGGTCCAAGACGACGGTAATATCGTGGTGGCCGATGGTTACTGGAATTCCAGGCTCATGTGGTTTACTTCATCTGGGGAATTTATTAAGTCAGTGGGTGGCTGGGGGCGCGGCCCAGGCGAGTTCAACACCCCACACGCCCTAACCATAGATTCGCGCGGACGCATTCTAGTCGCTGACCTCTGCGGCGGTAACTTCCATGACTATATGACCGTACCCGGACAATTGGCTCACCACCGCACGGTCGTCGCAGAAGGCTGTCAGCACCGTATACAAAGGTTCGATTCTGACGGTAGCTACATTGATGAGTGGACCCACATTACGCCCTTGAGCCTTGCGACCTACGGCAACAAAATTTACGCCAGCGACAAGATGAGCAACTTGGCGGTTCTGGACGAGGAAACCGGCGAAGTCATACAACGGGTGGATAATATCGCCATCTATATTCATCAATTCGCAATGGACAGCCACGGCGACTTGTACACGGCTTCGGTCTACCCGGAACACGCGGGCGAAGCGCGCGGTCCATCCGGGCCCTCACATCGGCGCTGGTCACCCACCTCATAAACACTCTATTTAGGAAACACCATGATCATTGTTGTCGCAGCATTAGAATTTGCCAATCAGGAGGACCGCGATCGCGCGGTTACGCTAACGCGCGATGTGCAGTTGGCCACGCGAGTCGAAGAAGAGGGGTGCCACGACTACTGCTTTGCACCCGACCCCTCTGTTGATACGCGTATTCAGGTATACGAACTTTGGCAAGACAGCGAAACACTAGCCGCTCACTTTCAACACCCAAACTACCTAAAAATGGTAGAGCTTTTGGGGTCGGCGAACGTTGTCGCTAGCGTCAATCAAGCCTACCTGACTGAACGTGGCGAACCCGTTTACGGGCCCAATGGCGAAATGAAAACTTCATTTTTCGCTAACGAGTGAGCAGACATGTCAGTTAACACCGTCTATCGCAATGCTACCTTGTTCTGCGCTGAAGATGAAAGTGTCGTACCCAATGCCTCACTGTGGGTAGAGGACGGACTCATCCGTTATAGCGGTCCAGACCAAGGGTTGCCTGAACTGCCTGCTGAGGTAATCAGCGTCGAACTCTCCAACAAATTCATCATGCCCGGCATGACGGAAACCCATGCCCACCTTTCATTCGCTGATTCAAGCCCATTCGCAATAGGTGATACCTCCGTTGAAACGGCTACTATCATTGCTGTGCGCAATGCTCGATTAATGCTTGCTGCCGGCTTTACATCGGCGGTCAGTTTCGGATCAACCTACAAAATTGATGTGGCATTGCGCTCCGCGATTAACGCTGGAGAAATAGTCGGTCCACGCTTACTCGCCGCAGGCCGCGACATAGGCGCAACCGCGAGCAATGTCGATTCCAAGGGAGGATTGAGCCAAATTGCAGACGGGCCGTGGGCCTTGCGCAAAGCCGTGCGGGAACAACGTCGCGACGGGGTTGACGTCGTCAAAATATTTATTGATGGCGAGAACATTAACCCCACCAACCCACCTGGCGAACTGTCTTTCTGTGACGAGGAAGTCCATGCAGTGGTAGACGAAGCACATCGCCGCCATATGCGTGTTGCTTGTCATGCACGCTCCGCCGCAGCCGTGAAGCAAGCGGTGCATGCAGGTGTCGATTTCATCGGTCATGCCAACTATTTGGACGATGAAGCGGTCGATTTACTTGCCGCGCAAAATCACCGCGTCTTTGTAGGGCCCGCCATTGCTTGGGAGGTTCAGTATTTGGCCCAATGCGAATCTATTGGTGTATCTCGCCAAACCGTCATTGACCAAGGCTACGAGGCTGAAATCGAAGCTACAGTAAAGACGGTACACAAACTTCGCGAGGCTGGTGTTCGTCTCGTTGTCGGAGGGGACTATGGTATTAGCATAGCGCCTCATGGCACCTACGCCAAAGACCTGGAATATTTCGTCGACTTGTTTGGTATGCGCCCTACCGAAGCGCTGCTGTGTGCGACTAAAAATGGCGGACTAGCCATGGACCCCGAAGGTCGACTAGGCACCCTCGCGACTGGCACTATCGCCGACCTCGTTATTGTCGATGGCAATCCAATAGACGATATTCGTATTCTCCAAGATCACAACAAACTAACTGTAATCAAAAGCTCGCAAACGCTTTAACCGTTTTATGAAAGGCAGGAGTCAAACATGTACATCGAAGTCGGCGTATTAGTCCTATTCGCAGATATCTGGGCAATTACGCGAACCGTTCGAAGCTCAGCTTCGACTAAAAATAAAATCATGTGGATAGCGATCGTCTTGCTACTGCCTTTCGCTGGTATGGTCTTGTGGATTCTCTCTGGACCAAGCTGAGCCACTACACATAAGTCTGCTAGTTAAGCAGACCTATCTTAAGTAGACCTATCGGGGTTTAGCACCGCCACCCACACGTATAATCTCGCCACTCACCCAGCTGGAGGCATCGGACGCCAGGTAAACGCATGCAGCACCGATATCTTGCGGCGTGCCGAGACGCCCTAGAGGGATATTCCACTCATCCAAAAGCTCGTCCAACTGGTCCTCGTTCTTTCCTACTGCTTTCAGCATGACCTCGGTCGGAATGGCGCCCGGCGCCACCGCGTTGACGCGAATATCTGGCGCGAACTCTGCAGACAAAGTCCAAGTCAGCGAATTAGTCCCGGCCTTAGCCGCACCATAATGGGCACTGCCTGGGACAGGACCTGAGCCCGCACCGGAAGTAATATTGATAATGCTGCCCTGACTCATAAACCGTTGTGCGGTGAGGCAGCCGGTGTAAACAGAAGTGAGGTTAAGCGCTATGGTTTGGTGCCACTCTTCACGCGGCAAGTCTTTCGCAGGCATACGCATCGGAGATCCACCAGCGTTATTCACCCAAACATCTATCTTGCCGAATTCTTCGATCGTCGCTTGAGCCAATTTATGCAACGCAGCCTCGTCAGTAACGTCAGTTGCAACAGCGAGCGCGCGACCTCCAACACTGGTGATTGCGGCGGCTACGCTTTGAATCTCTTCAACGCGCCTGGCAGCGACCACAACACTTGCGCCTGCTTGCGACAAGGCCATGGCAATGCCTTCACCGATACCTCTGCCACCGCCAGTGACGACGGCTACTTTCCCATCGAGCTTAAATAGCTCCAAGACGTCTTGCATCAACCTTGCTCCAACTCTGATTCTGGTTCGGGTTCTTCTGTAGCGCTTTTTTCACCCGAGCGAAACCGTTCACATGCGGAACCCGCGTTGATGACACGTTTCGCCAAACCCTCGGCAAGTATGGAAACGCCGCCAGTGGATATGGCCGCGCCTATCGCTGCACCGCTTTGCAAAAGGCCTATGGCATGAACCTCTGGTTTAGGGTCTCGTAAGGTTCCTCCCAGTTTTACAAACTTAACCAGGCTGCCTAGATTAACCCCTACACCTTCCCGCGCGGATGGGCTAAACGTGACATCTAATTGTTCGGAGATTAGCGACAATTTTGCGCCGCCAATAATCTCCATTTTGTCGGTCTCAACCATCAGTTGATCACTGACAAGGAGCCCTTCGTTAACTTCAAACTTGGCCAAGGCACAGTCTATCTGTGTGTTCGGGTCGTCCTTATAAAACGGATTGAGCTTATTCAACGTTTCCATAACTAGATCCGACCCTACGATTTCTATCACGTCGTCTGCCAACTTCGTGGACTCTAACAAAAAGACAAACTCGCCGTTTAAGTTGGCAGCCAAATCCGCCATAGAAACACCACTTGAGCGTAATTGGATATGGGTTTCAAAATCGCCACCAGAAAGTTTTTCAGCAGGAACAAGCCCAAACTGCTCAAGCGCGATGCCTTGCAAGTCAAAGTCGAACGCCAATTGCGGAATCTCAGATTGGTTCGAAAACGACACAACGCCATTAAAACCACCTTCACCCAAACGACCTATCAGTGGTTGAATGGTCAATTTACCGTCTTTGGCGGCCACTTTTATCTGGAAGTCGACAAACTCAGCTTCTTGTAGCCGTAAAATATCAGCGTTAACTGTAAAATCGATCTCTCCTTCCGCCAACCAGCCAAGATCTATGGTATCAGCCGAGAAAAGTGGCTCCGCAGCAGCATCGGTGACAGGCGAAGGATCAACCTGTTTTGGTTCTGTTTGCGTTATTGGGGCTTGAGGCTCATTGGCTTGCTCTGGTATTGGCGAGCTCTCGACGTCGCTCGCCACCAAAGGCAGACTCAAGCGCTCGGCCTCGATGTTGCCAACAACAGACAACGGTTGCGGACCAAAAGCGAGGGTAGCGGCAAACACATTTTCCGGTGATGTAACGTTCAATTGATCAACATTCAACGTCGTTCCGTCCGACTTCACTTTGGCAGTAACCACTAACGGATACAGCTGTTCAGGCGTTACGCCGCCAACGGAAACAAAGTGTGGTAAACGATCGGATGCGAGCTCTGCAGAAATTTCAAGCGACGATTCCATCGAGCGCAGGGTTGCGTCAATACGCGTACCCAGCTCGTCTGCTGCACCAAGAACCGTTGCGCTTAGCTCTATTTCCGCTCCTTTTGCAAACAACACCCCCACATCGGCTGCAACGACATATTCCATGCCATCTGCCAAACGCACATCGGCATGAAGTGACTCAACCAATATTCGATCTAGTTGAGGTTGGTACTGCAGTTCAAGCTGGCTCTTTAGAACGGACAGCTCCGAAAAAACTCCCACCGAATCTGACTCAAGTGCCCCAACAATCGCATTCATAGACAGATCTTCGATGGACAAACTATAGGTATCATCAAGATCGACTTGGCCGGTAAGCGTCCCCTC
>JBNMMV010000184.1:0-8225 GCA_051270205.1 Limisphaerales bacterium
ACGCCATCGGAATCTTCGAAGTCAGGGTTTCATTAGCCTCGAGGTTGGCCTCGTATTCGCCACCCCACTCCAATCGATAGCCGGCAGGAATGTCCAAGCCCTCTACCTCACTTTTTACCGTGACAAACGTCTGGTTAACATTGTGACCCACGGGTGGGTTTGCCAGCGCCCTAATTACCCGCACCCGGTTGCGCCGATAAATGGTCGCATCGTCTGACTCCAATGCCAGTTTGTCGACAATCTGCGACATGGGAATGTGCGTCTGTTGAGCAGGGCTCCAGACCAAACGGCCGATTAAGCTCTCTATGTCTCCCCGTTCATCAAGCGGCGCGCGTGCCACTATGGGTATTAATTTGTCGTCGTCTCGATACAGACCAATACGCACCCCCAGCGTCGCAAACGCCAGGGTCTGCGCTAAGTCTGAACGGGTAATACCAGCAACTTGCGCTCTTGACACGTCAAAGTGAGGTACTAACTGTAATTGTGGCTGTCGCCAATCGACTTTCCGTTCAATCAGCTGATGGTTGAGGTAAACATCCAAAGTATCGTTTGCCAAACGCCTTAACACTTCGCTGTCGGGGCCATAGAAGCGCGCCTCAATCTTAGAACTGCCACCAGGCGTAAACTCAGCCCGAGATACCCCCACCTCGGCTTGCGGACGTACTTCGGCCAAGCGCTCTCGGGCGGCGGCGATAGTGTCATCCAAAGATGTCACGTCAGCGACTCGCACAACCAGCTGGGCATAGGCTGAATTTGGCTGCTCTGGATTCATAATCGTTGTAAAGCGCGTCGCACCTCGTCCTATAAAGCTGCTAATCGACTCGATGCCACTCATCTCTCCAATAATTGCTTCCACCCCAATGACATCGCTTTCGGTGGTTTTTATATCCGCGCCTTCTGCCAATCGGTAATCGATGTAAAGCAAGGGGGAACTGGTATTAGGGAAGAAACCCTGTTTGACGAATTGGAAGCTAAATAGCAAAACACCAACGATGCCAACAATAATCACCGTAGAAACCCAACGAAACCGTACGCTGGCGTTTAGCACCAGTCGATAGGGCTTGTACGCCCAGCCACTGTAAAGTGCCTCATCTTTCTCTGCTGAGGCGCGCAGTAAATACTTTCCGAATAACGGCACAACGGTGACTGCCAACACCCAACTGAGTAACAAAGAAATGCAAACAACTTGGAATAACGTGACCAGAAAGTGGCCTGAGTTATCGTCCGCAAGGCTAATCGGACCGAAGGCCAAAATTCCAATGATGGTGGCCCCCAACAAAGGAAATTGAGTGCGCGATACCGCATGCTCCGCAGCTTGGGCTGGCGCCAATCCTCGCCGTACACCAATAAGCATACCCTCAGCTACGACTATGCCGTTGTCTACTAACATGCCCATGGCCACCATCAGCGCACCGAGCGAGATACGTTGCAGTTCAATACCAAACGCAGACATGAGCCCTAAAGTACCCATCACAGTCAGCAACAATACTGAACCTACAACAGCCCCGGCCCGCCACCCCATGAATACACACAAGGCCGCAACCACTGTAATAACGGAAAGCAGCAAGTTCCGAAGGAATGTTTGAATCGCATCCTCTACAACTTTGTGTTGGCCATAGATTTCTTCGACTTCGACACCCAGCGGTAGTTCAGCCATTAAAGACTGCATACGCGCTTCAACCGCCTTGCCGACTTCTACAACATTCTGCCCCTTGGTAATAGAAACACCGACGGTAAAAACTTCTTTGCCGTCATGACGAATGATCTGAAACGGCACCTCTATGGGTTCGCGGGTAATGGTTGCCACATCAGAAAGGCGCAGTATCTCGGTAGACCCCGCCTTACCTATGCGCATATCGCCCAGTGCTTGGACTGAATCAAACGCCATGCGTGGCGCAATACGCAAACGACGGCCTTCAAAGGCAATCGAACCGGCGGCAGTCACTTGATTTTCCACCGCTATGCTAGAAAACACAGCTTCTATGGGCAAACCCAATCGGGTAAGACGACTGTGGTCTATTTCAATAAATATTGCCTCAAACGGTTCACCCGCCGTTTGCACTTTCGCGACGCGGGGTACGGCCTTTAGCGCAGTCGATATTTGTCTCGAGATATCTCGAATTTCACCCGCAGAATAATCCGGTGTCGACACCGCATACATAAGTCCAAAGATGTCGCCAAAATCATCTTCAACCAACGGCGTGCCAGTACCTGGCGGTAATCGCAATTCTGCCTCGCGAATGCGGCGTCGTAACTCATCGAATATCTGCGGCGTATCATCGGTGCCAAATTGTTCTTGCAACTGCACCTGGACCTCAGAGCGACCCGCCACAGATTTGCTTTCAATAAACTTAAGATAAGGCAGTTCTTGCAGGGATGCTTCAATGACGTCGGTTACTTCTTGCTCTACTTCGGCTGCAGAGGCGCCATCATAGGTTGTTACTATCAAGACAGTCTTTATAGGAAACGCAGGGTCTTCTAGGCGACCCACTGTGTCGATCCCCCATATACCTCCAATAAAACAAGCCAGCGCTAACATCCAAGGATAGAGAGGGTGCTCAATGGCAGCTCGCGCTATGTTTTGCACCGATTACTCGTCAACCAGTGGCCGCACTTTCATGCCAGCCTGGAGAAAGTCCGCGCCTGTCGCTACAACCTGATCACCACCGCTAAGACCGTGGGTTATCTCAATACCTGCTTCGCTAGGAGCGCCCACACTTACATCGCGTCGCTGTACTCCCAGAGATTCTGCGTCAAACACCCAAACGTGAAAACTCTTGTCAGGATTACTAACCAATGCACTTGCGGGTACGTGAATTGCTGAAGCAGCATCGCGGCCTTTTAGGCTGACAAAAACGGTGGCCGTCATGCCGGGCAGAATATTCCAATCTGCCGGGCGCGCCATCATTAGCGAAACCTCATAGGTTTGCGCGACCGAATCTGCCTCGCCTCGATTTTCGTGCAGCGCAAGCTCAAACTGCACACCTGGGGCAAAATCAAATTCCGCATGTAGCCCAAGCAGTTGCTCCTCGCTGGCTGTCGCCAACAATGAGCCAGGCACGTTGGCTACCACTAACAATGCGCTCATATTATGCAGGCGGGCAACGTTTCTGTTTGGCATAACGTTGACAAAATTGTCGACATAACGGCGTGCAACCGTTGCGCTAAACGGCGCGAAAAGCTGTGTTTTTGCCAAACGCTCTGTTGCTTTACTTAGCCGTACAATCTGTAGTTCGTACATGGCCTGAGCATCGTCCACAACCGATCGAGCTATACCGCGTTGTTTGAGAACGCTTCGTTTACGCTCTAGGTCTTGCTTGGCCAATTTAACTTGGACCTCTGCCTCATCAACCGCCAATTCATAGTCGGTGCTGTCGACCGCGGCAATAAGTCCGCCTTGGGGAATTTCTTGGCCCTCGCGAATGGGTAGCCTGTTGAGCACACCCGGCACTTCAAACGACACATCAATGGTCTGCAGTGCTTGCACACGACCGACAAAGCTAAGTGATTGAACGGTACCGGAATCAGCCACTGTGAAGATTCGTGCTGGCCGTACCCACTGATCTGTCACTGGCGGCGGGGCGGGCGGTTCGCATGCGCTTAGAAAGACCGTGCCGACAAACGTGAGAATAATTCGTATGCTAGGTCTCATACTGGGCCGGGCTGCCCAAATCTTGGCTCGGTAAAGAGATTTTTCGTAGCCCAGCAAGGCGCAGAAACAATTTCTCCAACGAACGCCAACCATCTCCGGCAAGTTGCCCTTTGATTTGCTGATCAATGACGGCACATTCTGCTAATACAGGACTCACGTCCGGAATCCTGCGACTAAAGGCTGACATCGCCTTTACGGTTTGCTGAGGCAGTCCTCGAGTATTACCCATGCGTCTCAGTTGGCTCACAAATGGTGCAAGTACCGCCATAGGCGCAGTACCGTCGTCTTTTAGCGATTGTAGGATGTGGCGTACTCGGGGGACTTCGCTCATCATCATGGCGTTGGCAAGATCAAAGACCGTAAAACGACTAACGTCTTCCAGAGTTCGGGTCATTACCTCAAGTGAAATTGGCATCTCAAGCCCAAGCAGCGACAGTTTTTGTATTTCCTGCTGCGCGGCCAATAAATTGCCCTCTACCCGTTGGGCTAAGTAAGACAGAGCATCGTCTTCTGCCTTTAGTTTGTGTACTGACATTCTCTGTTGCAGCCACCGAGGTAATTCTCGCGGCTCAATATCCCAGATCAACGAAATGACTCCGATTTCATCTATGGCCTTAAACCAGGCTGATTTGCGTTGGTTGGCATCGAGACGACCGCCGCGCAATAGCAACAATGTTTCTCCATCGGCATGAGCTAGCCACTCACGAACAACCTCAGAACCATCGCGATCGATTTTTTTGCTGCCTAGACGAACATCAAGAATTTTTCGCTCTGCAAACAGTGAGATACTGGCACTGTCATGAATAATTTCAGACCAGCGAAACCCAGTCTCGACATGGTGTACTGAGCGTTCCGTATAATTCTGTTGACGCGCCGCCTTGATAATAGCGTCGCATGTTTCTTCAACCAACAAAGGCTCATCACCAACAATCAAATAAACAGGTTTTAGAGCGCCGGTGACATGAGCTGCAACCTCCTGATACTTAATCTGCATCTTTATCTGCATCTTTTTCTGCATCTTGGCCCGTACTTTCAGACGGGTCGCGGCTAGCAAGATCTCTACTGACAAGATTTAGGGCCCGCACAATTTGGCCAACAACATCTTGCATTAACTCGCGCTGCAATAGCGCTTGTTCCTCACTGCTACCGACAATATTGCCTCGATCTACACGGAAAACACGTTGTCTCTCGACCCAGATAGGTTCCGCCAGAACATCACCGGCGGCAGACAACAACTGGTAGCGCACACCGTAATCCACCTCATATTCAGCAGCCCTGATTTGTCCGGCGGTCGAGACGCTGCGGCGTTCACTACGCTGATCCATGATCTCGATCACCATCGAGGCATCAGTTGGTGAAGATTCTTCCACACCGACTTGAGTGAGTGCACGGCGCAAAGGGGCAACCACTTGGGCACGCTGTTTTCCGACGATAGCGAAGCTCTCAACTGAGGCTTCGAAGTCATAATTACGCAGCTGAAAACCACAGCCCGTCAGGGAAAGAATAACAGTCAGGGTGAGCCACCCATTTAACTTAGCCAACAACAATGTTGACCAACTTGTTTGGTACGTATATCTCTTTGCGCACACTCTTACCTTCCATATGTTTTGCAACGTTCGGCTCGGCCTTTGCAGTGCTGAGAATATGGTCTTTCTCTGCATTCGCATCAACCTCTATATGAGTACGAACCTTACCGTTCACCTGTACCACTAAAGTGATCGAAGATTGCACCAGTGCTGCCTCATCCACTTCCGGCCAGCGGGTGTTAACCAACGGTACAGTCTCACCCAGTTCTGCCCACAAGCTATGTGCAATATGCGGGGCCACTGGCGAAATGACCAACACCGCCATTTTTAGAGCTTCGCCAATTGCTGCGCGATCACCGACGGAATCTTGCTTCATACGACCAATTTCGTTGCACAATTCCATAACGCCGGAAACTACGGTGTTAAATTGAACCCGGCGTCCAAAATCGTCGTTGGCTCGTTGCAACGTCAATTGGGTTTTACGTCGCAACGTTTGGGCGGCCGTACCCAAGTTGTCGCGGTCAAGCTCAGGCACCGCTCCATCGGCCGTAAACTGATGTACCAGGCTCCAGAGTTTCTTGAGAAACCGAGCGGCACCCTCTAGCCCGGCCTCACTCCATTCAAAGGACTGTTCAGGCGGACCAGCGAAAATCATCGCCGTACGCACTGTATCTGCCCCGTATTTTTCAAGTAACTTCTGCGGGTCACCGGCATCGCCAGCGGACTTCGACATTTTCTTGCCGTCCTGCAAAACCATGCCAAGCATCAGTAAGTTGTGGAACGGTTCATCGCCTTCAACAAGCCCTTCGTCGCGCATCAGTTTGAAAAAGAAGCGCGCATAAAGCAGATGTAAAATCGCATGCTCGATACCGCCTACGTAATGATCAACCGGTGCCCAATATTTAACCCGATCATCGACCATTGGGCTGTTCGCATCCGGACAGGCGAAGCGCGTGTAGTACCACGAAGATTCCATGAACGTATCAAACGTATCTGTTTCCCGTCGGGCCGCCTTACCACACGTGGGACAATCAACGTCAAGGAAAGAAGACATCTTAACTAGCGGCGACTGTACCCCCTCAAAGGTGACATCGGTGGGCAACACCACGGGTAAATCTTTTTCTGGAACCGGCACCACACCGCAGTCGTCACAGTGAATCATAGGGATTGGACAACCCCAGTAACGCTGGCGTGAAACACCCCAATCGCGCAGCCGATAGTTGGTTACTTTGCGCCCAGCATCTTTTTCGGCGAGGGCTTGAGCTATGGCATCAAAAGCTTCATCAAATTCAAGGCCATCAAATTGTCCTGAGTTAGCGACTCGACCGCGTGTCACAAAGGCCGCTTCTGAAATGTCGCAGGGTTCATCAGCGGTAGGCTCAATCACCTGGACAATTGGGATGCCGTACTTGGTAGCAAACTCCCAATCTCTTTGGTCATGGCCAGGTACGCTCATGACCGCACCCGAGCCATATTCCATCAACACAAAGTTAGCGACCCACACCGGCAAAGCTTCACCCGTTAGTGGATGGGTTACGGTAATGTCTGTGACTACTCCAGCCTTCTCCATGACCGCAAGATCGGCTTCGGCAGTTGTCGCCTGTTTGCATTCACTAATAAACTCAGCCAATACTGGATTTCGTTTGCCCGCCTGACGCGCCAAAGGGTGTTCTGCCGCGACAGCCACATAGGTGGCACCCATTAGTGTGTCGGGACGCGTGGTGTACACGGTCAAAACTTCATCGGAACCGTTCACAGTGAAGTCAATCTCTATGCCTTCAGATTGACCAATCCAGTTGCGTTGCATGCTTTTAACCGATTCCGGCCAGCCATCCATTTGGTCGAGCTCATCACGAAGCTCTCCAGCATAAGCCGTAATTTTCAGAAACCACTGAGCCATTTCACGACGCTCTACAACCGCACCCGAACGCCAACCACGACCATTCTCAACTTGCTCATTGGCCAACACGGTTTGGTCAATGGGGTCCCAGTTCACCACTGAGTTTTTACGATAGACCAAACCCTTTTCAAACAGTTTGACGAAAAACCACTGTTCCCAGTGGTAATACTCTGGGTCGCAGGTAGCAAACTCACGGGACCAGTCAATGCCAAAGCCTAAATGTTGCATCTGACCGCGCATATACGCGATGTTGTCCTTGGTCCACACGGCCGGTGGGATGCCATTCTTTATCGCTGCGTTTTCGGCGGGTAAGCCAAATGCATCCCAACCCATGGGTTGCATGACATTGCGCCCCTGGAGACGTTGATAGCGATTGGTAACGTCCGCCAAGGTATAGACTCGGACATGGCCCATGTGCAGGCGGCCACTTGGATAGGGGAACATGGCTAGACAGTAAAACTTCTCACCGTCACCATTTTCCGAGGCTCGGAAAGATTCATTTTCATCCCAAAAGGCTTGCGCCTGGGTTTCAATCGCTTGTGGGTCGTATACCGCGGTCATTTGTAAGTACGTCTATTTGTCTGAAGCTATGCGGGGCGCAAATATACCACTGATTAAAGGCGCCAGACACAGACCGACAAGGATAAAGAACATTAAATGACCGTACTGGGTATAGGGTGTCGAACCTTGCATTGACCACCAGTTACCCCTGAGCGTTGCTGCCTCAAATTGCGGTAACTGCTGCGTAATGTTGCCACGCGGGTCGATGATACCCGTGACGCCATTGTTGGTGCTGCGCAACATCCAACGACCGTTTTCCAACGCTCGCACTTGGGCGAGCTGCATGTGCTGGAGTGGTCCAATACTCGACCCGAACCATGTGTCGTTGCTAATGGTCGCAAGTACTGCCGCAGTCTTGGCTTTGAGTCGTAAACTGTCGGGATAAGCCACTTCGTAACAGATGGCCATGGCGATCTCCCCAAATGGCGCCTTAATGTTTGGCTGTCCCATAGCACCAGGTGAGCTCGAGGACATAGGCAAATCAAAAAAGTCGATAAGCCCACGAAGCACAAAAGCAAAGGGCACGTATTCGCCGAAAGGCACTAAATGCTGTTTTGCGTAGCGACCACGAGCGAGTCCCAGACCC
>JBNMMV010000185.1:0-8184 GCA_051270205.1 Limisphaerales bacterium
TGTGGAACCGTCTAGCAGTTGAGTCGCCCAGATTCTAAGCCCCGCTTCCCAATCCGAACTTTGATCTGTGGTCGCTGGGCTTTGCAGTTCTTGAGGTAAATCTTCGATCAAGATGGTTCGAGTACTCGCCATAACGTGTAGCCAGCGGCAGGTGTTTTCGAGTTGCCGGACATTGCCTGGCCAAGGCAGCAGCATCAAATAGTCCTGAGTGGCAGGTTCAAGGCGCTTGGGTTCGTCACCCAATTCCTTCGCGGCGTTCTCTAAGAAGTGCTGAGCGAGTGCTGATATGTCACTACGTCGCTCGGCAAGCGACGGAACGTGTACTCGAATGACGTTGAGCCGGTGGTATAAATCTTCTCGAAAGGCATGGGTGGCGACGAGCTTCTCTAGGTTTTGGTGTGTGGCGGCGATGATTCGAACATCAACCTTCACCGACTGGTGCCCGCCTACTCGGTAAAACTCACTCTCAGCCAATACTCGTAATAGTCGTGTTTGGGCCGCTGCGGGCATGTCGCCGATTTCGTCTAAAAATAGAGTGCCACCGTTAGCTTGTTCGAAGCGGCCAATACGACGTTGATTGGCGCCTGTGAATGCGCCCTTTTCGTGACCGAAAAGCTCGCTCTCAATAAGATCCTCTGGAATGGCAGCGACGTTGAGAGCGACGAAAGGTTGGTGTGCACGAGGGCTGTGGCGGTGCAGCGCTTTTGCGACGAGTTCTTTGCCAGAGCCAGATGGACCGTTGATTAACACAGATACGTTGGATGCGGACAATCTGCCAATAGCACGGAAAACTTCCTGCATAGCAGGTGCTTGGCCAATAATCTCTGGTGCAGCCTCTGGTTCCTGGTCGGCGAAGTTTTGTTGTTCCTGGGTGTGGGTGATCGCGCGACGAACTACCGCCACTGCTTCTTCTACGTCGAACGGTTTCGGAAGAAATTCGAATGCGCCTTGTTCGAAACTGGCCACGGTACTTTGCATGTCAGAGTGAGCGGTCATGATGATTACTGGCACGCGCGGGTGTTGTTCCTGGACGATTTTCAAAAATTCCAGACCACTTGTGCCTGGCATGCGCACATCAGTGATTATAGCCAGCGGTGCATCGCCATGCAGGTGATGCATGGCTTGGTCGGCTGTGTTGAACGCCGTAATCGGGATGCCAGCCTTGCTGAGCGCTCGGTCTAGCACCCAACGAATAGAGCGGTCATCGTCAATAACCCAAACTTGTTCCGTCATGTTGGTAAGTTCTCTGATTTTTGGGATTTTTGGGATTTTTGGGATTTTTGCATATTTTCCAGTGGAAGAAAGATTGAGAAGCATGTTTGTCCAGGGCGGCTGGAGACCTGAATGAGACCGTGATGCTGAGTGACTACATTCTGGGCGATGGCGAGCCCTAGTCCACTACCGTTGGCGCGGCCACTAATCATAGGAAAGAAGATTCGCTGTTGCAGCGCCTGGTCAATGCCAGGACCGTTGTCGGTAATGTCTAGCTGCATTACGAGGCGGTGAACCGTTTGGCCAATGTTGTACTGACGAATGCCACGTGAACGCAGTTGAATACGAGGTGCGTCAGTATCCTCCAAGGCTTCGCAGGCGTTGCGGACGACATTGAGTACCGCTTGAATCAACTGGGATTCGTCGCCTTCTAAATTGGGCAAACTTGGGTCGTAATCTCTGCGCCACTCGATGCGCCCGGGGTATTCGGCTTCGATTAAGGTAATGACGTGCTCGGTGACTTTCAGTAGATTAATCGGCCGGAAGCTAAGTTGTCGTTGCGGACCAAGCATGCGATCAACGAGTTCGCTTAGGCGATCTACTTCGCTAATTATGACCCCGGTATATTCTTCTAGCTCCTCGCTTTTTAGCTCTTGCTCAAGCAATTGCGCTGCGCCACGAATACCGCCAAGTGGGTTCTTCACTTCGTGGGCGAGCCCGCGTATCAGTTGGCGTGCCGTTTCTTGGCGCGCTACCGATTCATCATCTTTGTTAATTTGTTTGAGGCGACTTAACGGTTGCAGTTCCAACAGCAATTTTGGTTTGTTTTTTTGAGTTTCAAAAATATTCACGGTGAAATCGACATTTCTTGAAATGTTGTCAGGTAGCCGGATCAAGGTGTCGCGTTCTGTAAAAGGCTGGGCATGAGCAGAAACTTGCTGAAGGGCGGTTAACACTCGTGGGTCGATGATGACAAGAGCGACCAATGGTTTGCCGGTGGCCTGAGAGGCCGACACCTGTATTAAATCTTCGGCCGCAGAGTTTAAATACTCGATATGCAAGTCTTGATCTAGGACAACAACAGCTGTGACCATCGTATCGACGATAGCCTTGTAGGAAACAGATTGTTTACGATTGTTCAATTTAGTGGCTTAACGAGTAAGTAAGTGTTCACTCACAGATTCAGTGTTGGAATCTAGGTGCGATGGATAGGTGCGATAAAATAAGGCACTACGATGGATGATAACCTATAAATTACCGCTTTGCACCAAATAGGTGCATGCACTATTTAAGGTCGTGACTGAGATTAGGGGCTTGGTCTTGCCGGGCTTTGTTTCTTTGAGTAGCGCAGCATATGAAAAGAAACGGTTTCCGAAGTAATCAGCGTTCGGCCTTCCTCATCTATCACTCGGGCGCTGATATTGTGTGTACCGCGATCGACGTTTGCCAGATCCACTGAGGTCATAGCAGCGTTCGCCAGGGTTTCACCATCCATAAGAATTTCTAACGCATGGCCGTGTTCGTTACTAAGCTCGGGCGTGAGAGAAACTGTAATTGAGACACTGCCGGAGTTCTCTCGAATGGCCAGGTCGTGTTTAGGTGAAGTTACTTGCAAGACTTCGTATATCGGTGGCTCGGCTTCCTCTTCCGTCGTATCTAAATCTGAGGTTTGATCGCGTCTATTTCCTCTGGAGCCCGTCTGCTCGCTTCGCGGTGCAGGACCGTCGAATTGGTTGGTTTCATTGAGTTCAACGACAGCTTTCTGCTCGCCGTTTGTAGGTGGGACATCGGTGAAAATGACGTTACCCTCTGCATCGACGCTTTTATAAATACGTGATGCGGCGTGTACGCCTGATACCGCTAAGACCAGGGTGAAGAAGAATATGCTGTTTCGAACAAGAGCCATGTTCATATTTTGGCCGGTTTCAAAAGATTTGCATGATATTGGACCACAAAAAGACAAAAAAAAGCCCTCAAAGTTGAGGGCTTCTCGTTAGCACTTTGTAAAAGAGCCTAGGCGAGCGCTTCTTTGGTGGTCTTGATTATTGCTGCTGCGACCTTGTAAGGGTCGGCGTTGGAAGCCGTTCTGCGATCTTCAAGCCTACCAATCCAGCCGTCTGCAGGGGTGGTAACGGGGATTCGAATGGACGCACCGCGATCCGAAATACCATAGCTGAACATCTCGATTGACTGCGTTTCGTGCTTACCGGTGAGACGTTGATCGTTTTCTGCACCGTAGACACTAATGTGGCGCTCAATGTTCTTGCCAAACTCTTCGCAAATCGCAGTGAAGATTTCTTCTTTACCATCTTCGCGCATAGGTCCGTTAGAAAAGTTAGCGTGCATGCCGCTGCCATTCCAATCTGTGTCGCCAAGCGGCTTTGGATGCCAGTTAATGGCATAACCATACTTTTCGCCGGTGCGCTCTAAAATGTAACGCGCAACCCAAGTTTCGTCACCGGCACGTTGTGCACCCTTTGCGAAGACTTGAAATTCCCATTGGCCAGCAGCCACTTCAGCGTTAATGCCCTCAATGTTAATGCCCGCATCGATGCAAAGGTCGAGGTGGTCTTCGACGACATCACGGCCATACGCATTCATTGCGCCAACTGAACAGTAGTAAGGACCTTGAGGGCGAGGGTAGCCTTGCTCTGGAAAGCCAGGAGGCAAGTTTGTGTCTACATCCCACAAAAAATACTCTTGTTCGAAACCGAACCAGAAGTCGTCGTCATTGTCGTCGATGGTTGCACGACCGTTAGAGGGGTGTGGGCTACCATCCGCATTAAGTACTTCTGTCATGACTAGGTAGCCGTTCTTGCGATCTGGGTCTTCAAAAATCGCTACTGGCTTGAGTAGGCAATCTGAGTCGCTGCCGTCTGCTTGCTCAGTAGAGCTGCCGTCGAAGGACCACATTGGACACTCCTCTAGCGTGCCACCGAAGTCAGCTCTAACTTGTGTTTTGCTGCGAAGACTTTGGGTCGGTGCGTAGCCGTCCAGCCATATGTATTCTAGTTTCGCTTTCATATTATTGGTTCTCCGTTACTTAAAAAAAGTGCATGAAAAGATAAATGCATGAAATAAGGCGCATCGCGCGGCGATTGCTAGCCCTATTTTCTAAGCGCCATTTAAATTGTTGTCCGTCCCAGTCGTTCCCCAAAGCAACCCAAGAAAGGGGGCGTGCTTTAAGGGCAAGAGTTTGCCACGCCGAGCGATGAATTTTAAGGAGTTTTCGCGCTAATTAGGGGCAAAATGCACGATTAGGAAGCACCGCTATGATTACTGCCCCACGCTGGTGCGCCTGGGGCGCCAAAGTTAGAATAGACTTCGAATTACCCGTTCGAGTTAAGAACTCGAATCAACAACGCGAATCAGAAAGGTGTATCGATGATCTTCTTGGCGCTGATCCAGCAAGCTGTGCCCGTGAACCCGAACCCATGCGGGAATGTCGTGCAGCGTACCGGGGTCACTGGCATGTACTTCTAACGTTGTCCCCGGGTTCATTTTCTTAATTTTGTCTTGGGTACGTATCACCGGCAAGGGGCAGAGTAACCCTTGGGTGTCCAAGCTTTCAGTAGGATCAGACATGCCAGGATTTCTCGATTTCCTGCGCTAGCAGCGGCGCGATGCTGCGTTCGGTTTTGCTGCCATCGGGCAATCTCACTTCAACAGTAACTTCTTCCGCAGTTTTTCCCTGACCGTAGCGGGCCACAATGCGTGCCGCCAGATCAATGTCATTGCTGTCCACATCACCGTCGATGAGGGCGAGGGGCCCCGAGTGGCTAGTGGCGTGAACTGATATGAATGTTTGACGATAACCCTCCAAGTAGCGGTTTTCGCCCTCTTCACGACCGACAATAATCTTGAAATTAGGTTTCGGTCGAATATGTCGGCCAACTTTGAGCAGCATGATGTCGTCTAGTTCGTACTCGCGGCTGCCTCGGGCTTGCCACATGTCGGCTAGCTTCAAAGCGTATTGCTCATCGGTTAGAAAGCAGCAACCACCCGCGGGTTGTGCCCATTCCGTGAACCCGAGAGATTGCGCCAGTGCGATCTGTGGTTTGCGATTACGGCCATGAAAATCGTGCATAGCTTCCCGATCTACCCATCCTTCCCGTTCCGGAAGCGTTTCCGGTAAGTGTTTTGCACATAACGGGCGCAGCAGACGGTCTTCTACGCCAGACTCACGGGCAATAATCGGCATGGTTTCCTTGCGTTGAGATTTGGGGCGCTGTCCTATGACCTCCCCGGTGATGATGAAATCGAAGCCATTGTCTTCCATAAAAGACCAGGCCTGAGCCTTCTTCACCATGAAAATTTTGCAATCCAAGCACGGGTTTAAATGCTGACCGTAGCCATGCTTCGGATTCAGCAGTACATCTTTGTACTCATCTATAACGTCGACAATGTGCAGTTTGATGCCGAGTTGCTCGGCAACCCACAGCGCATTATTACGTTTTTCCTTGGTTTGCTTCTTTTTGCGAATGGCATGGGTATGCCCTTCCACACAGAAACCGGTGAAGAAATTCACCCCTTCAACGTGTATACCTTGGTCCATAATGACCTTTGCAGCCAACATTGAGTCCAATCCGCCACTTATTAACGCGACAGCGCGTTTTTGTTCGTCCATAATCGCCGCCCTTTAGAAAACCGCCGCAGTCTAGTGCCCAACCCAAATGTACGCAACGTCGCTATTATCGCTCACGTCGATCATGGTAAGACCACACTCGTCGATAAACTGCTCCAGCAGGCCGGCCTAATCTCCGATCACTCTCAAGAACGGGTGATGGATAGCAATGATCTGGAAAAAGAACGGGGCATTACTATTCTTGCCAAAAACACGTCCATCGACTACGAAGGTACGCGCATCAATATTGTTGATACACCTGGACACGCCGACTTCGGCGGCGAGGTGGAACGCATCATGTCCATGGTCGATGCGGTTATTTTGCTGGTAGATGCAGTAGACGGACCGATGCCTCAAACAAGGTTTGTTACCCAAAAAGCCTTTGGGTTTGGCCTGCAGCCAATTGTTGTGGTGAACAAGGTAGATCGACATGGCGCAGAACCTTACCGAGTCATCGATGAAGTGTTCGATTTATTTGATTCCCTCGATGCGACCGACGAGCAATTAGATTTCTCAGTCGTCTATGCCTCTGCCCTCAACGGCATGGCCGGACCCGAACCCGATCAGATGATTGATAGCATGACTCCGCTCTTGGACCTCATCGTGTCCGAAGTGCCACCGCCAGATGTCGACGAAAATGGCCCACTGCAAATGCAGATCAGCTCCTTGGATTATTCCAGTTATGAAGGCGTTATGGGTATTGGTCGCGTTACACGAGGCACCATTACTCGCCTGCAGCAGGTTGTGGTTATCGATCGAGACGGAAAGCAGCGCAAGGCAAAGATTCAAAGCATAAAGGGCTACAAAGGCCTGGAACGAACGGATCAAGAGAGCGCCACTGCGGGTGACATTGTCTGCATTACAGGTATAGATAACATACAAATATCATCAACCGTGTGTTCGCCAGATAAGATCGAGCCAATGCCTGCTTTGTCCGTAGATGAGCCGACCTTGTCGATGATGTTCTGCGTAAATAATTCACCGTTGGCCGGTAAGGAAGGCAAATTCCTCACCAGTCGCCAGGTTCGCGAACGCCTCTTTACTGAAGCTTCGCATAACGTTGCCTTGATGGTGGAAGAAACCCAGGATCCGGACCGGTTCAAAGTCTCCGGTCGCGGCGAATTACATTTGTCCGTACTGATTGAAACCATGCGGCGCGAAGGTTACGAAATGGCCGTTTCGCGCCCGCAGGTGATTTTCCATGAAAACGAGCAAGGAGTTATTGAAGAACCTTACGAAACGCTGAGTGTTGATGTTGAAGAGCAACATCAGGGAAAGGTGATGGAGTCGTTGGGTGAGAGGCGTGGCGAGTTGCTGGAAATGGCACCCGACGGTGGTGGCAGAGTGCGGTTGCAGTTCCGTATTCCGACGCGTGGCATCATGGGTTATCGGCCGCTGTTCCTTTCTATGACTTCCGGCACAGGCATCATGTCTTTTGCATCAGCCGGTTTTGGACCTCGTCTAACCGAATTAGTTGGCCAACGTAGTAACGGTGTTTTGATATCCAATGCTAATGGTACGGCCGTCGGTTTTGCGCTGTTTAACTTGCAGAATCGTGGCCGAATGATTGTCAGCCCTAATGATAAAGTTTACGAAGGTATGGTTGTTGGACTGCATAGCAGAGGGAACGACCTTACGGTAAACCCGATGAAAGAAAAGAAACTCACAAACGTGCGTGCATCGGGTACGGATGAGGCCATCATTCTGACAGCGCCAATGAAGTTAACCTTGGAGCAAGCGCTGGAATTTATCGAGGACGATGAGTTGGTTGAGGTCACGCCGGAATCGATTCGAGTACGCAAAGCTTTTCTGAAAGAACACGAGCGGAAAAGAGCCTATCAGTGAAAGCCCTTCTACAACGAGTGGCGCAAGCCAGTGTTGTTGTTCGTGAAGACGTAGGTGACAGTGAAGGTATAAGAAAAAGTGTGGTCGGCGAGATAGGTCCAGGGATCTTAGTTTTCGTCGGAATCGAAATTAAAGACAAGGACGATAGTGCGGCCCTAGTGCAGTGGATGGCGCGAAAAATACTGGGCTTACGCATATTTCCTGACGCAGACAAAGCCATGAACTGCAGCGTGGTTGATATTGCCGGACAGCTCCTAGTGGTTTCTCAGTTTACTTTGGCGGCGGATACGTCGCGAGGTAAAAGGCCTGGTTTCTCAACCGCAGCAGAGCCTCAGCTCGCGGAAAAAATTTACCAACACTTACTAGATGAACTGTCACGTACTATGCCTGTAGAAACTGGCAAGTTTGGGGCTGACATGCAAGTTCACTTGGTCAATGATGGACCAGTGACGTTTATGTTGGAGCGCTAAGTGACGGCAGACATCCTATTTGCAACGGCAGAG
>JBNMMV010000186.1:0-8180 GCA_051270205.1 Limisphaerales bacterium
GGCCGGTTGCGCCAACTAAACCGATTGTGTCTTGTTGGTTCACGATGTCGCCTGCTTCGACCAATATCTCACTCATATGGCAATACATTGTTATGAGTCCTTCGCCATGGTCGAGAAAAACCGTATTGCCGTTGAAATACAGCTCGTCAGCTAAAACGACGGTTCCTCTGGATGCGGCAGAAATAGGCGTGCCGGTGTCGGCTGCAATGTCTAAGCCGCTGTGAGGATTACGCGCTTTGCCGTTAAAAAAACGCTTGTGACCAAACAAACTCGTTACGATGCCTTCGACGGGTTGTACAAATCCTTGGTCTAGCTTCTGAGAACTTGTGAAGCTTAGGTAAAGAGTTTTCTGGCGAGCGCTTTCACGGCGTATCCGCTCTAAAGTCTCTTCTGGCGGTGTCACCATGTTTTCGTTTTCGAGAGTGATGTGCTGTTCGGAGTAGTTTTTGTTGGAGATGGTGAAGCTGTGTTTCTTGGTAGTGTTCTCATGACGATAGGTGAGTATGTGTTGTCCAGCTTTGATGCTGACAGGAATGCCGACAAAGGCATGGCGCTGAAAAGACAAAACAGGGTTGCCGTTGAAACGAACGTCGTCGACACCTGCTGGCAAAGACCAAAGATAGATGCCGCCAGGTACTGAGGTAGGGCTCTGTTCGCCAATCACGTTGGTTGGCAAAATGCCCATTGTTACAGAGAGTGCAAAGGTAAGTGCAAAGGCGATTGCCAGCGAGCTGGGCCAAACTCTTTTTGTAATCGTGTGCTCTATCTTCATGACGCTAGGGTATCGTTGTTGATGTGCTCAACGCGACTGATAATGGTGCCATCCTCTAATGTCGTTGTTAGCAGTTGTTTTTCAGCAACGTCTGCGATCGAACTAACGACATGACTGTCGTCATCTCTAACCACAGCATAGCCACGAGCAAGCGTAGGTAGTGGGCTTAAATTGTGTAACATTCGGGTGATTTGAGCTTGGCGTTGATTGTGTTGCTTTAGGTTGTTTTCCATCGACCGGGTAGCGAGATGCTGCAAGCTGGCTAACTTGGTGGCACTTCTATGAAGCAATGCCTGCGGGCCGACATGAGGTAGTTGACGCTGAAGACTGACAACCTTTGCTCGCGACTGATTAATTTTTGCCTCGGTGGCAAGCTTTAGTCGAGTGGCCGAGTCATCGATGCGCTGAGCCATCCGTTCGATGATCTCTACCGGATTTGAAAGTCGCTGGCTGGCATGACTGCGACGGCTTTCTAGGTCTTTGATCAGCCGTTGCACGGAATTTGACAGATACTGTTCTAGACCATAAAAACTATCTGACAATTCTGCTCGATCTGGCGTCATCAGTTCTGCGGCGGCCGAAGGGGTTGGCGCACGCACGTCGGCGACAAAGTCGCAGATGGTAGTATCTATTTCGTGCCCCACGGCTGAGACGATTGGGATCTCGCATTCTGCGACAGCCCGGGCTAAACGTTCACTGTTGAAAGCCCACAGGTCTTCTAGACTGCCCCCTCCGCGGGTGAGCAGTATCGCGTCAGGGGCCAGTCCGATTGCCCGAGAAAGCGCTTGGTTCAACGCTTGCTCGGCTTCGCCACCCTGAACCAGTGATGGAACCAGGGTTACTTTTAAAACTGGGTAGCGCCGTTGCCATACGGCTAGAACGTCTTGCAGCGCAGCGCCTGTGGCCGAGGTAACAATAGCAAAGTGAGTTGGCATGCCAGGGAGTGAGCGCTTTCGATCTGTATCAAAGAGGCCTTCAGAGGCGAGTTTAATCTTTAGCTGGTCGAATGCTTGGCGTAACGCCCCCTCGCCAGCAGGTTCCATGTAATCTGCGATGACCTGAAACTCGCCGCGGCCCTCATAGAGGCTCACTCGACCGCGTATAAGCACTTGCTGGCCATTGCCCGGCTGCATTTGGATACTACGATTACGATTGGCAAACATTGCACAACGTACTTGTGCTTTCTGGTCTTTTAGGGAGAAGTACCAGTGGCCAGAAGAGGGTCGGGCAAAGTTGGACATCTCCCCAATGATCCACACAGTTTGAAATTGCTGCTCGATGGTGAGGCGGGCTTGATGATTCAGATCGGAAACACTGAGGATATTTTGATCAGATCTTTGGTCAGGCATGCATTAATTTTACGGAATATTCTCTAAGTATGCTCGAGAGAATTTACATGACACTACAACATCGGTAAAATACCGGTTTTGCGGAGTCCCAAATGTTGCGTATCGCAGCCGATGCTCTCACCTTTGACGACGTTCTACTTCTCCCAGCCTATTCTCAAGTCCTCCCTTCGGATGTGTCGCTGCAAACGCAGCTAACGCGTGAGATAAAACTGAACGTGCCCCTTATGTCTTCGGCCATGGATACTGTGACCGAATCGCGACTTGCAATAGCGATCGCCCAAGAAGGTGGCATAGGCATTGTTCATAAGAACATGACTGTCGAACAACAGGCTAAAGAAGTGCGTGCGGTGAAGAAGTTTGAGTCCGGGATTATCCGCGACCCGGTAACTATTCACCCTGATGCAAGCCTTCAAGAGCTCTACAACAAAATAACTGATCACGGCATTTCGGGCGTCCCCGTGGTGAGTGGTCAACGCTTAGTAGGCATTGTGACCAGTCGCGATCTTCGCTTTGAAAATCGCATTAATGTTTCAGTGAGCGATGTCATGACGCCTAAAGATCGGCTGATTACAGCCCGTGAAGGCACGGACTTCGACGAAATCACAAAACTCCTCCACATAAACCGAATTGAAAAGGTCTTGCTGGTTGATGATCAGTTTCACCTCACCGGTATGGTGACTGTAAAAGATATCGCCAAGGCTCAAGCGTTCCCCATTGCGTGTAAAGATGGCGAAGGTCAATTGCGTGTCGGCGCAAGTGTCGGCACAAGTGACGATACCGATGATCGCGTTGCAGCCTTGGTCGAGGCGGGCGTTGATGTGGTGGTCGTCGACACTGCGCATGGTCACTCCAAGTTCGTCATCGAACGCGTGGCCTGGATAAAGCAGACTTATCCTAATTTAAACGTGATAGGCGGTAACGTTGCGACCCATGACGGTGCAAAGGCCTTAATAGACGTGGGTGCTGATGCAGTAAAAGTCGGCATTGGCCCTGGCTCCATTTGCACCACCAGAATCGTTTCTGGCATAGGTGTGCCGCAAATTACTGCAATTGCTGAGGCCAGTCGAGCCGCAGAAGCTGAAGGCATACCTATCATCGCTGACGGTGGAATTCGTTTTTCTGGCGATATTGCTAAAGCAATCGTTGCTGGAGCGAGCTCTGTCATGATCGGCAGTCTCCTAGCTGGAACAGACGAAGCGCCAGGTGAGGTTGAGCTTTACCAAGGTCGCACTTATAAATCTTATCGTGGTATGGGTTCGTTGGGCGCCATGTCGCAATCCAATGGCTCGAGTGATCGTTATTTTCAGGAAATTGAAGGCGATGGTCGCAAGCTTGTCCCGGAAGGCATTGAAGGTCGCGTTGCTTATCGCGGACCGGTAAGCCCGATTGTCCACCAACTTAAAGGCGGCTTGCGTGCCTCTATGGGATATACGGGCTCGCAAGACATTGAAGAGATGCGTACTCGACCGGAGTTCATTCGTGTCAGTGGTGCCAGCATGGTGGAGTCACACGTGCATGATGTCACTATCACCAAAGAAGCTCCCAATTACCCTATTAGTTAATCTTAGAGTTATCGATATCCGTGCATAACATTCATGACCAGCGTTTGCTGGTACTCGATTTTGGTTCTCAATACACCCAGCTAATTGCCCGCCGTGTGCGCGAAGCAGGCGTGTATTGTGAAATTCATCCCTTCGATGTACCGGAAGAGTTTATTGTCGAGTTTGCGCCTAAGGGCATCATCCTCAGTGGCGGACCAGAATCTGTCACAGCTGGAGCCACACCCCGAATTCCTGATGCGGCGATTGACGCCAATGTGCCTATTTTGGGTATCTGTTATGGCATGCAAGCAATGGCGGAACAATTAGGCGGTGTCGTTGAATCCAGTGATCATCGAGAATTTGGTCATGCTGAAATTCAAGCCACGACAAGTAGTAGTCTACTGGCACAGCTAGGATTGGCGGACGGCCCACAATCTGTCTGGATGAGTCACGGCGATAAGGTCATTAAAACGCCTCCAGGGTTTGTAGTTACGGCCAGCACCGATAGCGCCCCCGTAGCTGCCATGGAACATGTTGAGAAAAAAATCTTCTGCGTCCAATTCCATCCAGAGGTTACCCATACTCACCAGGGCGCGCAGTTGTTACACCACTTTGCTCGGGAAATTTGTGATTGCGACGGCGACTGGAATGCCGCCAATATTGTTGAAGACGCCATTGCCCGGGTAAAGGCAGAGGTGGGTGATGATCAAGTTATTTTGGGGTTGTCTGGCGGCGTGGATTCGTCGGTGGTTGCGGCGCTACTGTCTCGTGCGCTAGGTGATCAACTCACCTGCATCTTTGTTGATAACGGTCTGCTGCGTACGGATGAGGTTGCCGAGGTGGAGTCTGCGTTCGATAAAGAATCCGGTATTGGTAATGCACTGCCGCTGACAATAAAGACCATAGATGCACGGGACGAGTTCCTTAATAATCTCGCCGGTGAAGCGGAACCTGAAGCGAAGCGCAAAATTATTGGCGCGACTTTCATCGATGTGTTTGATCGCGAAGCTAAAAAAATCAGCGGTGCAAAATGGTTAGCCCAGGGCACTATCTATCCGGATGTTATCGAGTCCGCCGCTACTAAATATGGCAAAGCCCATGTCATTAAAAGCCATCATAACGTCGGCGGCCTACCAGAAAGAATGGCGCTAAAGTTGGTCGAGCCGCTGCGTGAACTATTCAAAGACGAGGTTCGTGAAATTGGCATGCACCTCGGGCTGCCTCGTTCATTAGTCTTTCGGCATCCATTTCCAGGACCGGGGCTGGGTGTTCGAATTCTTGGTGAAGTACGTGCTGACTATGCCCAGACGCTTAGGCAAGCGGACGCTATCTTTCTTGGCGAGCTTAAGGATGCCGGTTTGTACGATCAGGTAAGCCAGGCATTCGCGGTTTACTTGCCAGTGAAATCAGTAGGTGTGGTTGGTGATGCTCGTCGATATGAGCACGTCATTGCACTGCGAGCGGTCGAGACAATTGATTTTATGACCGCGAGGTCAGCTCGGTTGCCGTGGGAATTTATCGAAAAAGTAGCCGCTCGAATTATTAATGAAATCTCTACGGTGTCGCGGGTTGTTTACGACGTCTCCAGTAAACCGCCAGCAACCATAGAGTGGGAATAGCTAAAACCTTTTGAGCGAAGTTGACCTCTATTGGATGGACAAAGCGTTGGTACTCGCGGCTGCCGCTGGCGCTGCGGGCGAGGTGCCGGTTGGCGCCGTGGTAGTGATTGGGTCAAATGAGGACGAGCGGGGTGTAGCATTGGCATCTAAATCGAATTCGCCGATCTCAGACCGTGACCCATCTGCACATGCAGAGATGAATGCCATTCGATTGGCAGGCCAAGTAATACAAAACTATCGTCTTGTAGATGCCACGATCTACGTGACCTTGGAGCCTTGTATGATGTGCGCGGGAGCAATGGTACATGCGCGTATCAAGCGGTTGGTCTATGGCGCCTTGGAGCCTAAATCGGGCGCTGTTTGTAGTCACCCTCAGCTTAATCGCCGCTGGCATAATCATGTTATTGAAATTGTCGGCGGGGTTCGAGCAAAAGAAAGCGGTGACCTGCTCACTGAATTTTTTGCGGCACGACGCAGCAAGTAAACAATTATCAAGAGAGGGTTGAACGGAGCCACATGACTGCAACTAATCAGGTATTGGTGTTGGAAGGTAAGCCCGCGCTCAGTGTTTTTGCGTTGGCCAAGGTCGAAGGCCGTGCGCCTGAGATTATCTATGCCGAACATGTGCACTTGTTGGAGCTTGCCGCGCCACTTAGCGTAGAAGAACGTCAGCGGGTAGAATTACTTCTCAACTATGGACCTGAACGCGAGCTTCCCCAAAAGCAGGGCGAACGTCTTGTAACGGTCTTGCCTCGTACCGGCACCATTTCACCCTGGTCGAGTAAGGCAACCGACATCTTCGCAATATGCGGTCTCACCAAGGTGTTGCGTGTCGAGCGTGGCGTACGTTGGTTTGTTAGCAGTCTGAATCCTGAAAATACTATTGATCTTAGTGTTCTTCATGACCGTATGACTGAAGAAGTTCATGAGCAGGAAGAGTTTGACCAAATATTCGCAGAAGCAGACGCTCGCCCAGTTGCCCACGTTGACCTGTTAGGTGCCGGTGTTGGCGCACTCAACACGGCGAACGAAGAGCTTGGGCTGGCGTTGTCCGGTGACGAGATCGATTATCTGGAACAGGCTTACAAACGGCTAGAACGTAACCCCACAGATGTCGAACTGATGATGTTTGCGCAAGCGAACTCCGAGCATTGTCGCCACAAAATATTCAACGCTGATTGGTTGATTGACGGCGAGGAACAACAGAAATCACTGTTTGCGATGATCCGCAATACACACGAACAGATTAACGGTCGCGGTGTATTGAGTGCCTACAGTGATAATGCGGCTGTAATTGTGGGTAGCAAGGATGAACGATTGTGGGTGTTGGGTGAAGACCAAAAATATGTCTCTAGCGAAGAGCCCGTGCATATTTTGATGAAGGTCGAAACTCATAATCATCCAACGGCGATTGCGCCTTTTTCTGGTGCTGCAACGGGTTCTGGGGGAGAAATTCGTGATGAAGGCGCAGTAGGTCGCGGTTCGAAACCGAAGGCAGGATTGACCGGATTTACCACCTCACACCTTAATATTCCGGGTCAACTACAACCTTGGGAACTAGAGACTGGCAAGCCAGATCACATGGCCAGTGCATTGGACATCATGTTGGAAGGTCCGATAGGCGGCGCTAGTTTCAACAATGAATTTGGCCGGCCGGCCATTAATGGTTATTTCCGCACCTTCGAACAACAAATTGGTGACAAAACACTGGGCTACCACAAGCCGGTTATGATTGCTGGCGGTGTCGGTCTGGTAAAAGAAGAGCATGTGGACGCGTTGGACTTTCCACAAGGTACAGCGTTGGTTGTGCTGGGTGGGCCAGCAATGCTCATTGGTCTAGGTGGCAGTGCAGCATCGAGCATGGCTTCTGGTGCCTCGCGTTCAGAGCTTGATTTTGCATCTGTGCAACGGGGTAACCCTGAAATGGAACGGCGTTGTCAGGAAGTCATCGACCGTTGCTGCGCGCTAGGCTTAGAAAACCCTATCCGGCTCATTCACGATGTTGGCGCCGGTGGCATGTCTAATGCACTGCCTGAGTTGGTTAACGACGCAGGAGCGGGTGGTCGGTTTAAATTGCGAGATATTCCTAATGCCGACAAAGCCATGTCGCCACTAGAAATTTGGTGCAATGAAGCCCAAGAACGATATGTACTTGGTGTTGACGCAACAGCTCTAGAACGATTCGAATCTATTTGTCGCCGCGAACGGTGCCCGTATGCGGTCGTTGGAGAGTCCACTGATGATGGTTATTTAAGCGTCTACGACGAACAATTTGATAATGCCCCGGTTTCGATACCATTGGACGTTCTGTTAGGAAAACCGCCTAAAATGCAGCGCGTGATAAAGCGCCAAGCTTACCCCGAATATCAGCTCGATTTGGAAGGGGTACAGTTGAGCGACGCGCTAGAGCGTGTTTTACAGTTTCCCGCCGTGGCCAGTAAACAGTTTCTCATCACCATTGGCGATCGCTCGATTACCGGCCAAGTAGCCTGTCAGCCCATGATTGGTCCATGGCAAGTGCCAGTGGCAGATGCAGCAGTCACCCTACGTGGTTATGCGGGTTTTCGGGGTGAGGCCTTCGCCATGGGCGAACGCAGCCCTGTGGCCGTTATAAATCCGCCCGCTGCGGCGCGGCTAGCCGTGGCTGAGTCGCTGACTAATTTGATCAGCGCAGACGTGGATTCAATAGATCGCGTCGTATTGTCTGCAAATTGGATGGCCGCGGCCGGAGACGATCTTGAGCAGCAGGGGTTGTTTGACTCGGTATACGCTATTGGAGAGGAGTTTTGTCCAGCATTGGGTATCGCTATTCCTGTGGGCAAGGATTCTCTATCTATGCAAACGCGCTGGGTTGATGGCCAAGTGACCTCACCAGTGACGCTAATTGCGACAGCTTTTG
>JBNMMV010000187.1:0-8107 GCA_051270205.1 Limisphaerales bacterium
CCAGATGTGTGTCACCAAACTCGAGCGTCCATACCGTGTCTTGGGTGGTCACTTTTATGTCCTGTTCGAAACGGATCACCTCGCCGCCAACCTTACTGGCGTCGATCACGCTATTAGGCATATTCTCAGCCAGAATGATGCGCTGCCCAGGGCGGAATATTCCAGCCTTCTCGGCGCCGATAGTTTCTCGATCGTCACCTAAAATAGCTTGGTGGTCTAAATCGATACTGGTGATTACAGCGCTATCTGCACCCACAACATTAAATCCGTCGAGGCGACCTCCCAAACCGATTTCCAAGACAGCGACGTCTACATTGCACTGACGAAAAAGCCAAAAGGAGGCAAGTACGCAATACTCAAAGTAGGTAAGCGGCAAAGTCTTTCGATGAACTTCCACCGCTTCGAAGGCGCTAACGATGACGTCATCTGCCACCTCCTCGCCATTGACACGAATACGCTCGTTAAAGCGATCTATATGCGGTGAAATCGCTGTTCCGACTGTCAGACCGTGTGCGAGCAGCAAGGCTTCACAGGCATAGCAGGTGCTGCCTTTTCCATTGGTCCCAGCCACAGTGATGACATAAGGTGCCGGTTTTTGGATGTTGAGACGCTCAAGCATCTCAATAATTCGATCTAGTCCCATGTCGACGGTTTGCCAATTCCTCCCGTCAATATGGGTTAACCAGTCTTCAAGAGTGGTGCGTGCGGTCACTGTTGTTTTGCGCCTCTACCCAGCACTTTGCAAAAATCTCTGAGCGCGGATGCGGCCTCATCTGGAGACTTTCCCGTCTCGGCGAGTACATTTACCAACGCACTTCCAACTACCACGCCGTCTGCATGGGCACCCAGCGCTCTTGCTGCGACTTCATCTTTGATGCCAAAGCCAACGCAAACTGGTAAGTCTGTTTGGTTACGAATACGGCTTAAATTAGTTGCAACTTCATCAGTATTTAAATGATCGGCACCAGTAATGCCTTTCAGTGCAACGTAATAAACAAATCCACTGGATTGACTCAGTATGTAAGTGACACGCTCCGGCACTGTGGTTGGCGCGATTAAGAAAACCAAGTCAATGTCGTGAGCAGCTAGATCTTGCTTCAGATCAGTCGCCTCTTCCGGGGGTAAGTTGACCAAGATTAGACCGTCGACGCCGGCCGTTTGAGCGCGGCCTGCGAAATCATCGTGAGCAAGTATCGCGTTGAGATAGCCCATTAGGACTATCGGGGTCTCGGTGTTTGACTGCCTGAATTGCGCCACCATTTCTAACACAATTGATAAGGTGACGCCGTTGGCTAACGCACGCTCACTGGAGGCCTGGATCGCTGGACCTTCTGCCTCCGGATCGGAGAACGGCATGCCAAGCTCTATTATGTCTGTGCCGCCCGCCACCAACGCGTGCATCGCTGTCACCGTATGCTCAAGCGTTGGGTCACCTGCCGTAATAAAACCTACCAGTGCCGTTTCATTATCAAGCTTCGTAAACTGTTTGCTGATCCTGCCCATTACAATTCAATGCCATCGATTTTGGCAACCGTGTTGATGTCTTTATCGCCTCTTCCTGAGAGGTTAATGATAATGATCTCCTCAGGGCTAAAATCTTTTGCATGGCTTGCCATCCAGCCAATTGCATGGCTACTCTCTAAGGCAGGCAGTATTCCTTCGGTTCGATTTAGCAATCGAAAACCATTCATCGCTTCAGCGTCGGTGGCCGATCCATAGCGCGCTCTGCCGATGTCCTTCAGATACGAATGTTCTGGTCCTACACCCGGATAGTCGAGCCCGGCCGATATTGAATGGGTGGCTTGTATCTGACCATCTTCATCAGCCATTAGATAGGTTCGGTTGCCATGTAACACGCCAACTTTACCTTCGTTGAGCGGCGCTGCGTGCTCGCCAGTACTGAGCCCGTGCCCACCCGCTTCGACGCCCATCATGGCGACGTCGATGTCATCTACAAAAGGATGGAATAGGCCAATGGCGTTAGACCCTCCGCCGACACAGGCCACAAGGAGATCTGGCAAGCGGCCCTCAAGTTCCAGTATCTGACTGCGCGCTTCCTGACCAATAATAGATGCGAAGTCTCGTACAATCGTTGGGTACGGATGCGGTCCAGCAGCCGTACCTATAATGTAATGAGTGTCATCAACATTGGTGACCCAATCACGCATGGCTTCGTTCATGGCGTCTTTAAGGGTCTTCGTACCTGAATTAACGGCGATGACGTTGGCGCCAAGAAGTTTCATTCGATAAACATTGAGGCTTTGCCTGATGATGTCTTCTGCGCCCATATAGACATCGCAAGTGAGACCAAGACGAGCAGCAACTGTTGCAGTGGCGACACCGTGTTGACCCGCACCTGTTTCAGCAATGACTCGAGGCTTGCCCATGCGCTTCGCTAACAATGCCTGGCCAATGGTATTGCAGACCTTATGTGCACCTGTATGGTTTAGGTCTTCTCTTTTTAGATAAATCTTCGCCGTGTCCAACTCCCGAGTCAGCCGTTCGGCAAAGTACAAGGGTGTGGGTCTACCGACATAGTGGGTTAAGTCTTGTTGCAGTTCTGTTCTGAATTGCGGATCTTGTCGAGCAGTTTCGTAGAGCTCTGCAAGATCGTCCAACGCGTGAGTCAAAGTTTCAGCTACAAAACGGCCACCAAACTGACCAAAGTGTCCACTTTCATCTGGCTGAGCATAATTGCTGCCCTGCGGATGATCATTTGGGCTGTCATCGTTGTTCTGCGGCATCGTTTACCTCGCTTATGAATTGACGTACTGCTTGCTCATCCTTTTTGCCAGCTTGCCGTTTACCACCGACGATATGTTCTACGCCGCTACTGACATCGACCCCATGCGGCGAGAGCTGCAGGATGGCGTCGCCAACGTTCTGCGGGTTGAGTCCGCCAGCAAGGATGAGTTTGCTGCGCGCGTTCTGTGGCCAAAGTGCTCGGTCTAATAATTTTCCCGTACCACCACGCTGCCCCTCGACAAAGGCATCAAGCAGACATGCCCAGCCATCTGCGTAGCTGTCGACTAACGACAAAATCTGACGGGCGTTCTCGCCCGCTCGTCCGACTCGCAATACCTTCATATAGGGCATACCAAACTGAGCACAGTAGTCTGGTGACTCGTCACCGTGGAACTGTAGAAGGTCAAGTTGGCAAGCTGCCATCGATTGCTCAACCACATTGGGTGCTGCGTCGACAAATAATCCAACCTTGGTCAAGCTTACTGCTTGAGCAATAGCGGCCGCTTGGTTGAGTGTTACGAAGCGAGGGCTTGAGGCAAAAAAATTCAAACCGATTGCGTCTGCACCCGCCTGCTCCACCATAACTGCATCAGCCGCACTGGTGATGCCACAAATTTTGCACCAAATGCTGTTAGCTTCGCCGTCGTGTTTATTTTCGGTTTGGTGTTCTTTCATGGCTGGGTCCCAGCAACGTGAGACCTAAAAGGCCGCTAGTCTAGCGGCAGACTCCCAGGGATAAAAGTGCTATTTCCAATCAAATGACGCGGAGGCTCAGAGTCCGGGAAATTGTGTTGAGGATAACTCACGCCGGTAAGGTACAACCCTTGTGCTGGCGCGGTTAGCCCTAGCTTATCGCGGTCTTTCAAATCTAAAAGCTCGGTGATGGTGCCCCGAGCCTGGCCAACGCCCACATCATACAATGCAGAAGCAATATTCCTGACCATGTGTAGGACAAATGCGTTTGCCTCGATTTCCATCACAACATAGGGACCTTGACGGCGCACAACACAACGATTGATGCGTCGCATTGGAGATACAGACTGGCAACCCGCAGCACGAAAGCTTGAGAAGTCATGCTCACCCAACAAACTCCGTGCTTCGTTATGCATCGCATCGACGTTAAGCGGCTCACAACACCAAGCTAGGTCATGTGAAAACACATCACCACGGGGTGCGTTGTCCATAAATAAGTAGTTGTATGTTCGTGAAACGGCATCGTATCTAGCGTGAAACGGGGTCTCTAATGCTCGAACCCAGACAACTTGCACTGCTGGGTTCGTCAAACCGTTGAGGCCGCGCAGCCAGTCGTATTCTGTTCTTATAGCCTGGGTTTTAAAGCTAGCTACCTGCGCTGATGCGTGTACACCTTTGTCAGTTCGACCAGCAACCGTAAGGGTGATTGGTTCATCCGCAATTTTACTGGCAGCCAACTCGAGCATGCTTTGTACAGTAGGCACGTTCGGCTGGCGCTGCCAACCGTGAAAAGTTTTGCCGTTATAGGCGATTCCCAACGCCCAGCCAAACATTTTTGCGATGCTGAGGTTAGGCTAAGCTATCGATGAGCGATTGAGCCTTGGAGATTTGCTCAGCAGAGCCTTCCTCGAGCACTTCTCGCAATATGTCTCGTGCGCCTTCTCCATCACCCATGTCGATGTACGCTTCTGCCAAGTCTAGTTTGGTGGCGTTAACATCGGAGTCGCTATCCGTTTCAAAATCGAAGTCGTTAAATCCTTCACTGTCCTCAGAAGAGGTGTTAGATGGGCTTTCGGGTGCGTCGTCGGTTGAATCTGATCGAGCACCTTCCGCAGCATCCGTGTCTTCATCCAACTCAAGGGTATCTAAATCGAAATCGCCCTGATCTTCAGTAGATTCAGTCTCTTCCGAGTCCAAATCAAGTTCGAAATCAAGCCCACTATCGGAATCACTTTCGCCCTCAGAACTGTCAGGGTCGAAATCTATGCCCAGGTCGCCACCGAGATCTTCGCTAATTTGGTCATCGTGGTCATCAGTGTCGTCTTTGGCATCTTTTACATTTTGGTTGTCGTCACCGTCAAACTCGAGCTCAAAATCTAAGCCATCTTCAGCTTCACTTTCAGCTGCAGCGTCTTCTGTATCAATTGCGTCAGGCGCATCATCTAACTCATCCAGAGTGAGGAGTTCATCACCACCGCCTTCTGATGCGTTAGAGGTGTCTTCATTTTCGTCACCTTGCAGCTCATTTAAATCAGAGACTTGGTCCGATAAGCGCCCTTCAAGGTCGCGAACAGCAAGCAAGATATCTTCGTCGTCACAGTTTTCAACCAAATATTCCGCGTGCTCTGAAAACTGAGCTGGATCTTCGGCTTCAACGCATACTTCGAGTAGCTTGAGGCGAACATCATGTCGTTCAGGTTTTTTACTCAGCGTATCTAGTAGCAGGCTGACTGCCTGGCCGTATCGACCGTAAGCCATATAGATGTCAGCTTCAGCGACAACATCACCGCCACTTTCTGCGCCATCGAAGGCAGGTTGTTGATCTTTTTCTAAATCGGGCTCGTCAAGATCGTGCTCTGATTCCAACAGTTCATTGAACTCATCTTTAGTTTCGTCGACGACTTCATCGCCTTCTAGCGAGTCTTCTTCGACAGAACCAACAACCGGCTCAACAGTAACCTCGTCTTCATAGTCGGTATCATAGTCGGTATCGTTCTCGTCATAGTCGACATGTCCGTAGTCTTGGACCTCTTCATCATCGCGACGGCGTGCACCAACCATGGCCCATGCAAGCAACAAAACTAAAACGCCGATCACACCACCTAGAAAGAGGGGTGATTGCCACCAGGGTACTTCGACAACGGGTGACGTAGCGGTTTGGTTTTGTTGCTGACCATCATTTTCTTGCGCCTGTTCGAGTTGCGCGACGCGTTCTTGCAGTTGAGCAAGCGCCTGATCTTTGACTTCCAGTTGCCTCTCTTTTAGAGCTACCTGAGACTCTGCAAGCTCCTTTTCACGGTCTAGTTGGTAGTTCAATTCTTCGACCTGTCGTGACAGCGTCGCCTTTTCTTCTATAAGCTGAGCATCAGCTTCACCACCGTCAGCCACAGTGCCTTGGGATAGTTCACCGCTATTCGCAACGATTCGAACCTGTCCTTGTGCTGACTGCGTTGAATTGTTGGACTCTGATTGTATAGGCGTACCATCTACTTGTGATCTAAGGGCTGAGCCCTCGTCCGAGGTGGCTGGTGCCTGAGCCAGGGATTCCTGGTCCGGGTTACGCCAACTGTTTGTTTGTTGGCGAACTTCTGCAAATGCTTCACCCTGGCTTAACGCCAACGCTTGAGCTTCAGAAGGAACCTTGAGTCGGTACCCTGCTTTGAGGAGGTTTATATTGTCGCGAATGAAAGCGCGTGGATTTAACGCCTGTATGGCAAGCATCTGCTGATTTACAGAAGCCTCTGAACCACGGGTTCGATCTGCTATTTTCCACAACGTGTCATCGGTTGTGGACATAACCTCTCCCTCGGCATTGGCAACCATACGGTTTGCACGAGCGGGGCTACGTAAACTCACCTGGTCAGCAGTTCTGGCCGATGGTGTTGAGTTTTGGCCACGTTGTCGACTAGCGATTGGTGCAGGTGCGTTGATAGGCGCAGCCGCAGTTTCAGTGAACGTCGGAGGATCCAGTAGTACTGTAAACTCTTTCAGCAATCGACCCTTAGGCCACATGATTTCGACGATGAAATTTAGATAGGGCTCGGATATCACTCGGGAACTGCTGATGACCACTTTGGCACGGCCTTTCAGGTCCAGTTCAAACTTTAAGTCGGTCAGATAGAAAAAGCGTTCTACCCCTACCCGATCAAAATCTTCACGCGAAGCCATTGAGACCAAGATTTCGTCCTCGGACAAATCGCCAAGGTCCATTAGATCTATGGCTGCAGAGAATTTCTCGTTCAATGCAGAATCAACTTCGATCTCGGCAAGACCCAAAGACCAAGCAGATTGCAGAGGCAATGCAACCATTAGCGGAACCATCAGTGCCATACGAAGCCAGCGGCACTTGCGTTTCAACATAAGCAAGACACTCCTTACAGAATTAAGTTGTGGAAAATTATTTTCTCTCAATGTTTCAGCAGCCGTCGCCTGTGCGACGTTGTGAATTTGGGCTCGCACCCTTCGTTCTTCTAACAAGTCCGTGTGTCCAACTAAGTTAACGTTCTCTTATCAATACACCGCCATCATAGCGGCATAAACCCGGACCCTATCCTGGTTGGATTGGTCCACTCACAGATGCTAAAGATAACCTAGATTCAAATAACTTTGGTGGCATAGGTAGCACTTTCGTAAGGGAAATGCGCTTTTAAAGCAGCGCGGACAACTTAGTTGCCTGAATCTTTCCACTCACTGGCCACTCACTGGCCACTCACTGGCCACTCACTGGGCACTCAGTAGTTCCGCGATCTGTACGCTGTTTAAAGCTGCACCTTTGCGGACATTGTCGGCAACCACCCACAGGTCGATTCCCAGAGGATGGGAGATGTCCTGACGAATACGTCCGACAAAAACTCCGTCCTCTCCAGCTGCATGTTCCACCGCGGTTGGGTAAGTATTTTCGTCAAATACTTTGACGCCTGGCGCTTCATTAAGCAGCCTAGTGACCTCCGCCGCTGAGATTTGCTCGCGCGTTTCGATGTGCACGGCCTCAGAGTGGCCATAAAATACTGGAATGCGCACACATGTTGGGTTTACCTGAATCGTGTCATCTTCGAGAATCTTTTGAGTCTCCCACACCATCTTCATTTCTTCTCTGGTGTAACCATTGTCTTCAAACTTGTCGATTTGCGGAATCGCGTTGAAAGCGATTTGTACAGGCATGACTTTTGTTTCAACCGGTTTGGCATTGAGAAGGTTGGCAGTTTGCCCCGCCAATTCTTTGATGCCACTCGTGCCCGCGCCAGATACCGCTTGATAGGTACAGACGTTAATCCGTGTTATTCCCACGGCATCGTGAATGGGTTTCAGAGCAACCATCATTTGGATGGTTGAACAATTGGGGTTGGCGATAATATTACGGTTTACGTACTCATCTATTCGATGCGCGTTGACCTCGGGCACGATTAGCGGAATGTCGTCGTCGTAGCGAAAGTGAGAGGTGTTATCTATGACCACACAGCCCGCTTCAGTGGCCTTAGGCACGTACTCAGCAGAGACGGCACCGCCTGCTGAAAATAGAGCAATTTGTGCCTGTGAAAAGTCAAACTGATCAAGTTGTGTGACCATTTTGCTCTTACCATGGAATTGTACGCGCTTACCGGCGGTGCGTTCCGAGGCCAAGAGAAACAGTTCGTTTACAGGAAAAGCACGGCTTTCAAGTATTTCGATT
>JBNMMV010000188.1:0-8049 GCA_051270205.1 Limisphaerales bacterium
CTACTGCTGTGAAATTGGCCAAGGATCCACCAGTGGTCAAGACGCCCGCGGCGTTATCGTCGTAGCCTACCCAGGCGGCGAAAGTCTTAATCACTCGATGCTCAAGTTCGGTCAACAATGGCGAGGCGAAATGTGCGGTGCCGTACCGATTGGTAGTTTTAACAATCCAGTCAGCCAAAGCCGATGTAACCAAACCGCCGCCCGGAATAAATGCTAAAAATCCGGGGTGCGCCGTGTTGAATCCGCTGTTAACCAAGTGTCCCAGCCACTCACTCAAAGGTAATGACGACATCAATTCGTCTTCATCGTTTTGAGACAAGATCGGGTCGCTTTGAGACAAGACCGGTTTTTTACCCAGTTGTGACAATTCGTCTGCCAAGAACCCTTCAACTAGACGCGTGAGTTCTGTCCATTGCTCAATGGATGGCTCCAAAGGTAGAGGGTTGGGTGACGGCCAGTCCGGTGCGCGCATATTAACGACCTAACATAAAAATCTGAAAGATGAGGACCTTAAGCTTAAGCGAGGACGGCGACTAAATCAGCAACGCCCGAAAAATCGAGATGCAACAATTGACGGCATCACAAGGGTCGGTCCAAACTAAGCTAACTAATTTTGTGTTGGAGATCCCCATGTTTAAACTCGTGATCAAATCCGTGAACTTCTTGCTCATCCTAACTTGTATTACTGGCAGTACCTTAGCCAATACCGATTCGCTGACAGCGGAAAGCTTCGATTGTGTCCGCGATATGACGCCAGTTCGCGGCTTCTATGTTGATAATGTTAATGGTGATCTTGAAGCCACCTTAGCCGTGGCGGAATCGCCTACGGGTGGTGTTTATCCCCCGGGCTCAGTGGTGCAACTGGTGCCGACTGAAGCCATGGTAAAGCGTGATAGTGGGTTTAATCCGGCAACCAAAGACTGGGAATTCTTTGAATTTGATGTGTCATCAGAAGGAACTGCCATCCGAGGCCGTGGATTTGCAGACGTTGTGAATCGATTTGGAGGCAACTGCTTTGCTTGTCACCTACAGGCACGGCCCGAGTGGGACATGATCTGCGAGCAAGGACATGGTTGCGATCCCATACCGTTGACTCAAACTATGCTCAAGGCGCTGCAGAAAACTGACCCTCGATGTGAGCCCATTGAGCTGTCCACCGAAGAGGCAGCAGCGCTTAAGGCGCTTATGGGTTCGACGGGGGGCTAGTTTCAGAAACCAGGGCGACCAGTGTAAAACTGGTCCCTTGGCACGAATGTAGGTTCGTGTCCAAATTCAGCCTGTACCCAGGTAAGTGCCGCTGCCTCGTCGAGGTCTGCGTTCCAGGGCTTCCCCTGTGGTTGCGCAACGTGCCACGGGGTATCCCAAAACACTTCAACACCGTTACCTTCGGGGTCGTTAAAGTATATCGAAAGCGTGTTGCCGTGAGATAGAGGGTTGATTTTGATGCCGTCGACTTCTAGCAAATTTGTGTGCAGATTCTTCATTTTGTCGAAGCTATCGGTGCGAAAAGCGAAATGATTGACGCTGTTCGAAGGTTCTTCATCTTTGCGCGTCGGGACCATGGCGATCTGGTGATGTTCTTCAGGATCCTGACTAAGAAATACAATATCTGGCGCGTTCTCAGCTAAGGGGCCGCGGTCGGTGATTTGGAAACCTAGCAAATCGGTATAAAAGTTCAGCATGCCTTCTAAGTCACGAACGTACATAACTGCGTGGGACCAAGTTAAATTCATGGGTGTCTCCTTTCCTGGTGTTAGGTTGGATTGCTTAGTTAAGGTGGACGCTGGCCGCGAGTTCGCTGACGAGGTCGTCTAAGTGATGTCTACCGTCGACGATACCAAAGATGTAGCGATCCGGTCGAACGATGATTACAGAGGTCTGCTCAAAGCCTCGGTCGAAATGCCCGCGGACCAACGCTAGGTTTTCTAGCGATACCAGCTTTGCGCCGAGCTTTGCCAGCAGCGCACGGCTCTCTGGGGAGACCTTAAGGTGCTCGCTTGTAAGTGCGACGACAGCGAATCCGGAACCTAGCAAGTCGTCTAAGTGTTGCTTGCCTGTACCTTGCTGAATAATGGGTTGGCTGAAAAGGTAACCCACAGGGCTATTGCCACCGACCTGTTCACTCATGATCACGCCGTCTCGTAGAGGGGGTTGCCCGCGACCCTGTCCGTAACCAGATTTCTTAAGATGTTCCGGCATTGGTGGTGGTTTTAGCCCAGCACGTGCGGCGCCTTCGGTAGCCGCCAAATGTTCCATCAGTTGGCCGATGGATACAGCCCACTCCACCAGATCATGCGCATGGGCATCTCGCTCTGCTTGATAGGCATCGAGAATATCTTCCGAGGCAACCCCACGCTTAACAAGGTCGAGTTTCCAGCTGAGATTAACGACGTCGCGCAGCCCAGCATTCATGCCTTGACCAAGGAAAGGTGGTGTTTGATGGGCAGCATCCCCGGCGATAAAGATGTTACCTACCCGCCAAGTATCGGCAGTTGCCGCGTGGAATTGGTACATTGCCGCGCGTCGAATCTCGTAGGTGCCTTCCGGTGTCCAAGGCTCTATGAGACTTTTGATGGTTGCGGGTTCCAACATGTGCTGCCAAGTTTCTCCTGGGTTCAATTTGAATTCCCAGCGTCGGTAGGGGTCTTTGGTACAAACATAAGTACTGATCCGGTCCGGGTCACAGACCTGCATGGTGGTTGTGCCAAGCGTGTGGCCGGCTTTGGTCGTAATATCGACCACCAGCCAATCGTGGTTATAGCCGAGATCATGCCAACCGATGTTGAGCGCTTTTCGAGTTGGGCTTGCTGCACCATCACACGCTATGAGGTAACGAGCGGTCACCAAAGACCGTTCACCATCGCGTGCGATGGTCACGGACACAGACTCCCCCTTCTCGTCATGTGAAAGGTCTTCGAACGATATTGCCTCGTAACCGATGTAGTCGGAAACATTCGCGTGACCCAAGGCAGTTGTACGTAAGAAAGACTCTACCTCTGGTTGATCAAACATGTTCATGCTTTGCCAGCCATTCGGACCAAAGTCAGACAATTCATCCCCAAAGAGCCACTCATGCTTAGAGTTAGCGAATCCTGCTCGCTCTCCTGGACGCACATGTTGTAACAGCGCATCTAGATCTTCAGCTAGACCCAAGGGTTGCATAGCGCGAACCAGTTCGCCATCGAGATTCACAGCACGCGGTAGGGCGTACACTGCCGGTTCTTGCTCGATGGCAGCAACGGTTAGCCCTGCACGACTCAGTAACAGAGTCGCCATAGATCCCACGGGTCCAAGACCTATGATAGCAACATCAAATTGGCGTTCGTTCTGGTTCATTCGACCTTTGTTGTGTCTGCGAAGACTTCAAAGTATAGATACTGACCAAATTCGACAAGGTCTAGGTATGTTTTTAACGCACGTGCCGGAGTAATTAAAATACCGATGGTAGATTTATTCGTTTAGGCGCTCTAAGATGGTGTTCTGTAACGTCCAAATTGGAGAAGCGATAAATGGCTGCTGTACTAAAAGATACCCCCTCACACCTACGTGGTAACGGTCGTCCCGTGACCGAAGAAAGAACGCTCACAGATTTGAAAGTCACGGGCCATATCCCTGCTGGACTCGACGGGCGTTATATACGCACTGGACCTAATCCGCTCAGCGGCACCAGCGCACATCCCTTTTTTGGTGATGGCATGGTCCATGGCATGCGTTTACGAGATGGCAAAGCCGAGTGGTACAAGAACCGTTATGTACAGACGCCATTCATAACCAATCCGTCGGTGGATATTCTCGACCCGATGGTCATGATGGATATGAAATCCTCAAAAGCGAATACTCATGTGTTTGGACACGCGGGTAAGATCCTGGCGTTAGAGGAAGGTCATTTTCCTTACGTGCTTGACGGTGATTTAGGAACCGTTGGCGCCACTGACTTTGATGGTGTTCTCAAAGGATCTTTTACGGCTCACCCAAAAGTCTGCCCAGAAACCGGCGAATTGCTGGCTTTTGGATACTCTGCAATGGCGCCCTATTTGCGTTACCTACGTGTTTCCGCTGACGGCAAGCTTGTGCAGACCGAAGACATCACCGTCACGGGTCCGACCATGATGCACGATTTCAACGTCACTCGTAATCACGTCATCTTTATGGATTTGCCCGCAGTCTTCGACATGCAATTGGCGATGAGTGGAGAGATGCCAATTCGTTGGGATGACGACTATCCCGCGCGCTTAGGTGTGATGCCACGTGATGGCACAGACGCGCAGGTGAAGTGGATCGACATAAACCCTTGCTACGTTTTCCATCCGATGAACTCATACGAACAAGGTGACAAGATCATTCTCGATGTCGCACGCTTCAGCCACATTTGGCGGGAGTCGGCGATGGATTTCCCCGCGCCTGAACTGTGGCGTTGGACCATTGATACGACTAGCGGACGAGTTCACGAAGAACAGATCGATGATTGTTCTGCGGAATTCCCCAGAGTGGCAGACAGCGTCGTTGGCTTAAAGCACCGTTACGGTTATATGATGAGCATGTCTCAGCCCGGCACGCCGGATGATCCGATGAGTGCGGCGGGTGCGATCTTGAAATATGACCGTGAGACAGGTGAACGATCTGACATCGAACTGGGCCAGGGTCGCGTCGGTGGCGAACCGGTTTTCGTTGCCGCCGACAATGCCAAGAGCGAAGATGATGGTTACCTAATGACCTACGTTTATGATGCGAACACAGACGAGAGTCAATTTGTCATCATGGACGCGGCATCTATGGATAACGAACCCGTTGCTGCAATTGATTTGCCGCGTGTACCGGGTGGTTTTCATGGCAACTGGATTCCCGCTTCAGTAGCGGACTAGGCTTAAGCTTACATGCCTGATATTACGCTGTTGGGGTGGTTTCATACCTTAATTGGAATATTGGCTCTGTTGAGCGGCGTTTACACGCTTGCCATATTTAAAGTCATTGGTATGGGCCAACGCTCAGGTCAGATTTATCTGGGTTGCACGTTGGTTGCCGCTGTTTCGGCGTTGGGTATATACAATCAGGGTGGCTTTGGAATAGCTCACGTTCTAGCAGTGCTAACGCTTGCTGCCGTTCTGGTTGGCTTTGGCGCTGAAAAGACGACGGTGTTTGGTAAGCTCTCTCCTTACCTGCAAGCGGCTAGCTACTCAGCGACTTTCCTATTTCACATGATTCCGGCAATTACCGATGGCTTAAGGCGTTTACCCGTCAATGATCCGATTGTTACGGAGGTTGATGATCCGCTTTTAAGAGGTTTCTACCTTGCGTTTTTGATTGCCTATTTCGTTGGATATTTGGTTCAGGTAATCTATCTCCGCCGACAGGGTCGTTAACCAAAGCCTGCAGAGCAAAATCTAGAATCCCATGACACTGTCCTTAGAGTTACATTGTTGTGAGCCTAGCGGCGTGTAGTTTAGTGTTAGACTCTTGATGAAATGGGAAGGGGTGAGACTATGATTCGAGACCAATGCTCGATCGGTCGTCTATGAGTTCTAAGATGCCGCCAAAAAGCGGTGGTGCTTATGCCAACTACGTACTCTTTGTACTGGTGTTGGTTTACATCTTCAATTTTATCGACCGCAATATCCTTTCGATTCTTGCGGAAGACATCAAAGCCGACCTGGCGATCAATGATGCTCAAATGGGGTTTTTATACGGTACCGTATTCGCGGTTTTTTATGCCGTATTCGGCATTCCCCTAGCTCGATTCGCCGATGTTTGGACGCGACGCAGTTTGGTGTCTGTGGGTCTGGGTTTTTGGAGCCTTATGACCGCCGCCTCAGGTCTCGCTCGCTCCTTCACTGTTTTAGCACTTTGCCGTATCGGCGTCGGCATTGGTGAGGCCAGCGCTTCACCGGCAGCTTATTCGATGCTCTCGGATTACTATGCACCGCGTTTGCGGGCAACGGTTATCGCGATTTACGCTGCGGGTGTGTACATCGGTGCAGGCATTGGCATATTTCTCGGCGGTTACATCTTGGAGGCGTGGGCGGAAGCTTATCCCACCAACGCACCGTACGGTCTGAAAGGCTGGCAAGTGGCATTTATGGCGGTCGGTATTCCTGGGCTTGTTATGGCCATTTGGGTACGAACTTTGCGAGAGCCTGTGCGGGGTATCAGCGAAGGATTGGTGACACCCAAGCACCCCCATCCATTTCGCTTGTTAGGCCAAGAACTGTTGGCTGTGGTTCCACCTTTCAATCTTTACGGTTTGCGGAAACACCCCGCGGTTCTACGAAAAAACTTGATCTACGCAGGGATGTTTGCCTTAGGGGCTTGGGGTTTGATTTGGCTTACGGACAGTGTTGCTCAGTGGGTGACCACGGGTTTCGGTGTATGGGTAACGTTTACTTGGGCGCAATCGTTAAAAATTCGTGATCCTGCCACCTACAACATGATGTTCGGGTCGAAAGCCTTCGTTTATACCATGCTGGCATTTCCGAGTATGGCCTTCATCGGCTACGGCGCTGGTTTTTGGATACCACCATTGATTTTGCGCGTACACGAAGTGGGTGTTGCCGAAGTTGGCTTGTACATTGGCATTGGTGCGGCACTCGGTGGTTTTGTCGGTATAACCAGCGGCGGCATGCTTGCCGACAAATTAAAGACGTTGTTTCCCAGCGGTCGCATCGTACTCGGTTACATTGTTATCGGTGGAAAGGTGCCTTTGTTATTGTGGCTTCTCTATACCGATAGCTTAGTTGCGGTCTACATTATCAACTTCTTCTTAACGGCGTTTTCAGCATGCGCGGGCGGGGTTCCACCAAGCACTGCGGCCGACTTGGTCATGCCGCGAATGCGCGCGGTGGCTGGCGCTTACTACATTTTGCTGAATACGTTCATTGGCTTGGCACTCGGTCCCTACGTGATCGGTCAAATATCTGTCATGTTGGGAAATACCGGCATGAATGATGCCGATTCTCTGCGAGGCGCGATTGCGCTGGCGATTCTCAGCCTGGTACCCGCACTGTTTTTCTTGATAATGGCCCAGCGTCATCTACCCAAGGATGAAGCGAGCCGGCTGCAACGAGCAGGGGCGCTCGGTGAAGACGTCGAAGTGCGAGAGTCGAATCAGGCCTCAAATCAATGATCAGTTCGACCGATCAAGGAATTATATAGTAATGCCTAGTAGCTTTTTCGTGCATCGTGACAATCTTGCGGAAACGGTCGTGGAGACAGTTGACGCTTTGGTGCCTGCGCCCGGGGAAGTGGTCATCTCCATCGAACGCTTCGCTCTGACGGCTAACAACATTACCTACGGCGTTGCCGGTGATTTAATCGGTTATTGGAATTTTTTCCCAGCGCCGGAAGGTATGGGCAGAATTCCGGTATGGGGCATTGGTAAAGTTACACAAAGCGCGCACCCAGATATCGCTGAAGGTAGCCGTTACTACGGCTACTTCCCAATGTCCGAAGAGCTATGCGTCAAGCCTGAGAAGGTCAATGAGCGCGGGTTTAAAGACGGGGTGGCGCATCGATCAGAATTACCTCCCGTGTATAACCAATATAGCTTAGTGCGTGTAGAAACCGGTTTTGATCCGGCCTATGAAAACCATGCCATGGTATATCGACCGCTTTTTACAACTTCGTTTGTCATTGATGATTATTTATCTGACAACGATTTCTTTGGGGCAAACACCGTCATTGTCGGAAGCGCCTCCAGTAAAACCGGATTTGGGTTGGCCTACATGTTGAGCCAAAGATCTGATATTAAGGTGGTGGGACTAACCTCAAAAACCAATAGTGAGTTTGTTGAAGGCTTAGGTCTTTACGACAGGGTGCTCACCTACGACGAAGTTGAAAACCTGGATCAAGCGCTGAGTGCGTACGTAGATATGGCGGGTAACAGAGAGGTTCTTGCGCGGGTACATCGTCATCTAGGCGATCAGTTGGTCTGCAGTTGTGGCGTCGGCATCACGCACTGGGACGCGCGCGAAGGGGAGGATCCCGCGACGTTACCTGGGGCTAAACCAACAATGTTCTTTGCACCCTCGCAAATTATGAAACGTAACGAGGCCATGG
>JBNMMV010000189.1:0-7983 GCA_051270205.1 Limisphaerales bacterium
CAGCGCTATCAAAACTATGACCAAAAATAGTGATTTAGATTCACCTAGCATTCACAGATCCATTTAGTTTAGATGTATGGATAATAGGGTACCGCATTCAATCAGCCCAAGGTGTCTTGGTACTCGTTATCTGCTACGAGAATGTGCTGCTCATTCTATGACAACCACAGCAGCAGTCTGTCTCAATAACTACAATTCGTTATAGCGAACCCAACATATAGCAGAGCGGTTGCGTCCTAAAGGGCGCAAGCGATAGCAACTATGCCGCTGGGCTTGGAGGGTGTGAGCGAGAAAGAGACTCTTCCACACACTGCTCACCACTGAATGCACAACTGCCTAGGCCAAGAACCGATTAGACTTTAGTAAGATTTGTTTTACAAAGGCAGACTTAGATTCGCTGTAGTCCTGGGTATTGCTGTACTTGGCTGCGCTGCTAATTTTCAGATTTTCATACAAGATTCGATCCAATTCGTTGACCACCAGCCAATCTCGGAATGCTATTTGATCAACCCATAGCGAACCTTCATGAATCACTACGTGGATCTGATGCGTTGGTTCATCCAAATGATTGCGGCGCTGAAAAGTACCCCGTTCCGATGTGCTGTGCCACGGCAGATAATTGAGCGCTTGAATGGCCGCGCCAACGTCAACCATCGCAGCACGGTCTGCAACCCCAACAAGGATATCGACGATTGGTTTGGCGCACAAATTTGGCATCGCCGTGCTACCAACGTGTTCAATCTCTACAGACGCTATTTGGCTTAGGTTGCGAACCAACTCGTATTTTGCACTCGCAAAAATGGCAGGCCAAGCTGGATTGTGGGGCTCTAGTTCAATAGGCATGCATATTTAATATCAGATTTGAGATCTCTGTCTGTCATCTAGATGACACCAATAGATGGCTGCGTCTGTGTCGCTTCTTGTATGGACGATTGATGCTCTCAACGTGCGACAAAGACGAACGGCTCTGGGCCATCTATTTCTTCGCTTAGGCGGTGTAATTGCCCGGGATAGAGATGCCCACCTTCGCCGGAAGGGGAATAATATCGGTGTCCATGAAGTTCTGGAACTCTCTCGACATCCAGTGCTTTCTGTTCACCCAGTATTCCTCGAAGGCTGCCATTTTCGAATAATCAATCATCATTCTCACAATGCCTTCCCAGTGCTCTGGACTAATAGCGTTTTCGCGATTCTGTAAATATCCATTCTCGCAGACGCGCAGGATATTGCTGGTGAAGGTGTAGTAACGAACTTTGTTCGCAGCACTTAACGCTGCACCCGCGCCTGCCTCAACAAACACCTCTGCCAGACTTAAGTCTGACGCCAACAGGCTGAACATCTGCTGCAACTCTTCAGTGACCACCTGAGCCGTATTTAATCTTAGAGCCTGAGTGTTCTGGCGCATTTGGATAACCAAATACACCAATGTCGCCAGTACGCCAAAAGAGGCGAAGAACTCGCCTAGCGAACCCAACTCTGCAATCGACATTGCATAAATCCTTCCAGTAAAAAACAGAGGTTAACCAGAATCAAAGATCTACGCGACCGTTCTATAGACGGCTGTTGTAGAGTATGGACAAGCAGCCCTGGGACCGCGTCGCCAATAGACTCAAGTTTATGTCCAAACTGTCACTCGAGCAGGACTGGTTCATTCGACCTAAGTTAGAGTCAAAACATCATAGCGGCAGCATAGGTGCTGGAATCAATACCTAGTCGTCCTCGAGCAACATCAATAGCCGGAAAAATTGCGTACCCGCGACGCAGAGGACGAAAATTAGAAGACCACCGTACAGTATTTGAATATCTGAAAGTGTGCCAAACATACAGGCACCTACTAACGAGACACTAAACACAGCTCCAATCAGCATCAGCACTTTATCCAACGGTGGTGTTTTTACATCTACTTTTTCGGCTTGATAGCCGAACACGCTATAGGCAATGTGTGCCAAATGAACTAGTCCATATAATACGCCTGGAACAATCCAGGCTGTTGCGCCGGACAGCTTGAGTGCAGATAGAATCGGCACAAAACTAAACAACACCACTTCTGCGCTCAGACTGAGTAACAGACTAAGTCTGAAAGTAGGCAAACCACCCACTCCGCCACGAAAAGCGACCACAACACCGCTGAAGCCCGCAAGTGCTATCGCGATCTCTGCTGTTGTGAATAGAAGATCGTTCATGCAACTAAGCGGTAACCGGAATTTAATTTGATTTGCTGCTCGGCAGTGGGCAATTCCTTAGCAACTCGCGCACCAAGTTCTGCAATCGACACTTTTTATTTTCCAATCGGCGTTAGCAGAAGAATACAGTAACTAGCGAAAATGGCGCACTATTGTCTGTCAGGGGGGTGGGCCGAATCAATCTGAGCCGACGGGAAACGAGTATCAGGCTCCGCCCAAGTAGAAGTAGAGGCCCCTGCTCGGCTGTCTTAAATTGCTCATTCACATTTTCGTCGGCATCAACCCATCCGCGCGTTCGAATATCTTCTTCGGTCATGTTTCGTTGTAGAGTCGTCATGATGCCACCCGGGTGCACCGCGAAGGCTTCAATCCCTTTGGCTTGATAACGTTGCTGGGTATACTTAGGGCGACCCTCAAAATCACTCTTCTCGGAGTTGGTATAGGATCGTGGTCGGCTCTGGGCGGCTAACGGCCCTCTGAGCTAATGGCAGGCAGGCTATGGCGCCCAAGCGTGGTCTTCAAACACGCCTGGCTGTTTGACACATTTCATGACTTTCATATTGGAATCTGTTCTTTTAACCTTTCCACAGGATATACCTTGGGCTTTCATTCCGTACCGCTGAACATAGTAGTCGGTCTGCGCTCGCACGAGTTTTCGGTATTTTTCAGGTAGTGTCTTTATCGCTTTTCTGTACTCCCGCTCCAGCTTTTTATCACCAGATTCCGCGGCCAACCCAATCAAAGCAATACCGATGAGTGGGTTTTTATCTACCGATTGTCCCTCAATGTGCATGAGCGCAATACTGTGTTGCGCTCGCTTCAGACCGTGTCGAGCCGGTTCGGACAATAATTCATAAGCAGCCGCATAATCGCCTGCTCTGAAAAGCCTCAAACCGCGTTGTTCCTGGTCGTTAAGCACGCGAATCAACTCGTACCGAGGGTCATTAAGTTTATGTCCTTGTGCATCCAAGATCTCATGGCTCGCAGATACTTGCGCATAAGCAGGGGGGAGTACTTCCGCCCACAGCATGACAAGAACCACACCTAAAGTACCGACCAGTCTAGGAAGTCTGCTCGCGTTCTCGCTCCAGATCAGGCTTTTCACACTATTTTCACACTATTTTCAGTCACACCCACACTCCGAGGAAGAACCCCTGTAACACGCTTTGACCAGAGTAGTGCTTTCTTCGTTCACTAGGAAGCGGACGTTTTCCCCACGAGCAGCATCAATGGCACAAGCCTGGACAGCGCTTTGAGGTCTTCATCACGGCCTTCGTGTGCATATCCAATTAGCCCAGCTACCATTTTTGGCGGATGCTGGGTTACGGCCTCCAACACTGCCTGGAGAACGGCTCCACTTCCTCTACTGGTATGGCTTAGCCATAAAAACCGTTTGCCGAAAATTCCGCCGAGTCCAATTCGGTACAAAAAGATAGGCGCTGCATACATCATCAGCGTCATACCTTTGGGCGAGGCAACATCCTTGAGTTTAACTAAGGTCAAATTTCACCGTTGAACTGTCCACGAGTCGACAGTTTCCAAGCCATCATCAGTTAGCTGAGACAAAACCACCCTAACTTCCTTGGCACTAATATCGAGCCGGCCAATGGTACCCAGGCGTGTCGATTGATTGTTGGGCAGGGTTGCTGAACCCGGATTGATGTACAGACATGATTCGACCTCGTGAAGTTCCGCGAGATGCGTATGTCCGTAAACAATAATCGCAGGATGGTCCCCGACAAAAAATTGATTCGCCTTTCTAGCAAGCTTTTCTGGAGTTGCGCGTCGAGGTGTCGGAAAACGATGCACCATGCCAATGGTATGGCCACCAAAATTGCCAACCCAAGTTTCGGCCAAACGCGGGTGCTCAACATCCATATCACCGTTACCTTCAGCGACATAAGTCGGTGCAATCTGCTCGAGCTCTTCTATAACACCTGCTACGTGAAGATCGCCTGCGTGCAGAATGCAGTCCACGCCCTGAAAGGCTTCATGAACACTGGGCCAAAGGTTAGCGATGGTGCCTGGCATATGCGTATCGGCAATAAGCCCGATAGATACCGTTTCGCGGTGTTGAAACCCTTCGATAGTCTTGTTCTCCTCTTTTTCGTATCATCACATCTTACCAACAGAAGATGATCAATATGAATCTTGGGGTACTTTTCAATACCGACCGTTTAGACAGTGTGCACTTTCTAGAATACGCGCGCAGACTTGATGAACTGGGATACGAATCATTGTGGCTGCCGGAGCTATTTACCCGCGACCCGTACACGGCATCCGCCTTTATTCTTGCCAACACGCAACAAATTATGCTCGCGACAGGCATCGCCAACATTTATGGCCGAGATGCTGTGGCCACCGTAACTGCGGCAAGTACTCTGCAAGAAATGTCCGAGGGACGATTTATTCTCGGTCTCGGCGTGTCCAACCCCCAACTGAATGCCGCTCGAGGACACGATTGGCAAAACCCCATTGAAAAGGTGCAGAGCTATCTTGCGGCCATGCAAGCCGTAAAAATGTCTTCTCAGCAAATTCAGGCGCCAGTACATATAGCAGCGCACGGACCCAAAATGCTGGCCGCCGCGGCCGATATTGCAGACGGGGCGAATACCTATTTAATGCCTGCAGCCCACGCTGGCGTGGCGCGCGCAGCACTGGGCGACAAAGCACTTAACACCATGCTTTTCTGTCTCGCTGACGAAAACCCAGAGACCGCACGTTCAACAGCACGCAAAGCCATTGGCTACTACATGGGCTTGGACTACTACCATCGTGCTTGGCGTGCATTTGGTTTCGATGACGCAGATTTTGCCAACGGCGGTAGTGACAAGTTAGTCGACGCAGTAGTCGCCTGGGGAAGCATGGACGCTATTCGAGAGCGAATTTTAGAGCAGCAAAACCAGGGTGCTACTCGCGTGGTCATTATTCCGCTGGGTGCTGGCCTAGGTGGACAACCCGATTGGAACCTACTCACGGAACTTGCTAGGAGCTAATGCACCAGCAAAGCACTTTTTTCGCACTTTTGTGGGCACTGTTACTGGCTACTTTGAGCCTCCCTAGTGCCGCTCAAACTCTACACATTCTAATACCCGGTGCCGCCGGTGGCGGTTGGGACCGAACGGCTCGGGCTACTGGCGAGGCACTAACCAAAACTGGGTTGGTCGAAAATGTGAGTTTCGAAAACATGTCAGGCGGTGGTGGTGGTAAAGCACTGGCACATCTCATTGAAAAGGGTCATCCCACCACTCTTATGGTGAACTCGACACCTATCGTCGTGCGATCACTGCAACGCATTTTCCCGCAGAGCTTCCGTGACCTCAGGCCGGTAGCAAGTGTCATTGGCGACTACTCAGTTATCGCCGTCCGTTCTGCTTCTCCATTCAAAACCCTTGACGAACTCGCGCAAGCCATGCGCCTAGATTCACGCGCCATTGCCGTTGGCGGGGGGTCGGTTTCCGGCGGCACAGACCATATTGTCACTGCGATGATATTCAGTGTCATGGGTACACCCTCACGGGAGATTAAGTACATCCCCTACGATGCTGGGGGCAAAGCCATGGGGGGTTTGCTTTCTGGCGAAGTCCAGGCGCTGTCGACAGGCTACGGAGAGGTTGTCGATTTATTGGAGCAAGGCTACGTCCGTCTGCTCTGCGTGGCTTCAAAACAACGATTAGAGTTTATTGCCAGTGTGCCTACCTGTCACGAAGCTGGGGCGACAGGTACTTTTTTTGTCAATTGGCGAGGCTTTTTCGCAGCCCCGAATGTTCCCCAAAAAGACATTGCCAAATACCAAACTCTACTTAAAAACATGCAGGACAGTTCTGCTTGGGAAGCGCTTCGAACACGCTACGGTTGGGTCAATCTATTTAACGCCGGTGATGACTTCACGGCGCTGCTAGAAAATCAGGAAACTCAGCTGACTAAACTCCTAACCGAACTTGATCTATTGTGATGAGCGCAGATCGCATAGGCGCGACCTTAGTGCTCGCTTTCGCCTGCGGGTACGCTGTCCTCATTTCCAACATTGGAATTATTCCAGGCGACGAAATCAGCTACTCCGCACGATCCATGCCTATCTTCTTAAGCGTCCTCGCAATTCCACTGAGTCTTTGGATGATCGTAAAACCCGGCGCAGATATCGAGATGGCAACCTGGTCGCGCTTAAACTGGCGTTTGCTCGTCGCTTTCTGCGCAATGATGTCGCTGTACGGTTTGGCCCTTCGACCGTTGGGTTTTCTGTTAAGCACGGCGATCTTTCTTGCCTGCGGATTTTACGTCTTGGGTGAAAGGCGTTATTGGCTGATCATGAGCATTGCAATCGGTGTCGCGGGTGCCTTCTGGTGGCTTATGAGTGAAATGTTGGGTGTCTATTTACCAGCACTGCCTGAGTGGGCGATATTCGAGCAAGTTGCGACATGATAGAAGGTATCGTTACGGGCTTCGAAACCGTCCTTACGTTGCAGAATATCGCATTCCTTATGGCCGGGTGTGTTGCAGGCACATTGATAGGCATGTTGCCAGGGCTCGGTCCCATGACAGCCATCGCCCTGATGATTCCTATTGCCTCCACGCTGCCCCCCGCGACCGGCATTATTATGATGGCGGCTGTTTACTATGGTGCTATTTTCGGCGGCTCGACCTCTTCTATTCTCATCAACGCACCGGGTGTCGCGTCGACTGTTGCGACAAGTTTCGATGGCTACCCACTCGCCCAAAAAGGTCATCCGGGTAAGGCTCTAGGAGTGGCAGCCTTGGCCAGTTTTAGTGGCGGACTCATTGGGGCTTTACTGCTGCTGCTCTTTGCACCCTACCTTGCTGAACTGGCACTCAGTTTTCATTCAGCAGACTACTTCGCACTGATGGTATTAGGTCTGATGTCTGTTGCGGCTTTCGCTAACGACGGCGACATGCGCAAAGCCCTGCTTATGACCCTGGTTGGCTTAATGCTGTCGACGGTGGGCAGTGACCAAACCCAAGGAATACCGCGCTTTACTTTGGGCTTTATCGACCTCATCGACGGTATTTCCTTTTTACTGTTAGTCATGGCCACCTTTGCGCTATCAGAAGCGTTGCTTGGCATCATGCGGGGGCGGCACAAGTCGGTGGACATTGTGCCTATCACAAAACTTGGTTTGTCTGCAGCTGAGCTCAAAGAAACGGCACCGGTCGTGGCGCGCTCGTCACTGGTAGGTTTCTTTGTTGGCTTATTGCCAGGCGCAGGCGCAACAGTTGCGAGTTTTCTCGCCTACGGTTCCGAACAGCGTCTAGCGACGCCCGAACAACGAAAACAGTTCGGCAAAGGCAGCTTGCGTGGACTAGCTGCTCCCGAGGCTGCTAACAATGCAGCCGCGACAGGGTCTTTCGTACCTCTGCTTACGCTCGGCATACCTGGATCCGGCACTACGGCGATTCTTCTCGGTGCTTTTATTTCCTACGGCATTCAGCCAGGCCCCATGCTCTTCATTACTGAGCCTGCGGTATTTTGGGGGGTAATCATTTCTATGTGGCTAGGCAATGTGGCGCTACTGGTACTCAACCTGCCGCTCATTCCTTACATTGCTCGTCTGTTGCAACTGCCCCAACAGTTTCTATTGCCGCTGATATTGTTTTTCTCCTTGGTCGGCGTCTATTTGGTGTCATTTAACACATTCGACATCCAACTGATGGTCATCTTTGCGGTGGCAGCAGTGGTGTTTCGCTTGTTGGACTTCCCTATGGCACCGATGATTCTCGGCTTTATTTTGGGTGGCATGATCGAAGAGAATTTGAGACGCGCTCTGCTCATCTACGACAACAG
>JBNMMV010000190.1:0-7856 GCA_051270205.1 Limisphaerales bacterium
CGAAACTCTATTAATGATAGTCAACAATCTCTACGCCTGTAGCCTGTCCGTTTTGCCAACGAAACACGACACGCCATTGGTCGTTGATCCTGATCGAATGAAGTCCTTTTCTATTACCTTTAAGTGGTTCAAGTCGATTGCCTGGAGGCACTCTAAGGTCCTTTAGCTCGGCCGCGTCATGCAGATATAGAAGCTTCCTTCTGGCGACGCGGCGCAGTTCTTGCGGGAACGCCCTGGTTGCTTGACTGCTTTTGTCATAGAAAAGAGCTTCTGCCAACCGGTTCCCGAACGATTCGATCATGTTTCTATGTTATCGGAAAACGATAACTTCGTCAAAGATATGATAATGGTTGAGGCCTTAGATTAAGAGAATCCATGTTGCAATTCCTGTTGCAATAACTATCAACAAGTAAGCACTCTGAAACACGCAGTCTTCAGCCCCAAATTCCTAAGCCGTAGTTGTTGCTTGTTGTGAGGTGTTGGCAGTTGTTGTCTTCACTGCCCTGGGGGTCAAGTACCCTCCTGCGGAGGGTGGTCGCAGCCGAGGCTCGGCGCGTTAAATCCTGCCGTCCCGACCAATAAAAGCAATGACTTAACCGGCTACTTTGACGAATTGATAGTCCTGTGCAAAATATTCCCTGCATATTCCCTGCAAGTTGACTATGTTGGTTTGAAATTTCGAGTACAAACCTGTCACGCCGGGCGGTGCGGATTCGAATCTCATCTGCTCCGCCGTGTTTACTTGTAACGAGTTGATTTTTAATGGGAATAAAACTAAAAATATTTCCAGCCCATACGTAAGCCCATACTAACGATTTTGCCTCACTTGGGAAGTCGGGGTCTCCCTCTAGCTACCCATCGCTATGTCTAATCCTAATACTAGAAAGTAAGTGTCGCCATAACCTCGATGCTTTCGTTTCAATCGGCGGGTAAATATCGGGCCGAACTTGTTCACCCATAGTCGAATCGATTCGTAACTGACATTGATATTTCGCTCAGCCAGCAAATCTTCGACATCTCGAATGCTGAGATTGAACCGATAGTAGTGCCAAATCGCAAGTCGGATGATTGAAGGAGGGAATCGATGGCGCTTATAGATGCTTTTCATCCTGGTATGCTGCCAGACCGGCGCTTAACTTGTCAGTACCCTACAGGGGATTAAAACAATGGACTTGCAGCAGTATGAACTCGAACATCATCAAAGGCTTGAAAATGCCCGTGCCCATGCGGCGACGTTGCCGCTAGAGGAGATCGACGTAGCGCACTGGGATCTGATGCGCTTCGATACTATTTGGCCCTACTACGAACGCTTGCGGCAGGAGTCCCCCGTCTACTTCCACGAGAACAGCATTGCCGGACCGTTCTGGTCGGTCACCAGTTATGACCTGGTGAAGGCGGTAGATACGGATCCGAAGCGTTTCTCATCGGAACCCTCCATCGGCTTTTTCACGCCGGAGCAGGCGGACGACAACAACAGCTTCATTTCCTTGGATGACCCAAAACACGCTCAACATCGGAAAGCTGTAGCGCCGGTCGCGGGCCCGCGCAACCTGGCAGCGCTGGCGCCAACCATTCGTGAAAGCGTGGTGCGCATACTCGACGATCTACCGGTGGGCGAAACCTTCAATTGGGTGCAACGGGTCTCTATTGAATTGACTACCCAGATGCTGGCGATACTATTCGATTTTCCATTTGAAGATCGCCATAAGCTCACACGCTGGTCTGATGTTGCAACCTCGCCGAGGAAAGCAGGCTTGTGGAATACGCTGGAAGAACGACAAGGTGAGCTCCAAGAGTGTCTCGAATACATGACCCGGCTCAGAAATGACCGCGTCAGCAATCCAGGTGGGCACGATCTGCTCACCATGCTCGCGCATAGCGATAGCACACGCGAGATGTCTGCCCAACAATTCCTGGGCACGCTGCTTCTCCTAATCATCGGTGGCAACGACACCACTCGAAACTCTATATCCGGTGGGGTGCTGGCGATGAACCGCTGGCCTGAAGAGTTCGAAAAACTGAAATCTGATCGCTCTAAAGTCTCCAACGCCGTGGCTGAAATCATTCGTTGGCAGACACCGTTGGCCTTTATGCGTAGAACAGCCACAGAAGATGTGGAGATCGGCGGCAAGACCATTCCAAAGGGTGGGCGCGTGTTGATGTGGTATGCCGCCGGGAACCGAGACGAGACTGTATTTGAGAATGCCGACCGTCTTGACGTTGATCGTACGAATGCCCGCCAGCATCTGTCTTTCGGCTATGGTGTGCATCGCTGCATGGGTAATCGGGTTGCCGAACTACAGCTCAATATTTTGTGGGAAGAGCTTCTCGATCGATACAGTCGAATTGAAGTTGTCGGTGCACCGGTGCGGGCGATCTCTAACTTCGTGCGTGGCTATACAGAATTGCCTGTAAGACTGCATGTCTGAGGGGCGGAGGTCGGGCCGTCAACCAATGGCTCGACAACCGGCGTCTCAAGGACCTTACTGCTACTAAAGCCTAATTGTTCGGCAACCGGATCAAGGGATAGCTACAAAAACATCATGCAAAATACCACTTACTGGTTAATTGCCGTAGTTCTCGTCACCCTGCCGGTGGCGGCTTCGGCCGAGGGTGAACAGGGCGACTGGCCAAGTTACGCAAGCTCCCAGGCTTCCACTAAATACGCACCGTTTACGCAGATCAACGCTGAAACGATCGAGAAGCTGGGTATCAGCTGGGTCTGGGAATCGGTGGATAACGAAGCGGTGAAAGTCCGACCGGACTACGTACCGACGGGGTACAAGTCCACGCCGATCAAAGTTGGACGCGTGTTGTATACCAGCACATCGCTCGGCAGCGTGGTTGCGCTCGATGCGGTTACTGGCCAACAACTCTGGACCTTCGACACAAAAACGTGGGCGGATGGACGTCCGTCCAACATGGGATTTAACCATCGCGGCGTGTCGTATTACGAAGACGGGCCTATGAAACGCATTCTGATGGGCACCAACAATGCCTATCTATGGTCTCTGGATGCGACAACGGGGAAACCTGACCCGGCATTTGGTGACGGGGGCAAAATCGATCTCACCCTGGGGCTTGGCAGGCCGGTAACGCGCAGTTTCTATTCGAACACGGCGGCGCCAATGATTGTTGGTGATGTTGTGGTCATGGGCGCGGTGGTGGGGGATGCGCCGGCTTACGGGTATCGTCCGCCGGACGGCAACAAGGTGCCACCGGGCCACGTTCGCGGTTTCGATGTCAAAACCGGTGAAATGCGCTGGATATTCAATTCCGTGCCCCGACCAGGCGAGGTCGGTGCGGATACCTGGAAGGACAAGAACTGGACGGACACCGGTGCCGCCAATGTTTGGACCTCGATGAGCGCCGATCCAGAATTGGGGTATGTCTATCTGCCTTTTGGTACGGCGGAGAACGACTTCTACGGCGGCGAACGGCCGGGAGACAATCTTTTCAGTGAAAGTCTGGTCTGCCTCGATGCAGCAACCGGCAAGCGCGTCTGGCACTTTCAGATGGTGCATCACGGCGTCTGGGACTACGACCTAGCGGCGGCGCCGAATCTCGTCGACATTGTGGTGAATGGGAAATCCATAAAAGCCGTGGCGCAGGTGTCCAAACAGGGATTCATCTATGTCTTCAACCGAGTCACTGGCGAGCCGATCTGGCCGATCGAGGAGCGACCGGTGCCGCAGTCGACGGTGCCGGGTGAAAATCTGTCACCTACCCAGCCGTTCCCGACCAAACCGAAGCCCTTTGACCGGCAGGGCCTCTTCGAAGACCAACTCATCGATTTTACGCCTGAGCTCAGGGCGGAAGCGTTGAAAATCATCGCGCCCTACGACGTGGGACCGCTATTCACACCGCCTTCACTCAATGGTTCGGCGCAGCTGCCTTCGGATGCGGGGGCGGCGAACTGGACCGGAGCCGCAGTGGATCCGGAGACCGGCAGCATCTATATCCCCTCGATGACGCTCCCGGCGATGTTCAAGCTGGGCGAACTGGATGCGTCAAAACCCGAATCCGGATACAAACGCACCAGCATGACCTTTCTCGGGGGTCCTCAGGGACTGTCGTTGATCAAGCCGCCCTACGGAAGGATTACCGCCATAGACCTCAACACGGGTGAACACCGATGGATGGTGCCCAACGGTGAAGGGCCGCGGAAGAAGCTCATCGCGGCCGGTATTGCCGATCCGGGACCGGTTGGCAATCAAACTTTCACGAACATTATGGTCACCAAGTCGCTGTTGTTCATCGCACTAGTCGATGACGGCAAGCCGGTGCTGCGCGCATTGGATAAGAGGAACGGTGCTCTCGTTCGAGAGATACCTTTACCGGCGCCACCGGCTGGGGCGCCCATGACCTATCTGGCGAACGGCAACCAGTACATCAGCATCCCGGTTGGCGGCGCCACCGACGCCAAGCTGATCACGCTGGCGCTGGGTGGCAACGTGAAGGTCGAAAAGAAAGCCTTGTCCGAAGCAGACCAGCTGCGACGCCCCGACGGTTTAAGGGTGGCCCAGCTATATGGTCAGGTTTGCGCTTCGTGTCACGAAAATGCGGTGAAAGGTGCGGCGCGAGCGGGCGATATGAGCGCCTGGAAACCGCGTCTAGAGAAAGGGATACAAGCGGTTTACGAGAACACCATCAATGGCATCGGTGAGATGCCGCCTCGCGGTGGCTGCGGCAACGCGTGCACTGATGGTGACTTGATGTCTCTGGTGGATTTAATGGTCGGGGGGCCTGATTAAGCCAGAAATGCAGATGACGAGACAGTAGCTGAGCTGCCTGCTAAATCCTGCCGTCCTCGCAAAGCGAGGACACACACCAACTACTCTCCCAACCGACACTAGAATCCTGGACAATATCCCTGCAGATACCTGCTCCCACAATGTGCAAACTGAATACGCCTCATGGGTGCCACCTCAATTTGCCTGAATGTCGGGATAACAATGCGACTGCTCCTTAATCGAAAAGGCCGTTCGCCACGCCCAGGCTGAGCACGTTGGTGTAATATGTGCGCCCATTTTCGGCTCTAAACTCAGTGCAATCTTCTAGCCGCTCAACCACAAAAGAGCTTCTGTACCTCGCTTACCCCATGGTGATTTCCCAGGGCGCGTTTGCGGTCATGATCTTCACTGACCGATTCTTTATGTCTCTGGTAAGTCCGACTCACATGGCAGCGTCGTTGGGTGGTGGCGTTGCATCGTTTTTCTGCATGTCATTGTTTATTGGCGTTCTGTCGTACACCAATGCGCTGGTGGCGCAGTATTTTGGTACCAATGAGCTTGCAAAGTGCCCTCGTGTGGTTTCACAGGGACTGATGTTAACTTTGGGATTTGTCCCGATACTGCTGGTGCTCGGCTACTTAGTTAGCGACATGTTCTTGATCATGGGGCATACAACCGAACTCGCCGCGCTTGAATCCACCTACTTTCTCATCTTGATTTGGGGTGCCAGCGTTAGCTTATTCAAAACGTGTATTGCCTCTTACTTTGCGGGCATTGGCCAAACCCGAGTAGTGATGATCGCGGATACGCTTGGAGTCGCGCTGAATATCCCACTTTCCTACGCTCTCATTTTTGGCGTCGGCGGCCTTCCGGAGCTTGGAATTGCCGGGGCGGCCTATGGGACGATTATAGCGACCGTGTTCAGCTTGGGTATTTTTATGTTCTTCTATCTTGAGCAGAATCATCGCCAACGCTTCGAAGTAAAAGACTCACTCGTGTTTGATCGAGGTATTTTTAACCGCTTTGTTCGCTTAGGGTTTCCGTCAGGGATTGAAATGTTTCTAAACGTTGCCGCGTTCAACCTATTCCTGCTCATGTTTCAATCTTACGGCGTTGCTGAAGCCGCATCTGCCGCTATCGTTTTTAATTGGGACATTGTCTCCTTTGTGCCAATGATTGGACTGAATGTTGCCATCATCAGTCTTGTTGGCCGGTTTATTGGCGCCGAAGATATGAGTGGGCTACGAGCAGTCATTAAGGCGGGTTTTGTCATGGGGCTTGGCTACTCGGCATTGCTGGGATTGATTTTTCTCGTTTTCAGAGTGCCTCTGGTAGATCTCTTTGTTGACGCTGGCCCTGAGTTTGAACGAATTATGGCCTTGGGCAGCTTTATGATGGTTGGGCTCGCGACATATGTCATGGCTGACGCGATTATCCTCATCTCTGGGGGAGTGCTGCGGGGCGCTGGTGACACCCGTTGGTTAATGTGGGTAAGTATTCTGCTGCATTGGCTCATGTTGGTCGTTCAATATTTTGTGATCAAAGTTTGGGCGCTAGGACCAAAAGTGGCCTGGATCGTCTTTGTTATCATGATATTGATGACAGGGGGCGCCTATGTCTTGCGATTAATGAGTTCTAAATGGCGAACGCCAGCAGCCTTTGAGCGGGTCATGTCTGAACAGTGGTGATACTTGTGCCAAATTAGACTGGCAATTCGCGACCAGGGTGCTGCGCCCGCATGGAAAACCTACCCCGGACCGCCAGATTTACCGCGCTTCTTAGGTTTTTGGGGTTTTTGGGGTTTTTTTTGTTTCTTCGGCTTTCTGGGTGAGGGGACCCCGTTCGATTGCGGAACCTCGTGACTGGGATCAAAGCCATCCACATACTCACGCCGGATGACCTCTTGAAGCAGTTGTTCGATACTTCGAAGTTTCTCAAACTCGTCGGCGCTCACTAGCGAAATAGCTTCTCCGGTCTTATTAGCACGACCGGTACGACCAATGCGGTGCACATAGTCCTCAGCAACCTTGGGTAAATCAAAATTGATTACGACGGGCAGATTGCCGATATCCAAGCCCCGGGACGCTACATCAGTTCCTATAAGAATCTGCGATTTTCCGGTTTTGAATTCGTTTAGGCTTCGCAACCTAACAGCCTGGCTTTTATCTCCATGAATGACTGCTGTGGACAACCTAGCCTTCGTAAGGTTCTTTGCTAGAACGTCGGCGCCTTTTTTGGTATTTACAAAAACTAAAGCTTGTTCCCAGCTATTCTCCGCTAGCAAAGCAAGCAGCAGCGTTGTCTTACGCTTCTTGTCCACTGGTGCCAGCCACTGATTAATCTTTACCGCCGCAATACGCTCGGGACTAATGGTTATCTCGGCAGGATTTTTCAGTAACTGAGCTGCTAGTTTCTTGACCTGCGTTGAGAGAGTCGCCGAAAACATCAGAGTCTGTCTCTTACTTGGCAAGACTTTGAGTAATTGACTCATTTCATCTGCAAAGCCGAGGCTCAGCATTCGGTCTGCTTCGTCCAGCACCAAAAAATTCAACTGATCAAACTTAACGGCGTTCTGGTAGTACAGGTCGAGTAAACGTCCGGGAGTAGCGACTAACAAATGTACACCGCCGCGCAGGCTCATCATCTGAGGGTTTATTTTCACGCCGCCATAGACTACTGCAGAACGCAGCCCGGTATTAGTGCCGTAGTCCTTGATGGATTGGTGGACCTGAATAGCGAGTTCTCGCGTTGGAACCAGAATCAAGGCGTTTATCTGATTTGCGCGACGGCGAGAATTCGCACTTAAGAGGTCCAAAATTGGAGCGACAAAGCTCGCCGTTTTGCCTGTTCCTGTTTGCGCAGCAACCATCACATCCTTGCCCAGCAAGACCAAAGGGATGGTTTTGGTCTGAACAGGCGTGGGCTTGTGATAGCCCGCGTCGGCAAACGCCTGTTGGATACCTGCAGATAGACCCAGTTCGTGGAATTTCATTTCGGTCACTCGTCTGGTGGGCGACAGCATGAGGCGCTCATTAATAAACGCCGGGGTACTGACAAGTGACTATGTTCTTTAGTCAAGGATTTAAGCCAGTTTTTCATTCCATGGAGTGCCATTTTTCATCA
>JBNMMV010000191.1:0-7850 GCA_051270205.1 Limisphaerales bacterium
TTGTGGATGCAACGCGGTGTACAGCAATGAAATGCTGCCGCCCAGGGAGTGGCCAACAATCGTTACCGGCGTCATTTTTTTCTGGTGTAGCAGCTGGGCGATATCGTATACGTAGTCAATTTGGTTGTAAGAACCCCCCACCATCCATTGGCTATCGCCATGTCCCCGCAAATCTGGCGCGATGATGTGATAGTCGTTGCGAAAAGCATCCGCTACCCAGTCCCAATTTCGACAGTGATCTCGACCGCCGTGAATTAAAATCATTGGCGGTGCATCGGGATTGCCCCAGTCGGTGTAGTGCAATCTAAGACGCTGAGAAAAATAGGTGTGTGAGGTAGGGCCTAACATAAAACGACGCGGTTCCTAAAAACCCCAATTATAACGCAACGCATGCTTGTCCTCGCCTAATAAACCTGTTTTCCGCGCGCGAAGGTGGCATTTATTTTTACAGATAAGAGATCTGTGCTTGGAATCAGCAGCGGATTAGTCGACAGCACCACAAAGTCGGCCTGCTTACCCACTTCTAAACTGCCCTTAATATGTTCTTCGAAATGTTGATACGCGGCGTTGTAAGTGACTGCGCGTAAGGCATCGATTGTGCTGATGCGTTGGTCAGCCCCCAGCACTTTGCCTGAGCGCGTAATGCGATTGGTGGTTGCCCAAAGTAGACGCATCATATCGGGTGGCACAACTGGCGAATCATTGTGAACCGTAAACCACATGCCACGAGCAAGGGTGGTTGCTGTTGGGCTGATGCGCTGTGCGCGCTCGACGCCAAACACGGAATCACGGTGCCAGTCGCCCCAGTAAAACGAATGTGCCGCAAAATAAGAAGGGATCATGGCCAAGGTTTTCATGTCAGTGAGCTGGTCTTCACGCACGGTCTGAGCGTGAATCATGACGGTGCGGTGGTCTTGCCCCTGCTGCGCTTCTCGTACGGCTTGAATGAGCATGTCTGCCGCCGCGTCGCCATTGGCGTGAGCGATAACCGGAATGCTCGCATCCAAATAGTGTTTCACCAATGCCGAAACCCGTGTTTGCGGTATGTTGGGATAGCCGCGATAGTCTTTGGCTTGTCCGTCTGGAGGAATCAGATAGGGCTCGGTCATGTATGCGGTTTTGCCCTGGGGTGAGCCGTCTAACATGAGCTTAACTCCGCCTACTTTCACCCGACCAACGTAGTCGCCAAACGCGTAACGACTAGAGATGTCTTTTTCATCGCCTTGGCCATGTGGGAAGGCGACAATGTCTAAATTGATATGGCCTGCAGCATCTGCCGCGCGTAAAAGGTCGATTGACTGCTGACTCGACCCACCGTCTTGGGCAGTGGTGATGCCGTTTTTGGCATATTCTTGCATCGCGACGGCAACGGCTTCCAACGGGTCTTTTATAGCGGCAGCCATATGCTGGCTAATTCTAGAGGTTGCCGTTTCTTCGAGCACGCCGTTAGGTTCGGTGGAGCCTGTTCTACGCCGAATCAAGCCGCCAGCAGGATCTATGGATTCCGCATTGATACCTGCTCGTGCGAGACCTTTAGAATTGGTGGCTGCTAGGTGGCCTGAGACGTGGATCAGGCCGACAGGATGGCGGGTGGAAACTCGATCTAAATCATCCCGGGTAGGATGGCGTCCTTCTTTAAGCAGTGAGTCATCGTAACCCCGCCCAATAACCCACTCACCCTCGGGTATGTTATTGGCTGAAATATATGTTTGAAGCTGGACTACCAAATCGTCCATATCTTCTACCGGACCTACCGGAGGGGAGGCGACGTTTGCCAGCAATGAGGATGCACCGACGAAGCTGATGTGGCCGTGGGCATCGATAAATCCAGGTAACAGTGCTTGTTCGCCCAGTTCGATGATCTTAGTGTTGGGCCCCGAGACACTGCCAGCTTGTTCCGGAGAGCCAAGCCATGAAATGGTTTCACCGGTCACGGCGACAGCGAGTGGTTGCGCGTGACGTTTACCAGACTGCATGGTAATGACATGGTTGCCGACAAAAAGTAAATCGGCGTCGGCAGCTGCTAGTGATTGGGTGGTTAAGCTGGCAAGCAGACCGATTGCCAGATACGAGCTAACCGCTATTGAGGTGAGTGTTTTCATATTTGGTGAGCTCTCCTTTAATGAGCGGGGCCAAAAGGTAGAGCCCTAATAAATTCGGAATTGCGACGATAAACACCAAGGCGTCGGAAAGTGCTATGAGAGCGGAGAGTTCAATGGCACTTCCAAGCACCACAAAACTCAAGAAAAAGAGTTTGAAACCTATATCTGCCCAACGATTGTCACCGACTAGGTAGGTGAATGCCTTTAGCCCGTAGTAAGCCCAAGCCACCATGGTGGAATAGGCAAAGAGAATGGCGGCCACCGACAGTGGCAGTGGCGACCAAGATAAGGTGCTGGCGAATGCTCGCGTAGTCAACTCAATACCGGCAATGTTTTGCCCGGCCAACGCGGGATCATAGACGGTAGTAATAATGACCAACGCGGTGAGAGTACAAATGACAACGGTATCTATGAAGGGTTCTAGCAGGGCCACAAAACCTTCACTCACGGGCTCTTTGGTACGCGCGGTTGAGTGAGCGATAGCAGCCGAACCTAAGCCGGCTTCGTTGGAAAACACAGCTCTGCGAAAACCGATGATCATGACGCCAATCATGCCGCCAGTAATGCCTTGGGGGTCGAAAGCGCCATTCCAGATAGCAACGAATGCACCCGGTACAGCCTGGTAATTCATGCCGATCACAACAATCGCCAGCAGAATATAAAGTGCAGCCATAGCGGGTACTAGTTTTGAAGTGGTTGCCGCAATGGATTTTATGCCGCCGATGATGACCACGCCCACGGCGACTGCGAGAATCAATCCAATTACCCAAACATTGCCAGCGAATAGGCTATTTTGCCCGCCAGTGACGTCGACGATAATTGAAGCGGCTTGATTGGATTGGAACATGTTGCCAATGCCAAGACAGCCGACCACCATGCTGACGGCATAAAAAATGCCCAGACCTCGGCCCAGCCTAGGCCAGTTGCGAAGTGCGAGCCCCTTTTCTAAGTAGTACATGGGTCCACCAGAAACAACGCCGTCTTCGTATTTTCTAAACATCACGCCGAGCGTGCACTCGGCAAGTTTGGTAGACATGCCTAGAAATCCAGCCAGCATCAACCATAACGCGGCTCCTGGCCCGCCTATAGAAATGGCAACGGCAACGCCGGCTATGTTGCCTATACCAACGGTGCCGGATACAGCAGTGGTCAGTGCTTGGAACTGAGAAATCTGCCCAGGGTCGTCGTCTGTTTTGTACTTGCCGGTAATAATCTTAACGGCGTGGCTGAAGCCGCGAATATTGATGAACCTAAAGTAGCCCGTGAAGAACACACCCCCGCCAATTAGCCACAGCACGATTAGTGGCATTTCGGTGCCAAAAAAAGGAATCGCATAGAAGATAAAATCACCGGCGACCTGGGCGATGGGTTGCATTGCTTCATTAATTTGGGCATCTATTTTTGCATCTAGTGACATGTTTTATCCTGTCTCAAAAAAATGCCTTCGATTGCATCTGAAATTTGTAGCGGTTGTACCCCGTTACAGAGGGACTATAGTGGGCTTTTACCTAAGAAATTGCACTATGTTGGAACTACATCTGGGTTTGGCGCTTGTGAGCGTGAGCGGTTTTGTCTTACGTGTTGGTTGGACATTTTCAGACCCTGAAATGCTCAAGCGCAAGGTGGTTCGCATTGTCCCACACGTGGTAGATACGCTTTTATTGGTAACCGGTATCATCATGGCAATGGCACTTGCCGATGGTTTGCTTACCGACTGGTTGCTAGCGAAGCTTGTTGCTCTAGTGGGTTATATCGGCTTTGGTGTTATGGCGCTTCGCGGCCAAGGAACGCTGCGATTTGTGGGCATTGCGAGCGCACTGATTTGTGTGGTGTATATTGTTTTAGTAGCGTTTAGTCGTTCTGTAGTTCCGCTGTAACTCGAGCATGCATCCATTGACTGACAAAGGCTTCAACCACGAAGCCTAAGATTAGACAAGCGCTTGCAGTCAGGTGATTCAAGTAACCGGTTGTCTGCAGCAATGCTGCTGCGACAAAGATAGCCAGTACTCTAATACCACTGCCATAAGCCATACCAGCCGTGCGACGCATATGCATCAATCGACTATGAAAGTAGTTGCGATAGATAATAGTGGCAGGCGTAAGACACAATACCCACATGGATTCTATCGCTAACTGCAAAAGATCGGCGGGTAGTCCTATCAACGAACCCCAGACCCAATCAGCGATGGGTGTCATGCTGATGAGGGCCATGAAAGCCGTGAGCCCCAGTGCAACGTAACGCATAAATGCACGTTTCCCAGTGAGATCATCGAACCCGAAGCTGATGAAAAAGTGGCGGAACTGGTTTGCGGCCTGCTGAAATATCATGGTGAAGTCAAAAGCCACGCGAAGTGAAGCAATGGTTAACAATGCGTTAGGGCTACGCGCCGCAAATGCGAACAGAATGGGTCGGCTCAATGCGAACATGAACCCAGTGGTCGAGACTGGAATGAAAAAGCGAGTTAACTCCAAAAGCGTGACCTCATCGTGCGAGGGTTCGGCAGGTAGGCGGTAGAGGTTGTAGCGGGCATACACAAGGCAGCTTAGAAGCGCCAATACACCCAGCGTTTCGGCGCCGACGACCACGTACATGGGCGCCAATTCCAGCCAAAAACCAGTCAACAAGGTCGCAGTCACCACACCCAAATAGGTGAAGTTGTACACGGTTACCCAGCGGGTTAGTCGAGCTTGGATGAGCAGTCCGGTGAGATGGTGGCGGTGACAGTTTAGAAGAATGAGCGGCGTCATCAGCATCAGGTAGGCTGAGACGCGTGTTGCGAGTTCTGCATCGATTGCAAAGATGGTTTGAAGTAGCGTGTGGCCGGTAACAGACGTGGCCATCAATCCAATGGGTAGTGTTAGCGTAATGCCTACCAGCCAGACGAAACGCTGGGTCTGCCGCAAAGCGTGCGGGCTTCTTGCGAATACGTTGGCAAGTTGCGAAACGAATTGCAGCCCTGCGTTGAAAAATCCGAACACACCGAATGCGAGCGCCAATGTGGCAAGTTCATTAACTGCTTGAGGGTAACGGGCGATGGTCGCGTTTTGGAATTGCATAGACAACACCAAGCCGATACCCATGAGCGCCAGGGGCCAGTAGAAATTCCAATAGTTGCGCATAGTTTCTAGCGGTCTAAACGCGCCAGCTTAGCTTAGCCGGTGATTGTCAGGGTGAAAGTGACGGGGACCGCCAGGCTAATAGAAGGCAAACCGGCAATTTCCCGCAATTGATCTACCGCGCCGGCGAGATCGAATGCACCAGCATTAACGATAAATGGCGCAAGCGAAGTCACCAAAATGGTGCGAGCATTGACACGGGTCACAAGGACTTGGCCGGACGTTGGCACGGACTTGTCAAGAATGGTCAGTGAACCCGAAAGGTCAATTACTCTTGATGTACCCACTGCTAAGTCAGTCGGCAAGCCACCCTCTATCGCGGCTGTGAACACAGCGGTGGGGAATACGCCAGACTGAAAGAGAATTTTTTGTAAGCGCTCATCGCGGATAGGAATGAGAGTGTCAACGCTGGCGGTATTTATTTCTAAACGAATATTACCTGCGTCATCGACAAGACCTGTGAGTTCTTTGAAGCGGTGTACTTCGCCGATGTTACCGGCTTTGGTGGTCGTAAAGTTGAGCTGCGACAATTGATTGCTAATTTGCCAATGAGCGTAGCTTGCGTTTGCCGAGAGTAAAAGCACCGCAGCCAGACTTAAGCTGAGGCAGAGCGAGGCCCGTCGATCGGCTTTTTGAGTGTTTGTTCCAGTCATTCTTATTCTCCGTAAAAACGTGTAGGCCACAGCTAGTCTAAAGTTCGACCGATGAGCTCTTTCATAATTTCGTTTGTGCCACCGTAAATTTTTTGCACCCGTGCATCTCTATACATGCGTGAAATCTCGTACTCATCCATATAGCCCGCGCCGCCATGAAGTTGCAAACACTCATCGACAATTTCGTTTTGCTTCTGGGTGGTCCAATACTTTGCCATGGAGGCGGTGGACGGATCTAGTTGGCCGTCGATGTGTTTGAGAAGGCACTGGTCGACAAAGGTGCGCGCCACCAACGCTTCCGTTTTGCATTCTGCGAGTTTGAATTTGGTGTTCTGAAAATCAAGAACACGTTGACCGAATGCTTTGCGCTCTTTAACGAAATCGATAGTGATGGCAATGGCACGCTCCATCTCAACGACTGCGCCTTGCGCAATGTTGAGGCGTTCCTGAGGCAGTTGTTGCATCAGTTGCACAAAGCCCCGACCTTCGTCTTCGCCAAGGCGATGAGTCTGAGGCACACGACAATTGTCGAAAAACATCTCAGATGTATCGGCCGAACTCTGTCCCAACTTGGCCAGATTTCGACCTCGCTTAAACCCAGGGTTGTCCGTTTCCACGACAACCAGGCTGATGCCTTTAGCGCCTTGGTTAGGATCGGTTTTGGCGACCACAATGACTAGGTCACAATGCTGACCGTTAGTAATGTAAGTTTTAGATCCGTTGACGATGTAGTCGTCGCCGTCCTTAATAGCAGTCGTACGAATGCTCTGTAAATCTGAACCGGTGTTGGGTTCGGTCATGGCAATGGCGCCGACCATCTCGCCGCTGGCCATTTTCGGCAGCCAACGTTGCTTTTGCTCTTCGTTACCGTATTTCAGAATGTAGGGTGCCACGATTTGGCTATGAACTTGGTTGCCCCAGCCAGCCACCCCAGCTCTGAGCTGTTCTTCAGCGACTACAGTTTCGTGCAAATAGCTGCCACCGGCGCCACCATATTCGGTTGGCACTTCAGCGCACAAAAGGCCCGCGGCACCGGCTTTGGTCCATGCATCGCGATCAACAATACCATTACTGATCCATCGATCGACGTGGGGCTTGAATTCAGCAGTAAAAAATTTTCTTGCCGCGTCCTGAAGCATGCGCAGCTCATCGTTCAGCCAGGGCGATTCGTAGTTTTCGAAGATATCGGTCATTTTGGTCCAAGGGGTTCCGGGTTAAGGCCAACCTGCAGCAGGGTAGGGCGCATCGTAAACTTCTACTCGTGCGTCTTGATTGGCTTTGCATTTCGCTGGCTCAGAGCTTGTGCTGGTTAATATATAGAGTTTGTCGTCGCCAATCATGCAGGCAAAGGCGCCGCGCTCGAGCTCAATGCGATGGGTAACTTCTCCGCCTTCTACTTGGCGAATGCAATCGTTGGTGGTCGGTGAAGCACTCCAAATGCCGCCTTCAGCGTCCAAGCAGATACCGTCGGGTACGGCGCGGTCTGGTAGCTCCGCCCACAATCGTTTGTTGGTCAGGCTACCGTCGGCTTGTAGATCGAATGCGGTGAGCTTGCTTGCGAAGGTCTCGCCGACAATAAGTGTTTTAGCGTCGGGTGTAATCACCGTGCCGTTCGGAAATATGACATTGTCTTCTACTACACGTGCACGGCCGTCGGTTTCAACGAGGATGATCTCTGCGGGCGCTTGTGGTGCTCGGTTGTGCAAGTCGAATCCGAAGTTGCCAACATAAGCACGACCGTGGGCGTCGACAACCATGTCATTGCAATAGCCACTGGCGAGTGCCGACAGGTCTGCATAGTCACTGAGGTTTGATCCGTCGAAGCGCATCAATTTTTTCTGACGCATACCGACAATGAGGAGATCGCCGTTGGGAAGCCAGCCTAATCCGGATGGGTCGTCGTCGGGAATTTCAACCACAGTCTCGGCGCTCCCATTCGGGTGAACTTTTAACACCCGACGAGCATGCATATCGGATA
>JBNMMV010000192.1:0-7850 GCA_051270205.1 Limisphaerales bacterium
GGCAAGAACCCTGGCAATACCGCTTTCGTCAATCATAACGGTACACTTTATGCCCTGCACGAAGGCTCTGATCCACATATTCTCAGTTTGCCGGACCTTAATACGGTTGGAACAACCAATTTTGAAGGTAAGCTAACTCACGCTTTCACTGCTCATCCGAAGGTTGACCCAAGCACTGGGGAAATGATGACCTTCGGCTACGGCCCGTTCCCAGCTTTTGTCAGCTATTCCGTCATCAACAAAGAAGGCGCTCTGGTTCACTCCACTCCCATCACCATACCCAAGGGCGTGATGATGCACGACTTCGCATGTTCGAAAAATTATTCGATTTTCCTCGATTTTCCACTGACCTTTAATATCGAGGCGGCTATGCAAGGCAAGTCACCGCTTGCGTTTGAAGCCGAGCATGGCTCCCGCATTGGTATCATGCCCCGCCACGGATCAGACGAGGATATTAAGTGGTTTACGGTTGATGTCGGTGTCGTGATCCACACAGCTAATGCTTGGGAGGAAGGCGATGTAGTTGTCGTTCAAGCGTGCCGTTCAAAATCATCAGACATCATTGGCGCCGCCGAAGTTGATACAGATGACCCCACTGACTTGTTAGGGCAATTGTATGAATGGCGCATCAATGTCAAAACAGGCGACATCACCGAAGGTCCCTTGCATGCATACTACTCTGACTTTTCGCGTATTAATGAGAATTATGCAGGGACGAAAACGCGCTACACATACTCCGCGGAATTCGACCAGACCCGGGATATCACCTTCAAGTCGGTGATGAAATTTGACCGAGAAACCGCTGAGACACAACATCATAATTTCGGCGCCGGGCGATATGTGGGTGAGGCTGTGTTTGCACCAAAAGTTGGCTCATCAGACGAAGACGACGGTTATGTCATTTGCTTCATCCAAGACGAAAACGTCAATCAGAGTGAATGCGTGATCATCGATGCTAAGAATTTCGATGGCAATCCCGTCGCCCGAATCCTTATCCCGCACAGGGTGCCATACGGCTTCCACTCAGGGTGGGTCGGCGCGTAAAGTCTATATAGATCTGAGATCGCGCTAAAAAGTGCAGTTCTTTGTACAGGAGTAGCAGGAAAATAATGTCTTCAATCCCAACTAAGCCAGGTTTGCCAAAAAAGACACTGTTCGCTTACGGGATTTCAGATTTTCCGATTACGTTGGCGACGATGCCACTGATGTTGTACATGAATTTCTTCTACTCCAGCGAATTTGGACTGGATCTGGTGGACATGGGCACGATGATGCTGCTCGCTCGGGTATTCGATCTGATTACCGACCCACTAGTTGGCTATCTGTCTGACCACACAAGAACACGATGGGGTAGACGCAGACCTTGGATGGTGGCCTCGGTACCCTTCATGATGGTAGGCATCTACCAGGTGATGATCCCAGATGCGGATGCAGATCTGTGGTATCTGTTCACTTGGCTGATGGTGCTATGGCTCGGCTGGACAATGCTAATGATCCCTTACTACGCATGGGGTGCAGAGTTAACAACCGACTACCACGACCGCTCGCGCGTCACCGGCTGGCGTGCCGCCATGGGTAGCGTTGGCCAACTGGTTGCGATCAGCTTTCCAGTTGTCATGGCAACATTCTTCACACTGGATGGCTTCCGCGAACTTATGCAGATCACAGCGTATGCAGCGCTAGTTCTTACACCGCTGTGTGTGGCGTATACAGTTTGGCAGGTGGATGAAAAGCCAAACGCCAATGCTCCGGCGATGCAGCTATTCGACGGATTGAAAGTGATGCTTAGAAACGGCGCTTTCCTATGGCTGGTAATAGCATTTGTGACTTCCAGTCTGGGGCTCGCAATAGCGATGCCACTAAGCGCTTTTTATGCCACGGCTGTATTGGGCGCATCACAGAACCTGGTGCCCTTCCTGATGTTTTTCGGCACATTTGCCGGTATAGCCGGTATCCCCTTCTGGATTGCGGTGTCGAAAAAGTATGGCAAACACCGCGCCTGGATCGGTGGATTCTTACTGGTGGCATCATTCAGCCCGATGTATCTATTTTTCGGACCGGGTGATTTTTGGCTCATGGTCCCGTTCGCGGCGATCAGTGCTTTCGGCACAGGCTCATTTATCGCGTTGCCAAACTCCATGAAAGCTGACGTGATTGATATTGATACAGCGCGAACCGGCGAAAATCGCGCGGCACAATATTTTTCTGCATGGTCTCTAGCGACCAAAGCAGCCAGCAGTTTGGGCGCAACGCTAGGATTGTGGGCGCTTGGTTGGGTGGACTACGAAGCCAGCAAAGGTTCGCTTAATACCCCTGAAGCCATTCAGGGATTAAAGTACATCTACACCTTCTTACCGGCCTCTAGCTTTGTACTTGCCGCACTCATCATCTGGAAGTACCCCATTACAAAAGAACGCCAGAGCCGAATTCGGGCTGCGATTGACCGTCGCGACAAACGCCGAGCAAGAAAGGCCCAATAACCGCGTGTTTCCGCTTTGACGACAGCCGGCACGCTGCTCTAGGGGAAACGACGTGTTCTTCTCAGTATTAGTTGTTAAGGAACTTCTCCCTCACCTAATTCATAATATATTTTCCTGCAAGTGAACCTCGGGAGACCTTGGCGCGTCTATTATACTGTGACTACTTCATTTGATGTCTTACAAGACCGGGTCGTTGACGAATTCCTGGTTATGCGTTGCCAAACCGGAGACCGAGACGCCCTATCGGCGCTCATCACCAAATGGCAACCGCCGTTCCTGCGTTACGCCTCTGTCATGACGCGTAATCCAGACACTGCACAGGACGTCATACAGGATGCATGGATCAAGATCATCCGTTCCTTGCCTAAACTCCGGGACCCTCTAAGGTTCCCTGCTTGGGCATTTCGGATCATCAACAACCAGTGCCTAGATGCACTGCGGCGGGTGCGTGTATACGAAGACGCAAGCGACATCGCCGATAATCGCAGCATGCGGAAACTGGAGGTCCATGAGCAGGTGTGGTGGGTGCTGGAACAATTGTCACCTGAACATCGTGCGGTGCTGGCATTGCACTATTTGCAAGAGTTTGAAGTTAAGGACATCGCCTCGATTTTACGCAAACCTCAGGGGACCATAAAATCCAGGCTGTACCATGGTAGAGAAAAATTCAGGAAGATTTTCGAGGCACAGGCCCCGGAGGAAATAAAAGATGAACGATCTGGACACAAAGATTCGCCAAGCCTTGCAAGCTGCTACAGATCTGCCCGGCGGCATTCAGGAACCCTCGCTGACTGAAGAAATAATGGCGACCTTCAAAGGTCGCCACAGCTTCTTGAATATTTCCGGGGCGATCAAAATGATTACAGCCGGCTTGATATTCTATTTTTGCGTCTATCAATTTTTCCAACAAGAAACCATGATGGCGATGATCGCATATGGAACCGCAACACTGATCTGCATGGGCGTAGCTTGCACCACTATGCTATGGCTCTGGGTACAGATGAACCACAATACAACGGTGCGAGAAATTAAAAAGCTCGAGTTGCAGATATCACTGCTCACTCAAGAACTGCAACAACGTAATCAATAGGAGAACTAATCCGTGCGGCTTATTCTTTTAGTCTGTTTAACCCTCTGTCCATTTGCCTATGCCAACGGGGCAGACAAGAGCCCCCGAGACATCATTGACGAAATGGAACAACTGTATCGCGGTAAGTCTAGTGACGCGAAGCTGACCATGGTGGTGGAAACGCCGCAATATAAACGCACAATGCAGATGAGCGGACAAAGTATGGGTAAGGAACTGGGCTTCTTCCGCATCCTTTCACCGAAAAAAGACCGCGGCATCGCGACTTTAAAGCGCGATGTGGAAATGTGGAATTACTTTCCGAAGATCAACAAAGTCATAAAGGTACCGCCTTCGATGATGATGGGATCATGGATGGGCAGCGATTTCACCAACGACGATCTGGTGAAAGAAACTCAGCTCATCGATGCCTATGACATTACGATGGACGAAACCGACACCGAATATCAATTCACACTGACGCCAACAGAACAAACTGTGACGGTGTGGGGGAAAATCGAGTACGTGGTCTCAAAATCACCATTACTGCCCGTGTCGCAATCCTTCTTCGATGAGGACGGCGATAAAATCCGGCTGATGTCGTTCAGTGAACCAAAGGAATTTGGTGGCCGATTAATGCCGACTATTCTCGAGATGAGACCACTGAACAAGGAAGGCCATCGCACTTTGGTCATCTACGAGAGCATCACCTTCAACCCCCCAGAGATCACCGAGCAGACCTTTTCTATGAGAAACCTCAAGGCTCGGTTCTAGCATGCTGACCTTGAAGCTGGCATTCAGGAACATTCTGCGGCAAAGACGTCGCAGCATTCTGACCGCCCTCAGCATGACCGGCGGATACATGTTGTTTGTGTTCTCAATATCTCTGCTGGAAGGCAGTTGGTCAAACGTTGTCGACATTTTTACGCTAGATCACACAGGCCACGTTCAAATCCATAAAGACGACTACGCTAAGCGACCTAAGATTCACAAAACGATCAGAGATCGGGCAGCGGTAGAGGCCGTACTCAGCGCGAATGACGACGTCACAGGCTGGGCACCACGTGTCTACTCGGCCGCCCTTGCCTACAGCAGTGACAAAACTTCGCCCGCTCAAATATTTGGTATTGATCCAGACCTTGAACCCTCCGTGACGCGTATCAAGCAGAAGGTGAGCAGCGGCAGATATTTTGATGCCACACCCGATGCAGACGGCTACTTCAAAGCCATGATAGGTGCCGGACTGGCAAGAACCCTGCACCTTGAACTCGGTGATGAACTTGTCCTCATATCCAGCGGCGCAGACGGATCTATAGCAAACGATATTTTTATTGTTGCCGCCATTGTCGGTAACACAACCTCTTTTGATCGCTTGGGCGTGTTCCTGCCATTAACTGTCGCCCAGACCTTTCTAGCAACAGGTGCCGACGTCCACGAATACGCGTTACTGGCACAAGATAAACACGCAAACGTTGCCTTGGCCGAAGAACTGCAAGGCGAACTGCCCACATTAAAAGCCTCACCATGGCAAGAGATTGAAGCCACCTTCTACCGCACCATGCAGTCTGACAAGCAAGGCAACCATTTCACCATGGGACTCATTGTGTTCATCGTATTCATCGGTGTACTCAACACAGTGCTGATGTCTGTGCTCGAACGCACCAGAGAATTTGGCGTTCTAAAGTCCATCGGTTGCCGCCCCTTTGACCTGATCAGACTGATCTTTATTGAAACCGTGATGCTAGCGGCCATCAGTGTGGCGGTTGGTTTTGCACTGATTCTTCCGGTGATCATATGGTTCACTGAAGTAGGCTTGCAGTTGAGCATGTCAGTCGATATGGGTGGCGTGGTCTTCGACACCATGAAAGGAGAAATATCGTCTTACGTACTTTTGATGCCAATGGGGTTCATGTTGTTAACAGCGGCCCTTATTAGCATTCCGCCCGGTTTGCGCGCAGCAAGAATTTTACCCCGAGTCGCGTTGGGGAGTCACTGATGCTGAGTTTTAAGCTAGCCTGGCGAAATCTTTTTAGGAACACGCGTAGAACCATTCTGACGTGCACCCTAATCAGCAGCGCACTCGTGGTTCTGATCCTCGTAGACGGCATCATGCTAGGCATGGTTGACGTTATGGTTGGCGGCATCACCCATACACTAGAAGGCGAGGCCCAGGTCAACAAAAAGGGGTTCAGGGACAACTTTGAACCTGAACTATTTTTAGACAACCCTGCTGCAATAGAAGCAGTGCTTGCCGCAGACGAGCGCGTCTCTGGATACGCTCCGCGGGTCATCGTTGGTGGCATGATCGCGTCTTCTTACAACACCACGGGGGGGCTTGTGTATGGCGTGGATGCTGACTCAGAACTTGGCGTGAGTAAGATTCGCGATGCGATCTATGCAGGCAGTTACCTCACCGGTGAAAAACGCGAGATTCTAATTGGCAAGCTAATGGCAGACCTTTTGGAAGTAGAGCTTGGCGACCGCATCATCATTACGGCGGCCGAAGTGGATACCAATGAAATCACCCAGGAGCTTTTTCGGGTTTCCGGCCTATTGGAATTTGGTCCTGACGAAATGGATGAGTCCCTTGCGTTTATCAATTTGAGTGCAGCCCAGCCACTATTGGGTATGGACGGACATGTGCATCAGATAGCTATACGCTTTAAGAACCCTGACGATGCTAAAAGTAGAGAAACACCCACTCTGAAAAACCTGAATCAAGGCGATATAGAAGCCTTAGGCTGGACCGATTTACAGCCATCTATTGGCGGCATGATCGAGATGAGCAACTACTCCTCGACCATTGTGGGGGCAGTCTTGTTTGTACTGACCTCTCTCGGCGTGATCAATTCTATGTTTATGTCGATCTACGAACGAATCTACGAATTTGGCGTCGCCAAAGCCATTGGTACAACCCCTGGCCAGATCATAGCACTGGTGTTGTTCGAAGCCTTTCTCTTAGCCCTGGTCGCTTGCGCATTTGGCATTTTGCTCGGCTATTTTTCCTCCATCTACTTTGAGGCCAACGGCGTACCAATGGGAGAATTCGAAATGTCAGGCGTAGCCATAGACGGCAACATGTATACCAAATTGCGCGCTTACCAGTTTGTGGCTTTCCCGATCTACGTCACCCTACTGACACTCGTCGCCGCAATTTACCCTGCCATTTTCGCTTCCCGTATTGTGCCAAGTCGCGCACTACAGCGAGCCCTATAGGATCTCATAGATGACTACCGTGATTGAAACCAAAGACCTGGTCAGAATTTTTGGCGCGGGTGAAACAAAGGTTACCGCGCTGGACCATGTCAACGTGACCATCGAAGAAGGTGAATTCACGGCAATTATCGGACCCTCTGGTTCCGGAAAAACTACCCTGCTGCAATTAATCGGTGGTCTTGACGAACCAGACCAAGGTGAGGTGTTTCTGTCGGGTACTAACATCGCCAACATGTCTGGCACCCAACTCTCCGATTTTCGCCGGGATCACATTGGCTTTATCTTCCAGTCTTACAACTTGATTCCCGTCCTCTCAGCAGAAGAGAACATTGAATACATTATGTTGTTGCAGAGCATTCCTGAACAACAGCGTAAAGAGCGAGTTAAAGAGATGTTAGCACTCGTTGGACTAGAGGGATTGGGCGCTCGACGCCCTGCTCAACTTTCCGGTGGTCAGCAGCAACGTGTGGCTGTCGCGCGCGCAATGGCATCTAAGCCAGACATTATTCTCGCAGATGAACCCACCGCCAACCTCGATTCTGCAACAGGCATTGCTCTGTTGGAAGTAATGCGCGAGTTGAACCAGCAAATGAACATGACGTTTGTATTCTCAACTCATGATCAAAAAATCATGGATCGCGCGGACCGCCTAATTCACTTAGAAGATGGCAAACTCCAGCGGGACGAACGACGCACACCGTGAGAGCTATCGCTCTGACTATCCTTTTCTGCGGTGTTGCTGTGCCTGTCATGGCGGAAACCAATTTTAGCGGCTACCTCAAATCTTACTTGGTTATCCAAGACGAGATATCCAACGATCTGTTTCAAGCTGACACAATCTACCAATCACAAAATAGCGGCCGTTTTATGGTGGAGTCATTCAAGGACAATGTGGTGTTCCAACTTCACTACGACGTCAGCCCAGTGTTCGTATCCCGTGCCATTGGCACAGACAGTCCCACCTTCAACGTGGTCGGTGACAGTTACCGCCTGAGTGACCTAGAGACCTCTCTCACCGATGATGAGAGCCACAAAAACCAGCTCTACCAGAACCTTGATCGTCTTAACGTACAGGTTCAATTGGCCGC
>JBNMMV010000193.1:0-7830 GCA_051270205.1 Limisphaerales bacterium
CGCATGGTTGTCAGCACACCAATATCCTCCCCTAATATGCCGAGTTCTGTCAGCATACACAGATCAAGAAAGCGTTCATCTTCTGCTGCGTTATCCGTTGGCTGAACCGCCAACACCAGAAAATTGCGGGTCGAGCCTGGTCGCGGCAAGCCCATTGGTACCATAAAGCCGAACCACCGACCGTCCAACCAAGCACTTTGATAGTAAAGTGAGGTTCCGAACACGCCGACATCCCATGTCGCCGCGGTACCGCTGTCAAAAAAGCCCTCGAATGAATACTCCATGGAATATGGCGTCCAACACACACTCTCGTACGGGTCATCTGCAAAAGACACTCGATGGAGCGTTTTAATGTGCTGAATGTCCGGCGTATTTGCACATTGCACCCACGGATCAACCGGCATTAGATCGGGGAGCGACAACGTTTTAAAGAGTAAGCTTTCCGCCGGAAAGGGGAAATTTGGAAGCTGATACAGAGGCTCTTCGCCATTGAAAACCCAAATAATGTCCCAGCGTTCCAGCGTTGGGAATACGAACAAACAAGCATGGCTAGGCGCCGGGTCCCCTATGGCCGTCTCAACACACTGGCCATCACTATCGAATTGCCAATGATGAAACGCGCACCGAATTCGATCACCCAACACTTCACCCGCTTCTAGGCTCGCACCCATGTGGGGGCAGTAGGCGCTAGTGACATGAACTAGACCTTGGGAATCACGCCAAGCGACGACTCGACCGTCTAAGAAATCAAAACCCGCCACTGTGCCCACCGGAATATCTGACGCTAAGCAAATCGGGAACCAGGATTGGGAAAACACACCGTCGGCACCTTCCGCCGGCACAGTAGCCGCGATCTTACGCGCGGGAACAGTGGCACGCGCATGACTAAGTTGATCAGCAGCACCCTGTTGTAGGGCTAAGCCATCGAGCAACTGAGCCATTTCCGGTGGCAATTCAGCAACCGCCGTGGTCGTGGAAATCTGATTGGTGTTCAACGATTCTTTGTCGGTCATCTCTGCACTCCCGTTGTTCCGTGTAGGCAGTGTTGAACATGCATGACCAAAGCGTCAACCACCGCGCCCGTCTAATCTCGAACGTTATCCTGACTCTTTGCAGCTTGTTGCATCAAAGGCGACGATGGAATTCAGAGCTTTTTCACGTTACCTTTGAGCTTTGTATTTGAGCTCAGGAGTGCAACATGCGTATCGGTCTCTTTCCATTCTGTACAGACTATTCCATGCCTATCGATAAACTTGCCATCGCAGCAGAAGAACGCGGCTTCGATTCAATTTGGCTGCCGGAACACACCCATATACCTGCGAGCCGGGCGACACCTTACCCAGCTGGCGGCGATCTACCGCTCGAATACAGTCACACATTGGACCCTTTCGTCGCACTCGGCATCGCCGCCGGCGTGACTAAAAATCTAAAATTGGCAACGGGTATTTGTATTGCAGTCGAGCATCATACATTGACCTTGGCGAAAACCGTTGCGACGCTGGACCACATTTCAAATGGTCGCGTTTTATTAGGCTTGGGTGGTGGCTGGAACCGCGAAGAGATGGAAAATCATGGGGTGGAATACACAACCCGGTTCAAAAAACTGGAAGAACAAATGCGAGCGCTCAAACAAGTGTGGACAGAAGACAGAGCGACCTTCCACGGCGAGTTTGAGCACTTCGACGATGTCTGGTCGTGGCCAAAACCTGCGCAGAATCCACACCCGCCACTTTTTCTCGGCGGCGCAACCGATCACACCTTAAGAAGAATCGTCCGAGTGGCTGAAGGGTGGCTGCCTATTACCACCAACGCGGAGGCGATAATTGCCAAAATGCAAAAACTGGACGACTTCGCTCGAGAGGCCGGACGCGATCCGGATTCCATTTCGGTGTCAATTTTCGCAGCGCCCCCAAAAGACGAGCTGGTGACGAAATTTCGTGACACGCGCGCTGAACGCATCATTTTTCAAGTACCGCCGCAGGACGAAAGTGAGACGCTACGGCGGCTCGATCGCTATGCGCGCTGGGTATAAGCCTCTGCCTAATCCCCGGACGCTGACCCACTCCGTTCGACATCACGTTCAAGTATGCGTGCACCCCGCATGATGTTGCCGAGCGCATAGTTACCCTCATGACATGCGTATTCATAAAGTTTGTCGGATGTGGAAGGCCATGGATATTCACCACTCCAGCGCTCTTCCCACGCTTGTGGATCATCGACTGTAAAACCATATTTAAGGTCGCCGCTCTCTGTCATGGTAAACCGTTCTATGACGTGCAGTTCCGGACTGGCGCCACCTAGGGCGGGTTTGGCACCAAAATTGGTGGTATCAACCACCAACGTATCACCCTCCCAATGTCCGACCGAATCGCCCATCCACGCTCGCACTTCGCCGGGATGATGCTCACCGTTAAGACGGATGACCCGAGCATCATGGATCATCTCTGCGAGAATCATCACATGCGTATCTGTTTGCACGATTCGCTTGAGGTTGTTGTAACCCGACGGCAGCATCGGCGGTCCACTGGTTGAACCGAAGCTAAGCAAGCATCGTTCTGCGTTGGGCCGCATTTCCATATTGTCATAGGGTCCTGGACCTTCTTCGCCGAGCCACCATGCGCTGCCGGTATTTTCTTTAAACAAAAGTCTGAACGCGGCCATGCGCGCCATGCCCGCCACAGTTCGCGACGGCTGACGTCCATTTGCGGGCTGGGTGATAATTGAGGTTGGGAATTTACCATCGAGCGTCGCCTGCTCATCGCCGAAATCAAGCCAGAACGCATTGTAGCCACCAACATTGCCTGCCGCGCCTGGTGAACCATCGCCGCCCGGGGGGGGTGCTGTCCTGTCTGGTTCGCTGGCGGCGTTAGCTGCAGCACTGTCTGTTGCCCGCTTGGTGCGAATTGCGTCGGCTTCTGCTTTCGACAAATACGCCTTGTTGCCATACTCCTCAGGTCGCTCAAGTGGCGTCAACGTCGCAACATCGTAGGTTCCCGTCAGATCGGGATTGCCCGATGCGGTACGCGGTATGTCGGCCGACGCTATGAGCGGAATGAGGGTCGTAGAAAAAATCAAGAAAACCAGACCAGAAACGAGACTAGAGATGGATCGATGCATGTTGCCTCCCTTAAAGATTGATAGGGACGCCTAACGGTGACGCCCATAAACTGCAAACGAACTATCCGATTCTAGACGTTCGTGGTTAAATCTACCAGGTCAGAAACGGGAGAGAGTCCAATGCGAATCATAGATGTCGATGCCCACCTACACGAGCCATTAGACTGGATCAGCCGGACTGAACCAAAGCTTGCAGCTGAACTTGGACCACCCGCTAGATTCATGGAAATCGCGGGCAACCTCTTCGGACGCTACCCATCCGCGTTCAAAGCGTTGCCTGAAGAACAGCAGCCCACAAGTCCCTGGGACAATGTCATGCCAGGGTTTGTGGAACATTTGCAAATAACCGACGATCGCCAACCCGAAAACCATGAAGATCAAACTCTGGCTGATTATTTCGACGCTGATGCACGCATCGCATTCTGTGACCAACGAGGTATCGAGTGCCAATTTTTGAACCCAACGTTCCTGCCAAGTGCAATTATGCAGGCGGCGGCAGGGCGACGATTCCACTTGATAAACCCAATTCGGGCTGCATGGAATTCCTGGGCAGGCGAGCAGGTTAAGTCTCATGCGGACCGTCTTTTTCCGGTTACCCAGGTTGATTTCAACGATGTGGCATGGTCGATCGCCGAGATGACTCGCATGCGCGCCATGGGCAGTCGAGCCTTTGCAATCCCTGAATCACCCGTCTCGGGAGGTCGCTACGCAGGTCACCAGCAGAATATTGCGCGCTCCATTACTCATCCTGATTTCGAACCGATCTGGTCGGCTGCTGTTGATCTTGGCATGGCGGCTTTCGCGCATGTTGGATTCGCGCGCGAACGAATTAATCCTGGCTGGGCTAACAACGGCGCCGATTCGGTACTCACTTTTACAACTTTGCAAAGTATCGTCGCTTCACACTCAGGAACTCAGCTGATGCTGTCCGCTATGATCTTCGACGGACTCTTCGAACGACACCCAGGCCTCACGGTTGTGGTCGAAGAGGTTGGCATTGACTGGCTGCCGGTCCTTGTTGGTGCTTTGAATACCAGCATCGGACGCTTGCCCGACATCATCAGTGATGGCCATCGTCGCCCAAGCAACCTGGTTGAGGGAGAAAGTTATACCTTGCCGCTAGCGCCAGTCGAATATCTTCAGCGCCAGGTTAGGGTGACGCCGTTGCCGACCACCCACCCAATCGGACCGATACTGGCCCAGGTACCGCCGGAGCTGCTCTGTTTTTCAAGCGACTACCCCCACGTCGAAGGCACTGATGACCCGGTTACCGTGTTCGAACGTCAACTCGTTGGTCAAACCGACGCCGTGCGAGCGAATTTTTTCGGTGGTGTTGGCGATGTGCTTGGCCTCTGAACCAACCGTTTAAGGCACCGTGCAGCTATAGTTGGCTGCATCCGAATTGTCACCTTTACCCTTGTATGCGGCAAGCTTCGGAAAGACACAGAGCGGGCGCGTAAATTTGTTCTTTGGTGCGACCGCAGGGTCGGCTGCCAGGTACGCCATATTCATTGGTCCGGGCTGTGTAGCAAGTATCCGTTTCGGTGCTTTGCCTTTCTCCCGCCAATTGGTCAACGCAGCCACATAATCGGCCTGCCACGCACCGGGGCCACCGGCACAATGTGTCATGCCCGGCACCATAAACATCCGATAGAATTTGGCGGTCTTTTCGACACCACCCATTTCTTTCTCGACGGCCGCTAGATAGTCGATCGCACGCTGGGGTCGCAGCGGATAATCATTCCAGCCCTGGTACATGAGTAATTTTCCCCCTTGGGCTTTGAATTCGCTGAGATCGGCGGTAAGCACATCCAGAGGGGCAACCGCCTCTTTAATGACAGCCTGATCGTTGCCTGGGTCGAACTTGTCAAGATCAAAAGAGGGATCATGGCGCATCAGCAAGGCCAACATTTCACTGGCACCGAGTACCACGCTGTCTGCGTCCATCAATTCGTTAGGTAATTGCCAGAATGCCCAGTCACCGGCAGCTTCAGCGCCTGGCAGCACACCGGGTGCGACAATCTCCCCTTTGGAATTTTTCAGCCCACCGTAAACGGTAAGCGCTGTTTGCACCTGGCCCTCAGTCAGACAGCCACTTGTCTGTCCGCTTGCACACGTTAGTCGGGCGACGTCGTACAAATCTGGCGTACAGAGTCTAGGATCATTGATCACGCCATCTACCACACCATCCAGACCGTCGCAGGCTTCGCGCGAAGCATTATCCAATAACAGCAATGAGTCTTTGGTTAACGGATGTTGTGCCTGGGCGCGTCCCACGGACAACATCCATGGCGCCATTTCTTCGAATCTGAATAGCGGTGCGCCGGCGATAATGCCGTCGTAGTCGTTTGGAAAGCGGGTTGCTTCCAGCATCGCTGCCCTCCCACCATTAGAACACCCGCTCAGATAGGAATAGTCAATATCGTCCTTGTAGTAATGCTCAACGACTTTCTTGGCGGCAATCCCCGCAAGATGAACGCCGCGAAAAGCATAGTCGAGCAGCGCCTCGGGTTGATTGTAAAAATCGAAGTTGCCTTGACCCTCATGGCCCGTATCGGTAGAGGCCATCGCATAACCATCGCTCAGCAGACTTGTGATATCACCAATCTCGCCCGCAGAACCACCGACAGTCGAAAACATGAATCGCCCATTCCAATCTTTCGGTAGGGTCACCTCAAACCGTATTGCGCGATTGATAACGCCGCGCACGCGGCAATAGGCAGGTAGATTATCGTCCTCAGCTATCCATCTACCCGGCTCGATGGCATAGGAAAGATCTGTTAGTCGGTACAGCTTTTGACAGTCATTCGCATCAACGCTTGCGACGGCCGAGGCGACATGAAGATTGGCCAAAATCAATAGCGCGATTGGTATTTTTCTTAACACGAGCAACTCCCTCTTTCATTTTTATTTTCATTTTTATTTTTATTTTTATTTTTATTTTGGGTCTTTGCGCCGTCCAGTAAAGTACACGACAGGTTCGTGCCATTGCTGCGGCCAGTCTACTAGTGCTCCGCCTTCGTCAACTTCGTCAACCATGTCGAGCCCGCGCCGCAGAATTCGCTTCTGCGTATCGACATCTCCCGGTCCACCAAAGTTATTACCCATTGGAAAGTTCACAAACAAACTGCGCGGCGGTTTTACTTGCGCGGTTAAGTCCCGACCGGTAGATAAACAGACGGTGGCAATTCCAGCTTCTTCAACGACTCGGCATACCAAACCAACGGTTTGGTGATCGAGAGGTCAGGCGGGTGCGGCGAGCAGTATGTCGACGCCGTCTTCCTTTAACTTTTCGACAAACGCCGGTGCGGATTCCTCAATGACCTTAGTACGGTTGTAAATCCTCCCCATGAAGCCGCTCCAGAGTCGTGGTGCCAGGCTACCAATCTCGCCATCGGCTGCCATTTCTCGCAGCCGCTCGACTGGGAAAACGCAGTTCAGGTCCTGGTCCGCATCCTCATGGTTGTAGTAGCTGTCATTGATATTGAAGTCTTTTATATCAACATCCTGGCTAACCGTGTCTAGCCGATGATCGTTTCTGGCATCAGCGTCAAAACCAGGCATCGAACAATGTGACACACCGCCAGACGTCAACAGTGAGACACGACAGTCTTGTAGGGGTTTGTTTAATCGGGTCAAAGGTGCTGAGTCATTAACCGTCCATTCGTATGGCGGGAAACCCATTGAGCCGTAGTGCTCATTGAGTGCATCGACGTAGCTTATCGCATCCATTTGCTTTACCCCTTGTTGGCCTTGACTGGGAGGAACTTTACACCAAAGCTGGCGGCCACATTGAATAACATTAGAGGCGACAAGATGAATCGGTGGGAAGAATTGGAAGTCACCGAGATACCCAACGAGGGCGGCGAGCTGCGTTTGATGCGGCGCGTTGATGAATACTCGATACGTATTATTGGACGCGGCGAGCTCATGAACAGCCGCACCCATGGTTCAGAGGACGCGTTGGGACGTTTGGCTTGCGAACCCTACGCAAACCACGCTGCAGCTCGAGTGTTAGTAGGTGGCTTAGGCATGGGTTTTACTTTGGCAACGGCGCTACAAAGCCTTGGCGCTTCAGCGACAGTAGATGTGGCCGAACTAGTGCCGGGTGTGGTGGATTGGAACCAACGCTATATTGGACATTGCGCCGGGCAACCTTTGCAGGATGCTCGGGTTAACGTCGAAGTCGCAGACGTCCGGGACTTGATTGAAAACTCCGATGGCAGCTACCACGCCATCCTACTGGATGTCGATAACGGACCCGAAGGCCTCACCCATGATGCCAACGATGCACTTTATACCCGAGCCGGGTTGGAGGACGCCTACCACGCACTGACCCCAGACGGCACTTTGGCTGTCTGGTCAGCGTCACCCGCACCCCGATTTGTGGGTGCGTTACGCAAAACCGGGTTTACTGTGGAACAACACAAGGTGCGCGCCCATGCTGGCAAGGGGGCACGGCATCTTATTTGGTTAGCCACACGAGGTGTGAAGCATTGAGACCTCTACTTTTTTACCCAGGGCGCTGTTTAGGCGTTAACAGACAAGCGCTGCTCTGGCACAATCGCGCGCTGACTTTGGAAGATGGGGAAAAGTAGTAGTGAGCGCAAATAGCCAAAAAAGAGCAGCCGAAGAAGAGGCGGCCCAAAAGGCGTACGAAAAGAAGTCATATCGCTACTACGCCCTGGCTGTACTGACACTGGTGTACGTTTT
>JBNMMV010000194.1:0-7763 GCA_051270205.1 Limisphaerales bacterium
CAGCGGGCTCATGGGTTCCATGAGCGGCAGTGTGGTGACGAACGTTATGACCACCGGCCAGCTGACGATTCCTGCGATGAAAAAAGCAGGTATGTCCGCCACGGTTGCCGGTGGCATCGAGGCATGTGCATCAACAGGTGGCGTGTTGTTGCCACCCATTATGGGATCTACTGCTTTTGTAATGGCGACCCTACTTGAGGTGCCTTACGCAGAGGTGGCATTGGCTGCAGCTGTGCCAGCGCTGCTTTACTTTGTCTCGCTGTATTTACAAATTGATGCTTACGCCGGTCGTGAGCAACTCGCTGGCCTTGAAGAGGCGGAGATACCGAAGCTCACCGACACCTTTAAGGAAGGGTGGTTCTATCTTGGCGCTTTTGGCTTGCTCATATTTTTATTGCTGGTGCTGCAGCGAGAAGCGTTAGCGCCATATTATGCAACTGCTGCACTGTTGGTAATTAACCAACTCATACCCAAACATCGAATGAATGGACCGCAGTTCTTTGAACTGCTCTACAGTGTCGCGCGATTGTTAATCGAGCTGGTAGTGGTGCTCGCGGGTGTTGGACTCATAGTCGGGGCACTTTCGGTAACCGGACTCAGTGGCACGCTGGTGAACGACCTTTTAAGTATTGCCGGTAACGACTTGGGACTGTTGTTGTTGATGGGTGCGGTGACGAGTTTTGTGCTGGGTATTGGTATGACCGTGACAGCGGCTTACATATTCCTAGCCGTTGTACTCGCTCCAGCGCTGGTCGGGCAAAACCTTCTGCCTTTGAGCGCGCATTTGTTCATTCTTTATTGGGCGATGTTGTCTTACATCACCCCACCGGTAGCGCTGGGCGCCTACGCTGCAGCGTCTATTGCTGAAGCCAATCCTTTGCGCACTGGCCTGGCGGCCATGCGATTAGGCAGTGTGATATACCTGGTGCCGTTCATTTTTGTACTAGACACGACTTACCTTCTTCAGGGTGAGACGTTAAACATAGTGCGAGCTATTGCAGAAGCTGTGGTGGGAATTTGGCTGTTGGTAGGTGGCATACAAGGTTATGTCACGGGCCTCGGGCGCATTGACCTGGTCGTTGCCAGAGTGGGTTTGATAGTGGCTGGATTACTCGTTGCCAGCCCCAAGCTTGATCTAATTTGGACCGAAGCGCCGGCTGAAATTTATCTGAGTATGGCTGGTGTTGGTATGTTTGTTATAGCCTTTGGCCTGACCCTGCTTACTCGGGATCGGGTCTCGGCGTCATAAGCGGGAAGCGTCTTGGGAATGTGCTAAAGAGGCTTGGTAGTTCTATGAGTACTTGCGCGTCTCCGGATAATTGCATGACGCCATCGTCTAGCAAAGACTGAGCATCGCGTGCGCCCAGCATCAATTGCTTGAAATTTGCTGCGTCAGTAACGATTGAGACGTTGGCATTATCGGCGTGGCGATCAGGGAACGCGTTGAGCACGCTGTTGTCGATGCTAACAAGCCATTTTTGATCGAGGTCCGTAAGTTGTACATTTAGCTGTAAGGTTAAACCGTCGACTGCCGCTGGATTAAGTCGTACAGCCAACAACTTGAGCACATGGGGTATGGGCATGCCCTGGGCCATTCCTGAGCTTGCCTTATAGGCCGAGCTTTCAGGTAACCCTTCGCGTAACTCCTTAGTGCCACAAAGATAGAAATTGCGCCATGGAGCGGATTCGGACTGGTAACCGAGCTGTTCCAGGGCATTAGCTAAGAGCGCGCGGGCTTCAACATGCTCTGGGTCTGTCATCATGATGTGGTTCAAGACTTCTACCACCCAGCGATAGTCGCCTGTATCAAAGCTTGCTTGTGCTTTTTCGCACACTGCATCTGCGCCTCCCATGAATTCTAGGTAGCGTTTACCAGCCTCGGCTGGAGGCAATGGATATAACGAGGTGGGATTGCCGTCGAAATAGCCTAGGTATTTCACATATACAGCTCGAGTGTTGTGATGCACGCTGCCGTAATAACCGCGATTAGAAAATTCCTGACCAAGCGCGTCTGGCAGCTCAACTTGTTCCGCGATTTCCTCTTTGGTAAAGCCTGTATTTGCCAAACGCATGGTCTGGTCGTGTATGTACTTGTACAGATCGCGCTGCTTGGCCAGATATTGAGTTGCTTCTTCTCGACCCCAAATTGGCCAGTGGTGACTAGCAAACTGAATTTCTAACTGGCTTCCAAAAATATCGATGCTCTCATTAATTTGGTCGGCCCATGCCAACGAATCGCGTACCTGAGCGCCGCGCAGCGTATAGACGTTGTGCAGGTGATGTGAAGTGATCTCGGACATGCACAGGGCTTTGAACTGTGGCAAATAGAAGACAAATTCTGCAGGTGCTTCGGTGCCCATGGTCATTTGAAATTCGAATTCGATACCGTCAAGGATGCGACGTTCTCCGGTCTCATTGATGGTGTCGTTGGGCGGAGCAAAGCCGGTTGTGCCCATAGACAAGGCGGCACCCAGGCCAGTGGTGACAATTCCTTGGGGTCCAGGCTTTAACAGATTGCCGTACATATAGGTCGCACGTCGTCCCATAACGTTACCGGCGATGACGTTTTCGGAGAGCGCTTCATCGACAAAGTCCTTTGGTGCGACTATTTGAATCTCACCACTGGCGGCCTGCTCCGGTGTGATGACCCCAAAAATACCGGCGAAATGATCGACATGAGAGTGGGTGTAGACCACGGCTTTAACAGGGCGTTCGCCTAAATGTTGGTTGGCAAGGTCGAGCGCCGCTTTGGACGACTCTGATGAAGTCAGTGGGTCGATAATCACCCAACCGCTGTCACCACGAATCAGCGTCATATTGGCAATGTCGAAAGAACGCACTTGGTAGAGGCCATCTGCCACTTCGTACAAGCCATTGTGTTGCGCGTTCAGTTGCGCCTGGCGCCATAGGCTCGGGTTTACTGTGTCTGGCGCTTCACCGTCAAGAAAGGAAAACTGGCTGAGGTCATAGGTCACCTTGCCGCCAGGTTTGCTCAGTGTCAGGGGATCGAGGGTGGCGATAAAGCCACGACTGGCATTTTCGAAGCTGCGCCGGTCGTGAAAAGGCAAGCTTGTCGCGACCTCTTGGTTGTGCGCTTGGGTGTGTGGCGTTGCAGGTTTTGGTTGTGCGAGCTCTGCAGGGAGCGGGGTGTAACTCATTGTGTCTCCGAAAGTTTTTGCCAGTACAGCCGAGCTTGCTCGGTGACCTTGGGGGCGAGCCAAAGGGCAGATGTCATGGTAGGAATCGCCATCAGCGCAAAGCAGGTGTCGATCAGGTTAACAGCGTTGTCCAAAGACAACACCGAAGCAACGACGATAAAACCGACGTAGACCATATGGTATTTTCTTTTTGAGCCCGCGCCGAATACGAAACTGGAACATTGGCTGCCGTAGAAAGAGTAGGTCAATATAGTGCTGGTCGCGAAACAAACTATGCAAACCAGCACGATGAAGGCACCGGTGGGACCCAGCAGCATAGCGAAGGCCTGAGCAGTCAACGTAACACCTTGGCTGCCGTCCTGACTATTGCCTGCCAACAAGATAACCACAGCGGTTGCCGTGCAAATTAACAAGGTATCGAAAACCGGTCCCAACATGGCGACCATGCCTTCACGTATGGGTTCTTTGGTCTTTGCTGCACCGTGGGCTAAAGATTCGGTACCCATGCCTGCCTCATTACTAAACGCACCACGGCGGACACCGTAGAGAATCATCGCCAGCAGGGAACCGCCAGCTGCCGCTTCGCCGGTGAAAGCGTCGGTGATTATTAACGCGAAAACCGCAGGTACGGCGTCGATGTTCAGTGATATCGCAACCAGGGCACCACCGACATACAAGACACTCATGATGGGCACCAATGCTTCGGTGATTCGGGTAATTCTTAACAAGCCCCCGAACATGACAAAGCTAGTAATGACCGCGATACCAACGCCAAGGCCAAGATTGATAGCGGTGGCGTCCGCATCTGGAGCAAGCCAGCCTTGCTCGATGAACAATAAGTCACGTAAGGCTTGCACTAATTGATTGGTTTGCAGCGCCGGGAGGCTGCCTATCATGCCAACGATGGCAAACATGTAGGCTAAGAAGCGCCACTTTTTGGGCAACGCTTCGCGGATCACATACATGGGGCCACCCTGGAGGTCACCATTGGAATCACGGCCTCGATACATAACGGCTAAACTGCAGGTGAAAAACTTGGTGGCCATACCCAGCAGAGCAGTCATCCACATCCAGAAAATTGCACCTGGTCCACCAATCTGGATGGCCAGCGCGACGCCTGCAATGTTACCCATGCCAATGGTGCCGGCTAGGGCTGTACTGAGGGCTTTACGATGATTGATGTAACCCGGATCTTCGGGATTGTCATACTTGCCCGAGAGCAGGACAAATGCGTGACCTAGGTGGCGGTATGGTAAGAACCTTGACCGAACTAGGAAGTAGAAGCCGCCACCCAGAAGGAGTATCAATAGCCATGGACCCCAAGCCCATTCGGCCAGGGTCGAGCTGATACTTAACATTCACGCTCCTACTTCGTCGTAGAGCTCAGATTATAGGTTTCTGGGAGCTTTGGGCAGTGGAACGATACCGTTTATCGGCGGGGGCTGGAGGTTTCTAATAGGCTTGCTAACGTGTGCAGTGACATAATCTGATAGATAGAAGGAATTTTGTTGGTGTCGACGGAAGCGTTTGATGCAGGTGAATTAGGTAGGCAAAGTGCCTATGTGGATACCTATACCCCTTCGTTGCTAAATTCTATTCCTCGTGAGGTTACCCGCCGAGAAGCCGGTATTAATGCTGACGCACTGGTCGGTGAAGATGTTTGGACCGCATATGAGTTTTCTTGGGTGAATACCCAAGGCAAACCAATAAGCTGCGGTTTGCGTTTGCGGGTTGCTTGCCAATCAAGAACCATCATTGAAAGCAAATCGTTAAAACTCTACTTAATGAGCTTTGCCAATACCAAATTTGCAAGCCGTGCAGACGTTCTGAAAACGCTGGATCAGGATCTAGCAGTAGGATTTAGAGCACCAGTTATGGTTGAGTTACTTGATATCGCGCATATGGAATCTACCACTGGGCAAATGCCTGGACGGTGCCTGGATGAGCAGGATGTTCGCTGTACGGTGTATCAGAAAGATGGCAATCTACTAGTACCAGCAGAATCTGAAACACATGTGCGTGAAGCGGTGTACACCCACTTGTTTCGCACGTTGTGTCCAGTGACAGGTCAACCCGACTGCGCATCAGTAGCCATTGAATATTCCGGCCCCCCCATAGATGAAGCAGGCTTATTGAAGTACCTGGTTTCCTATCGCAACCACCCTGGCTTTCACGAAACCGCCATTGAGACCATATTTTGCGATCTACGCGCTGCGTATGAATTGCAATCGCTATCGGTGTACGGCCGGTTTCAACGACGAGGTGGGCTAGACATTAACCCCTTCAGATCAACTGTAGAGACCTCAGCGCCTATCTATCGAATCGCGCGTCAGTAGGATTTAGGCGGCGTTGTCCTTGACGCTTGGTGCTACGTCCGTCAATTCAACTTCAGTTTCTGGCGTCTCGTTATCCCCTAACTGGGCTTTGAGCTCGGCATTTTCTTTCTCCAGTTCCTGAATGCACTGCATCATTTCCCGGCTGTCCTTTGTGAACTGCTGTAGTAAGTTCTTAAGGACTTCAGAGTGGTCTTCGGAAGGCGCTTCAGTGCTGCCTGTGCCTGAACTATGGCGAGCTGCTCTTGCAGCTCGCTGACTCGTTTTCAAGTACCGGCTTCAGCAATTTCGTTGCCGGTTGTTCTGCATCTAGCCCCGCCAGGTACGCATCTATAGCGGTGGATGAGTCAGCCTCGGCACGGGCTTGGGATTCTAATTCTGTCAGGTGTATTTTAAGTTCGGTTGACTTACAACATTGATGGAGTAATTTCTTAAAACTTCAACCAAGGTGACGACCATGCCCACACGAGCAAAGAAAAAGCCAATAAGGATATTGTCCATAGACGGTGGGGGTATCAGGGGTATTTTGCCTGGCCAGCTTGATCCTTTGTTGGGGGATGCAGCACAGGAAATGGATGATGCGGACGAGGAGAAATTATTGTTAACAATTTACCGCTGGGAGTGGACATGAGTGTTTCAATAACCGATGAAGAAATGGTCGAGGTCATGGTCTCCCTAGGTATGTCAGGTGAAGACGCCGGTCTCTACAAGGGACTTGTGGAGGCAAACATGGCTGTTGCAGAAGCCGGTGGAGCCTTGGGCGCTTCGCCCCCCGTGTTAATAGAGCGCGAATGGCGTTATCCCGAGCCAGAAGAGAATCCATTTGGTGCCTGGTATGTGCGCACGAACCTTGTCGGTGCGGCGCAAGGCAAACTAGCGGGCAAGAGCGTGGTGGTCAAAGACAATCTGCTGCTGGCAGGCGTACCACTCATGAATGGCACCTCGATTCTTGATGGCTACATTGCCGATGTTGATGCGCAGATCGTTACTCGTATGCTCAACGCTGGTGCAACTATTATTGGTAAGTCAGTCTGCGAGGCCTACTGTTTTTCCGGTGGCAGCCATACCAGTGCTACCGGCTTCGTGCGCAACCCACGTAAGCCGTCCCACTCGGCCGGGGGTAGTTCATCAGGTTCAGCAGCGCTCATTGCTGCGGGTGAAGTCGATTTGGCTATCGGCTGCGATCAGGGTGGCTCGATTCGCATGCCGGCGTCATTCAGCGGAATTGTCGGCATGAAGCCTACTTGGGGGCTCGTGCCCTATACCGGGATCCTGGGTATGAACCCGAGCATTGACCACACGGGTCCAATGACTGCAACCGTAGCTGACAACGCACTACTACTGGAAGTGCTAGCGGGCAAAGACGGCGAGGATACGCGCCAGATCGACGTGCCAGATAAACCGGTCGCCTACACCGATGCGCTGGGTTCTCGTGACCTGACGGGTATATGTGTCGGTATCGTTGCAGAAGGTTTCGGATTGCCTTCGTCAGAAGCAGATGTAGACGCAACGGTTCGCGCAGCAGCAAATCGATTCTCTGAGCTGGGTGCCACGGTGATGGAAATTTCCATTCCTGCTCATGCTCAGGCTGGTGCGATCACCTTCGGTGCAACCCAGGCGATCACCACGTCTATGTTTAGCCTGGACGGCTGTTTGATCGAACGACCGGATTCTGTTCCGGTGAGTTACATTGAACACCAGAGCCATTGGCGAGAGCGAGCGGATGAATTGCCTGCGAATGTGAAGTTTTCGCTCATTTCCGGTGAGTTGTTGCGACGGCGCCATGGTTACTCCTTGGTCGCACGTGCAAAGCAGGGCGTGCGGCAAATCCGCGAGGACTACAACAAAGCTCTGACAGATGTTGATGTACTCATCATGCCCACCACCCCGATGAAGGCAACACCGCTACCGAGACCTGATGCGTCACCAGAAGAAGTAGTGGGTCTAGCGTTTGGGCCACTGGCAAATACCAGCGTGTTCAACAACACACATCACCCGGCGATCAGCGTGCCCTGCGGTGTGGCGGACGATTTGCCAATTGGCATGATGTTGGTGGGTCGGCACTTTGATGAAGCACTGCTCTATAAGCTAGCCCATGCGTTTGAACAACACTTGCTTTGAAAGCAATGCGGCTATGCCGACCTGCATAGCCCTGCTAACATCTATGATTATATTTCACTGGGGTGAGAACCAATGCCGAATCCAAAAATTACCGAAGATCCACGCATCGATCCGCGCATTAAGGCGATATTTGGAGAGATGGGGCTTCCTC
>JBNMMV010000195.1:0-7737 GCA_051270205.1 Limisphaerales bacterium
CCACGCCAGCAGCTCCCGATCCAGTTCATTCGGCTCAATGGGGTTGCATAGGGCTTGCGGCTCTGAAGCCACGGCAAGGTATTCATTGGCAGCGGCTATCGACGCCACTTTACGGCGGTGCAACACTACACTACGTATCAGCGCTATTGCTGCGGTGGCTAACGCAAGGGCAAACACGACGGGTATCGCCCAGGTCCAGGTGACGCCAGGATCAGTCCATAGTCGTGGCCCATCGGCGATCAAGGCGGCACCCACGGCCGTTGCAAACCACATCAGGGGGACCGCGAAAAATGCACTCAGCCCCCACCAGAGCAACACCGCAAAGGCCATGCCCACCAGCGAGAGCAGAAACAAAGTCGGCCACGCGCTGTAAAGAAAACCGCCCCCAGGGAAAATTAAAGACAACCCGGCGGCACGCCACATTGGATCGTCGAAGCCAAAGACCATGATCGAACCGAGAACGGCAACACCCAGAAGCATCACCCCGGAGCGTATCAGCAATCGCCGTGTCTCAGGCCCAAACTGATCGGGGTCCGCAGGCAGCAGCAGGCGTGTGTCGAAGGCCGACGGGGCTTGTGATAAATGCAGTTCAGCCACAGCAGTAACTCCTTATTCTGATTTTTGGTAGGCGTCAAACGCAACTGTAGGTCCGCCCTGATACAGCGCTTCAATCACCCGCAATTGGGCCTCACGAATCATTTCCGGGGTTTGCGCGCTGCCGTAGTGCAACTGTCGTTCGGCTGTGGCGAAAAATGACTTCAGGCTGGTAAACAACACCACCAGCATTTTGAATTCAATATGAACGCGATAGTAGGCCAGGGCTTCACGGTCCAGCTGGTAGCCTGCTGCCTGTTCATAGCGCCGAACAAAGTCCTCAATGGGGCATAGGGCTTCAAGCGACCAGACATGCCAGTACATAAAAGCAATTTCTTCGACTGGGTCACCGATGTGCACTTGTTCCCAATCCAGAATGGCAATCATACGGTCTTTTTCAAACAGGAAATTTCCTAATCGATAATCTCCATGGACCACACTGATTCTACCGGCGCAGGGCGCATGCTTCTTTAACCAACGAATGATGTAAGTAGTAGCGGGGAAGGCTTCGAGTCGCTGCCGAATGAAATTGCCTTCGTATTGCTCAACCTGCTCTCGCGCGGCACTCTCAGCGGTAGGTTTCCCTAAAAAATCTAACTGCAGCTGCTGTGGATCCAGTTCGTGTATTTGCGTCAGAATATCTACGTACTGCTGCAACAGTGCTTCCGCATGCTCACCCTGAATCTGTGCGGCATCGGCGCTGCCTGGCAATCGCCCTGAGATAGAAAACGGACGCTCCAGCCACTTCCCCACAGGGTCATGCCACAAGACGCTGGGCACCGGTAATCCTGCTTTGGCCATGGCATCGACCACCCGCACCTCGGCGGCAACGGTACGACGGGTGCCATTGATTACCGTGGCGCTCTCATCGCTCACCAGAACGCTGGCTACCGGCTCGCGCATAAAGATGCAGGCTTCGGAACATGCCTCGCCCGAGGACGCCCATGTAACGTCGAACACCCAGGCTTCCCGAGACGCGCCACCAGCGATGGGTGCAAGATTGCTCAGCACAATGCCTGACGCATCGGGCATCTCTGCCTGCAGAAATTGCACCAGGATGTTCTCCAGCTCGGCAGGAGAAAGCGAGCTACTGGCAAGGTTGCCAGAAGTCGACGAAGTACGCGCCGGTGGTGTCGGCACGCGATTTTCCCGATGCAGCATGCGCCGCAATAGCGCTAACACGGTTGCATCGATTTGCTGCAGGTCTGCGGCAGCTGTGGAAGGCACAGGCAGGTCAAAGGTTTCAATGGCGTCGACCAGGGCGTCTTTCAGCTCGCGGTTGTTCTCCTCCAATGCTTGAATGAAATTCAGAGAACCGCACTCGGTATGCTCGGCTGCCTGAGGCGGTGGGGCCACGCCGATGGTCTTAAGCGTCTCACGAATATCCGCGTTGTCCTCTTCGAGCAGAGCCCCCCAGCAGTACCATTCGCTGCTGACACGATCCAGAATAGACAACGCCGGTGTCAACAATTGCTTGATTTCGTCTGGAGCCGCATCCTCAACTTTTTCAAAGTTCTGAATAAGGCCCGCGAGCAGATTGCTCATAGAAGGTATGGTGATCATCTACTGGCTACTTCCGGATAAGTTGAACAGGTACATCGGCGATGCCGCGGATAAAGTTATTCGGCAGCCTGACAATCTCCCCCACGACCTGCACCGCTTTGAAGCGCAGCATGATCTCTTCCCAGAGTACTCGCAGCTGCATTTCTGCCAGACGGTTACCCATGCAGCGATGAATGCCGAAGCCGAAGGCAACATGGTTTCGCGCGTTTTTGCGATCAACTACAAACCTGTCGGCATCTGCGAAGACTGTTTCATCTCGATTGCCTGACAGATACCACATAATGACTTTGTCACCTTCACTGATCTGTTGACCTCCTAACTCAAAGTCTTGCAGAGCGGTGCGACGCATGTGGATGACGGGTGTCTGCCAGCGCACCATTTCGGCCACCATATTCGGAATCACACCGTGATTTTCTCGCAACTTCTGGTATTCATCTGGATACTGATTCAGGGCCACCACACCACCTGAGATACTGTTGCGCGTTGTGTCATTGCCGCCAACGATTAACAACAGGATGTTGCCCAGAAACAGCATCGGGTTGTTAATCATGGCTTTCGTGTTTGCGCCGTGGGCCAGCATGGAAATCAAGTCAAATTTCGGTGGGCTGGCCGCGCGCTCGTGCCACAAAGCGGTGAATGTTTCGGCACATTCCATCAAGGCGGCCTTACGTCCGGCCATGTCTATTTCATCATCGCCGGTCAGTTCCGGAACGGTGGTTGTAACGTCCGACCAATGGATCAGCTTACGTCGGTCTTCATAGGGAAAATCAAACAGGGTGGCCAGCATGCGTGCCGTCAACTCTACAGATACACGGTCTACCCAATTGAACGTCTCGCCGACAGGCAGGTTATCGAGAATGTCCGCCACGCGCTCCCGGATAAGTGGCTCAAAATTCTTCAGGTTGGTGGGCGCGACAGTCGGCGAGACCGTTGCCCGCTGCACGCCATGCTCTGGCTGGTCCATGGCGATGAAGTTTTCAATAACAACGTCGGTCTCCTGCTGGGCCTCGGGTGCAGGCTGGTCTTGAATCGTGATGCCACCCACTTCTGAGGAAAAGACCTCATGGTTGGCATCTACCTGTTTGATCAGTTCATGGGTGGTCACCGACCAGAACGGATGGGTATTGCTTGATTCAAAATAGTGAAGCGGTGCCTCCTGGCGTAACCGTTTGAAGTAAGGTTGCCAACAGTCAAACTGATAAATGGACGGGTCGCTGACGTCTATCTGGTCCAAACGCAATGAATCTGCATCTACTGTAGCAAGCTCGGCCATGACTGATTTCTACCCGGTAATGGAGTGTATCGCCTAGGCGACCATTCATTGGTGCCTACGAAAGTTCAAAATGAAGCAATCACGCAGGATAGTCCAATAGATTCGGAGCGCCTATTTATAGAGTTTATCGGTATTGACAAGTTAACTTTTCCCATGGGAAAGGGTTACACAAAACACATGGTTTTGCCTTTTCTCGAACGGATATCCCCACTTGCATGTAATTTAATGCCCGCATTTGACTCCATATTCCCACTTTCTGAAAGACGAAAGCGTTAACTTGTCAGCACCCCCACCGTCGCAATGGTGTCCGTCGAATGCGCTGTCCCTTTACCCTGGCTATCGACATGAACGCTCCAAAGAATTCCAGACGAATCGGGTTCTGTTGATCCTAGGTCATTCATGTTACTTGGCGCGGCACATAATGTACTACCCTTGGTCAGTATATCTATTGTTCAGTCCGTGGTTTCGACTGTCGAATAACAAGCACGTCACAACTCACACCGTGAAGTAAATTGTGCGTCGTTGAGCCAATCATCCATCCCGGGCCATGCCGACTCCCCGACCCCATTACAATGAGATCTGCCTTTTGTTCTTTCGCAAACGCTTTCAGTTCGGTAGATGGCTTTCCTCTCCGCGTATGAACCTCCAGATCAGACAATCGACTGCTACTGACTTGGTTTTCTATCTGTAGTACCAGTGAACGTTCCAGATCACTCGTCAGGTCAGTCAGTTTGTCAGTTTCCCATCCTAGGTTCTCAAACTGATAGTCGAGCGCCAACGGACGAATGACAGTGACGATTGTTCGGCGTTTGTGCTTGTTTGCAATGGTGGCGGCTTTGTCCAATATTGATCGCGTTTGATCGCCCCCATCTACAGCAACAACCACCGACTTATAGGGCTCATTGATGTTGCGATCACGTATCCCTATCACATCACAATCCGCTCTATAGAGGACCGCAGATGCCGTTGTCCCGAGAAAGTACTCGAGGCCGTGTCTATCGTGCGCTCCGACGACGATAAGGTCACACTCATGTTTGGATGCATAACTCGTGATTGATGTCTCCGGCGAACCTGCAAACGCTCGGTACTTGGTTCGCTCCATAAGTGGTCGAGTTATGCGTGGCTGAATATACGATTTCAATCGTGCGATACCAGCACGAGCGATTGTGTGAACGATTTCATTACTATTCAACAAGTCAATCCCAGACAAAAACGGTTCTACCAGTGGCAGGATGGAGATGACCGTCAGATTGGCATCGTGCTGAATTGCTAATTCAGTCGCTCGACTGAGCACGGTATCACTCGGTTCGTCTAGATCAAGAGTTGCTAAAATGTGTTTATAGGCCATATGTAGTTCAGTGCTTTTTGCTAATGTGAATAAATTTCTCGTTCAATCATCTCAACAACAGCGGGCAGCAAATAGTTTTGCAACACTTCGAGACTTCGCCGCAGTTCAATCAATTCACGAGCGCGTGAAGAGCTAATCTCGGTAAGCGATGGCGGACACGGAATATAGATCGTAGGAATGAGCCGGCCATGCTCCAATTCCGACATCAATGCATTAGCGTGTGATATGCTCGCTTCATAAGCCTGATCAGTTTCATCCCGTAAGCCGCGGATCATGGCGGTGGCGTTCACTTTGCTGGCGTAATCGACGGAAGCACCTGAAAAGAAGTCAACGCTCACGCGATCTCCATGTTCAACCAGGCTTTCTCTACACATCCAAATTCTTTGCTCCCGCGAGAACAGGGTCACGTCATCAGTTTTGTTTGGATTAATGCCAATACCTACAAAAACGTGATCAAATATCAGTAGGCCCGTATCTACGACATATTTATGCCCCTTTGTGAATGGATTCATGCTACCCGTCAGGAGTGCTATCGAGTCCCCCACTGTGCTGTTCCTCGCTTCATTGTTTGTTTGTACAACTCTTCAACTGCGCTTAACCTCTCATGCGGGCTCTACAGCCTATGCCTCTCAATTAGATAAGTCGCGACATTAATGAGAAGGAAGCGTGCGTTCATATCGCCCGAATCAAAGAGATCGGCGGCACAAGAAGAGATTGCTGTGCATGAAAGGAACACCGTAGAAGATTGCATTGCAACAAGCTCTAAAAACGCGGCTTCACGCTACAGCTAGTTCGATGGCGAATATTCGTCTCTGCCAGCGTCTTGCCCGCTAATTCGCCCATAACCTAACAACATTCCAAGCGGCTACGCGAAATTCTCAGCACTGGAATGCGAACATGCGCTTTGCCAGTCATCTGGCGCGCTTTCATCTAGCAGTGACCCCGGCACCATTTGTGGATAGAACTGATCGAGGGTGATCGCAGACAAATCACTTAAGCGTCTAGAAAAATGATGCAGTCGAAATTCATGGGGTGCACCAAGTCGAGTCGCTGAGGCAAGATCTGCTAGCGACTTAATTGACCCCGCATGATAATTTTTTACACGGTTTGCTTTTTCGGGTACCACTAGCCCTCTTGCACGCCCAGGATCCTGTGTTGCTATGCCAACCGGGCAAGTATTGTCATGACATTTTTGCGATTGCAGGCAACCCAGAGCAAACATAAATGGCCGAGCGGCCATACACCAATCAGCGCCAAGCGCCATTGTGAGGGTACTGACAAGTTAACGCTTTCGTCTTTCAGAAAGTGGGAATATGGCGTCAAATGCGGCAGGAAATTACATGAAAGTAGGGATATCCGTTCGAGAAAAGGCAAAAACCATGTGTATTGTGTAACCCTATCCCATGGGAAAAGTTAACTTGTCAGTACCCAGCCGTCTGTTCTCCAACAAGGGCAACAAACGGCCTAGCCCCAAGGGACAATCACAAGACCTCATCAACGCCATCGTCGACCTTAAGTAGCGAAATCCAAGGTTCGGCATCGAGATCAACAAAAATGTTGGACGGCGTAGGCGATTTAGAACGTGAGGCGCGGCGTGGTAACGCGCAACATCATCACTCGCTCCCGCCTCGATTAATCGGATAATCACCCACGTCACCTCGAAACGGCTGAATGAACATCCGATCCATCCCGAGATCGCGTGGATCTCGAAACTGCTCGATACCGATGGTCATGCCTTCGTGCCCAGCAACGGGTTGTGCACGATAGGTCCCTAGTAATCGATCCCACCAAGGGAGATTGAACCCAAAATTGCTATTGGTCTCAGTCGGCGTAATTGAGTGATGCACTCTATGCATATCGGGTGTGACGACAAACCAACGCAGAACTCGGTCAACGTTAACGGGTAAACGTATGTTCCCATGGTTAAACATGGACGTTGCATTTAGCAAAATTTCGAACATCAACACGGCGGCGGCCGGCGCGCCTAGAACAGCAATCACGCCAAGTTTGATTCCCATGGAGAGCAAGATTTCGATCGGATGGAACCGCAAACCTGTCGTTACATCGAAGTCAAGATCGGCATGATGCATGCGGTGTATCCGCCATAGGGCCGGCACGGCATGAAACAGGATGTGCTGTAGGTAGATCGCTAGATCGAGGCTGATCACGGCTATAACGAAGATTGCCCAATTCGCTATCGGGAGTTGGTTCAACAACCCCCATCCCGCCTCGTCTACGACGAGTGCAAAACCAACGGCCGCGGTCGGAACCAAAATCCGTAACAATCCGGTGTTAATCAGCATCATTCCCAGATTGCCCAACCAGCGTATGCGCTTGGAATGCAGCAGCTGACACCTAGGTAGCTTTACTTCCCATAACGCAATCAAGGCAAGCATGCCTAAGAAACATCCGAGGCGGATCACAGGTTCGATTTCAAGAATTGATTCCATCACAATCAACAAAAAGTTGAATCCTAGGTTTGGTGTGCATGGCGAATTGGTAACCGCTGCAACATAGCAAAGAAAATAGCAGTCTTGTAGCACCCAGATACTTATCTAGGATAGGCGGTATGAGGTCCCTAGTTCTGCTTTTCATTCATCTATCGGTGCTAGCCGCCAGATCGCTCAAGTCCGGTGGCATCAAAAGTATCATCGCCGAGAATCTGATCCTCAAAAAAAACGCGAATATCAACGACTATGGTTGGCAACAACATTGCCGCGGGTTGTTCCAAACCCCAATTCCAGTGTGACTACTAATTCGCCATACACACCTACAATACACTGTGCTTTTCCATCCGGTTCTCCGGAATATTGAGTCCACGCACTACCAACATAGACTGGGACGGTACTGACAAGTTAACCGCTCCTCTGGCAACATACCAGGATGCAAAACCTATACAAACGACATCGTTTCCCGCCTTCTGTCATTCAACACGCCGTTTGGCTCTACTATCGTTTCA
>JBNMMV010000196.1:0-7720 GCA_051270205.1 Limisphaerales bacterium
GTTCTCATGCTGTCGCCTGGCTTCACGCTCACCGCTTTGCACTTCTCCCAATCGTAGCCGATGACAGTACTTTTCCAAGTTACAGGCAGTGGTAGTGAGTGCTCGATCTACTAAATCCGACTCATTTTCCCGAGTAGCCACACGGGTCAGCGCCCGGACCTGAGAATAGGAAAGCGCACCTTCTTTAAACACAGCATCAATTTTCGGCAGAAACCACATTGCTTTGGCAACACGCACTTTCTCCAAAGCCGTTTTACGAGAAATCTTCAACTTAAAGTCCAACCACTCCGCACAGTCATTACAACCGTAGGCACGCCAGCCCTGGCGCATCTCAAACTCACGCAGCAACACCAGAAACCGATAGGTGGCTTGCGTGACGCTTAACCAACTGTCTGCAAGCGCTGTTTCTAGGTCATCAATGGACCCTAATCGAACCACGGGGGACAAGGGAGAATCGTGGCGTATAGTTTGCAGTTCTTGCAGCGGGATTGGTTGATAGTGGTTCATGGTTCTTATCCTTCGAATGGTCGGTGTGCGTTTGGTAAGAGGTATCTCAGAACAGCTCTATAACTGTATATATATACAGCCCTAACTATACCACCGAGACGCATAAAAAGCCTCGCGGAGGGAGAGAAAAAGCGGGGTTTTTACTTCGCGGGATCGAGTATTCGGTGAAGCAGTCCTCGCCACCGAAACGGATGATCAAGGCTGTCGATGGCCGCTATGTCCTGCGGATTCAACTGGTCGGCGCAACACACTAATCTCTTAGCCCTAAGAGGGAGTGTTGCAGATGAAAAGACGACCGAGGATTCAATACACCGAAACGGATAAGGCCCTGATGTGGGATCGATGGAGCAAAGGGGACTCCCTTGAGACCATCGCCAAGCTGTTCGATCGCACTCACGGCTCCATCGCGAGTATTTTGATTCGAACCGGCGGTATTCGCCCAGCGCAGAAAAAACGGGCCTCGATAGCACTGAGTTTGGCGGAACGCGAAGAAATCTCCCGCGGTCTTGTGACGGGTCAGACCATTCGCTCAATAGCCGCTGCACTGGGCCGATCACCATCAACCGTGAGCCGAGAAATCCTCCGCAACGGCGGCCAGCATCGTTATCGAGCAAACACGGCTGACCAGGCAGCGTGGGGTCGAGCTCAACGCCCCAAGACCTGTAAACTAGTGAAGAACCGCCCGTTAGCTCGACTTGTCGCGATTAAGCTTAAGCGGTGGTGGGCGCCAGCTCAGATCGCGGGCTGGCTAAAACAAACGTACCCAGGCGATGAGTATCAACACGTGTCACACGAGACCATCTACCGCAGCTTGTACATCCAAACGCGCGGAGCACTGAAAAAAGAGCTGTTAAAGCACCTTAGGCGTACTCGCGTGATGCGGCGTTCGCGTCATTACACGCAAAAAACAGCGGACCACGGTCAGATCAGCAATGCAGTCTCCATCAGTGAACGACCGGCCTCAGTCGAGGATCGCGCGGTACCTGGTCACTGGGAAGGCGATCTCATCTCGGGCACCAACAATAGCCACATTGCCACCTTGGTGGAACGCCAGACTCGTTACGTCATGTTAGCCAAGGTTAAAGGTAAAGACTCGCAGACAGTGATCGATGCACTGATCAAGCAAGCGCACAAGCTGCCGAAGGAACTCTACAAGTCCCTGACTTGGGATCGTGGTTCTGAGATAGCCGAACACGAGCGCTTCACATTAGCGACCGACATTGCCGTCTACCTGTGTGACCCATACCACCCATGGCAGCGAGGCTCGAACGAAAACACCAACGGCTTACTGAGACAGTACTTCCCAAAAGGAACGGACCTATCGGTTCATACACAGGCCAAACTCAACGCCGTTGCACGACAACTTAACGAGCGACCAAGAAAGACGTTAGACTTCCATACGCCGGCAGACCGGTTTAACCAATGTGTTGCGTCGACCGGTTGAATCCGCAGCCCATAGCTGACATAGGCAGTTTCGGAAATCTAAGCTAACCTACCGCGAAATTATTGATAGAGCAGAGCTATGGATTGGGATGCTATTGGAGCGATCGGTGAAATCGTTGGAGCGGCGGCGGTATTCGGTTCGTTGTTTTACGTTGGCCGGCAGATCAGTCAGAACGTTCTTGCCGTGAAGGGACAGACATTTCAATCGCTAGTGCAATCATTAGTGCAATTGAATTTAGCGTTCCGTCCAGAGGATCTCAAGTTGATGGAAAAAGTTACGAAGGATCAAGACCTCTCAGAAAGCGAACACCTACAATACACCATGCTTTTCCATCCGATTCTCCGGAATATTGAGTCCGCACACTACCAACATCGGCTGGGACTGATAGACCATGAACAGTTGTTGAGCTTGACCTCGACATCCTTTGTCCTTTTTGGTACCGAGGAGGGAAGAAGAGCGTGGATGGAGACAAGGGACGAGCGCCCCCGAGACTTTAGGGAGTTCATTGAGGCTACTCTCAAGGAAATCGCCGAGTAAATAGTTTGACTAGGCAACCTGGCGGCCTGCCGATCGGCGGTCCGTTATGGGCACAAATTTGCCGCTTCAGCCTGATTCACGCGATGACTGCTATAGATACCATTCCTGCCGCTTTCTTTTAGGCGCGACTGGCAAGCTACGAAGGGCAGGAGCTGACGTTTAACCGAACTCTAATACAGGATAAAGTAGTGTATTTGTAGAGTCCGAATGGCCAAATTATCAACATCTGATTGGGTACAGGTTGTAACAACGTTTGCGATCGTAGCTAGTATTGGTTTGGTGCTCTTCGAAATTCGACAAGGTCGAGAAGTGGCACAAGCGCAACTAGTTTCAGACGAGTACGCTCTCCAAGCCTCCCTATTACATACGACCATTGGCGAAGATTTCGCCGCTGCATTGGTAAAAGCGTGTGATCAGCCATTAGAACTTACAAGATTAGAAACTGAAGTAATGGAGGCTTGGATCGCGGCGAAGTTGGCCGAGATACACAGACATCGCCGCATATCGACACAAACTGGGTTTTACGATGAATCTCTTGAATGGGAAAGCTCGGTACGTGGAGCGCTTGGCGCAGTCCTTGGAACTGCATATGGCCGACATTCTTGGAAATCAAGACGTCAGCAATTTGAGAGTTTTCCAGAGATATTGGAAATAGCGGACGATCTTTTGTCCTCTTCTAGTGGCGGATGTGATTGGTACTCGGTTCACCCCTCATACATTGCTAGTGAAAAAGCTAAGCTCAGCGGAGAGATTGCAACTCAATGAACATCAGAAATATTTGATTAACATTACCGATCGTCAGAAGCCTAAAAGAACCAGAATATCGAAATGTCTGCTCCGGGCACACTTTTGCCGTAAGCAGTGACGAACCACCTACGTCTGCGGTAGATACCATTCCCGCCAGTTGAGTTAAGGGTCTGACGAGTAACAACGGCCAACTCCAGACGTTCGATCGCATCCGAATTGATCATCTTAAAACTGCCGTTCGCACTGCGTTAACGCTCGCCCAATCCGGAGTTGCGTTGTTGATTGCGTTGACGAAGTCGCTTCCATAGATCGGTCTATCGGTTTCCCACAGTTCGCGCATCTTTGGGTCTTCGAGATAGGCGCGAGTGAAGTCACGCATAGCTTCCCAGCGTTCGCGAGAGCCAACGCCCAATTTCGCCTCATCGTGTAGCAGTTCCATCCGCATCAAATATGCCCGCTGGTGAAAGACTGATTGAGCCACTCGCACAGGGTCCTCGATCTCCTCGCTATTCAATTGGCTAAGAAGCAACGCTGTAAGGTCGTAGTCGCGTGCTTGGTCCCAGTTGTGATCAGCAAATATGCGCGAAACTTCACGATGCGCTGTCGACCTCATCGCTTTGGTATTTTGCTTTAGCTGTATGCCGACGTAGACAAGTGAAAAGATTACACCCATCGCGCCAGCCAGCTCAGCCAGCGCACCCACTGCTTCCCAATTCATCAAGTTCTCCAGCAAAGTTTCAAATTATGGGCGATGAACAGCATGTCGGCTATGGGCAAAAGCTGCCAGTCGCCAGGTCTAGGTTTGCCTGCAATTACGAGTGACACTGCAAGAAACCAAATACGATGTTGCACTGCACACCGTCTTGTCCGCAAATGCGGTAAAGCCGACATCGCCAAAGTCCCTGCGTCCTAGTAACGTAAACCGACGCCTCAGCCTAAGGCGTTCACTCGCCCCATCACCGCGTCCCAGTTGATATTCGCAAAGAACGCGTCTACATAGCGGGCCGTGGCCGCACCATAGTCCATTTGATAGGAGTGTTCGTACATATCCATGACCAACAACGGTTCAGTGGTCGCGGGTCCGTGCATATGATCAGCCATCCAGTAATTTTCTAAAACGCGGAAATGGCGATTGAAGCCAAGCATCACCCAGCCAGATCCGCCACCGAGACCGGCAGCAATGCGTCGATACTCAGTTTCCCATCGGTCGAAGCTACCGAACGAATCAGCGATCAGCTTGCGCGCGCCTGCTCCGGCTTTGCCATCACCACCTAGATTCTCAAAGTACAGTTCATGCAGCACCACAGAGCCCGTGCGCATTAAGTGTTCGCGCTTTAAACCATTATAGGTAAAGGCAGGAAGGTCTCGATCGCTCAGTGCTGCCACTAAGCGTTCGTTGGTTGCATTTAGTGCTCGCACAGAACCGCCGTAATTGTTCGCCCAGTGCGATTCCATCAAGCGCTCGGACAAACCCTTTAGCTTGCTGGGTTTAAAAGGCAGCGGCTGCATGACATGAGTGGATTTGAACGCCTGTTTAGCCTCTACGCCTAAGCGAAGAGAAGCCGAACCTAACGGCGCCTGAGCCTGGGCGGTGCCCAATAATCCGGCTGACAAACCGGTGATTGCGCCTTTGATTAACCTGCGGCGATCCAAACAATGAACCCGCTGGGTTGGTAATTCGCTAGTAGTTTTAGACTCTGTTTCTGAGCTCATGTTGATAATCTCCGCGGTTGGTCTAGCGAAGTGTTACATCTTTAAGCCTCAGCTGTCACTGCACCACGGTAGCACCCTGAATGACAATCGCCTATCCCGCTATCTTTGCCAAGTAGTCCAATGCCATGAAGCTCATCGCTTTGACCCCTGGTACGAGTGCCGCTTCATCGACATAGAAGTAGGGTGAGTGGTTGGGTATGGCTTTTTCTGCAGGGAGATCACTCGGCCGACCACCGATGAAAAAGAAGAACCCGGGGATCTCTTCCTGATAGAAAGAAAAATCTTCGGCGCCAGTAATACGCCCACTCATATATACATTCTGTTCGCCGTACACCTTACGTAGTGTTGGCAGCATTTGCGTCGTTAGGCCTGCGTCGTTGAAGGTGACCGGCACGCCTGGATCTATTTCAACCGTCACCGTGGCGCCGTGTGCCTCGCCTATATTCACCGCCATTCGACGAATCTTGGCGTGAATGGCTAGTCGGACCTCAGGATCAAAAGTTCGAATAGTACCGCTTAGATTCGCCTCCTCAGGCACTATGTTGTTGCGAATACCAGCGTTAAAGGCACCAACCGTCACCACTGCAGGCGCGCGGGTAATGTCTATTTGACGGCTGACGATAGTTTGCAGTGAGGTAACAATTTCAGCCGCGACCACAACCGGATCTATACCGGCCCAAGGTCGCGCGCCATGAGTTTGTACACCTTGTACTCGAATATCGAATCGTTGGGCGCTGGCCATAAAACCGTTGGCGCGATAGTTCGCCGTACCTGCCACGCCATGCTGACCGATGTGTAGTCCGAATATCGCCGACGGCTCAGGATTTTTTAACACGCCTTGCTCGATCATGAGTAACGCGCCACCCCGTTCACCCTTCGGTGCACCTTCTTCAGCTGGCTGGAAAATGAACTTAATAGTGCCTGGAATATCTTCCTTCACTTGAGCTAATACCGTCGCTGCAGCCATGAGAATCGCTACATGATTGTCGTGGCCACAGGCATGCATAACGCCCACTTTGTTGCCCTCATATTCTGACATTACTTTCGAGGCATAGGCTAAGCCTGTTTTTTCAATCACCGGTAAGCCATCCATGTCGGCACGCAGCGCAACCACACCACCTGGTTTGCCGCCGCGCAAAATTCCTACAACCCCTGTGTGTGCAACACCATTTTCCACTTCGAACCCAAGTGATCGTAGATGATCACCGATTAGCTTACTGGTGCGAAACTCACGGTTGCTCAATTCTGGGTTCTCGTGGAGATCACGTCGCCACGCAACCACTTGCTCCGCCATGTCGTCCGCTAAAGTTAGCACGCGATCTTCCAACCCCGCCTGTAAGGGCATGGCGAAAAAACTCACCAACAACAGACCAACGCAGATTAAAATCCTCATAAGTTTCTTCGCCGAATTTAAAGACCCAAGCTTAATCATGCGCGAGCTTGGAGTACACTGAGCCATCAAACGAAAATTAGGCATCTCAATGGAATTCGATCTAACACAAACTGACCAATTACTCTCAACCACGCGGGCCGTTCGCAAGCGCCTGGACTTCACCAAACCAGTACCAAGAGAACTCATTAATCAATGTTTGGAATTGGCTGTTCAAGCACCGACCGGTTCAAATTCGCAAACCTGGCGTTGGCTGGTAATAGAGGACGCAGAACAACGCCAAGCTCTGGCTGATCTCTATCGCAAGGGTGCCGGAGAATACCTGACCGCAGCAGGTGAGCAGGCAAACGAAACAGGCGACGCCCAAACCCAGCGGGTATTTTCCTCGGCAATATATCTCGCCGAGCATTTGCAGGAGGCACCCGTACACATAATACCGTGCGTTCAGGGCAGACCGCCTGAGCCGGTTGCGCTAACCATGGCATCAGGCTTATACGGCTCGATTTATCCTGCTATCTGGAGCTTCCAGCTCGCAGCCCGAGCGCGAGGCTTAGGGACGGCGCTAACAACCTTGCACCTCATTCACGAAAAAGAAGCCGCTGAAATACTCGGCTTACCAGATGATGTGCTGCAGGTTGCCTTGCTGCCATTGGCCTACACCAAGGGGACTGACTTCAAAGCTGCATCACGCCCACCTGTAGCGGACATTACTCATTGGGATCGGTGGTAGTTACTCGGTCAGCAGAAGCTTAACTTCGGCTTCGAATTCTGGAAAGAAGCGGTTGATCTCCTGGACGTCGAACTCCGCCAAAATGGCGGTGTTCGGCTCTCGTTCTAAGAGAAACCGAAAAGCCGTCACCAACACATACTCATGCGTTACTTTGGCACCACACAGCACTCGATAGTAGGCTTGAGACATCTGCACACGATGTAAGGTTTCAGTATCACCTTGAACACAAACTTCGTACACGTTGGCATCTACCATGTTTACACTAATCACTCACAAATTCTCCAGCATTGAAGATGAATAATTTACACCCAGGTCAGATGTGCGCCGACCTCGAGCAACTTTGGCATCAAAATTTCCCTCTGGCAAAGGCCATGGGTCTGAGAGCAGAGAACTTTACCGATCACTGCCTGACGACTTCAGCGCCCTTGGTGCTCAACACCAACATACACGGCACCGCATTTGCGGGTTCTTTGTACTCAACGCTGGCGATGACCGCTTGGGGTTTGCTGCATTTAGAAATCCAACAGGCCGGCTTGGAAGGGTCTATTATTCACGCTGACGGCAACATCGATTTCTTCAAAACCATTCAAACTGACATTGTGGCGGTGGCTTCTTTTACCGATCATTTGGACTCTATTGAGGAACTGCGCGA
>JBNMMV010000197.1:0-7690 GCA_051270205.1 Limisphaerales bacterium
TGCGGTTGTGGTTAAACCCATTGCTGCCTTCCTGCCGCAATGGCGATCGCTGGATGTAGCACAGTCTCAGCATGTCGCCTTTGTTGGAGCGGGGGCCGGTGGTATAGAGCTGGCATTTGCTCACCGACAGATAGCGCCAGATGCCCATATCCAACTCATTGGCCCGCGCCTTCTAGACGGTGGCGCTCGAGTCACTCGCGTCCTACAACGAGAGTTAATTAAGGCAAACATTGAGTGGATTGAGGAGTGGGTGGTTGATTCGACCGTAGACCGTCTCACCTTATCCAATGGTCGCACACTCGAGGTCGGCCGAGTCGTCTGGGTAACCGGTGTAAAAGCTGCAGGGTGGCTCAGCGAGAGTGGCCTTGATACAGATGATAATGGCTTTGTTTCGGTAAATGATCGACTTCAAAGTACCTCACACGGGCAAATTTTCGCCGTCGGTGATGTTGCGCATTTAGTAAACCAAGAGCGTTCGAAGTCTGGTGTATTCGCTGTTCGTCAGGGGCCTTATTTAGCCGAAAACTTACGCCGGTCGGTATTGGTCAAACCGTTGCGTCGCTATCGAGCACAAAATCGACACCTGGCACTGCTGGGTCTGGGTTCAGGTCGTGCGCTGGCCATACAAGGTAGCTGGGTCATTACAGGCCGTTTCTTGTGGTGGCTCAAGCAGTGGATTGATAGACGTTTTATTCGCAAATTTAATTCGCTGCCTACCATGGCAGCACCTGTTTATGAACTTCCCTCAGTGCTGGCTGCTGATCTGCCTGATGCAGACATGCGCTGCGGTGGCTGTGGTGCCAAGGTCGCAGCCGAACCCTTGCGACGAGTATTGGCCAAGCTGCCTAAACAAAAAGACCCACGCGTGGTGCTAGGCATCGGTGATGATGCTGCAGAAGTAGTGGTGTCCTCTGGCAGCCAATTGCTTACCGTAGACGGCTTTCGCTCGATGGTGGATGACCCTTACTTGTTTGGTCGCATCGCTACCCACCATAGCCTCAACGATATTTTCGCCATGGGTGGGACACCCGTTGCCGCGCTTGCGCTTGTCACGGTTCCGCTCATGGCGCAGGCAATGATGGAAGAGGATCTGTTTCAACTGCTGAGTGGTGTTGTCGACGTTTTATCAGAGCATAACGTCAGTCTGGTGGGTGGGCATTCGGCTGAAGGTGCGGAGCTGAGTATTGGCTTGACCGTTACGGGTGAGAATGGCAATGGGCCAAGCATGGCGAAATCTGGCGCAGTAACAGGGCAGAAGCTAATTGTGACTAAACCGCTGGGGACTGGGGTTGTTTTGGCTGGTGCTATGAAACAAGCCATAGACAGTAGTTACATGACCGAAGTGATTGCAGGCATGGATCAAAGTAATGCGCGCGGAAGTGAAATTCTTAGGGAATTTGGAGCAACAGCGTTAACAGACATCACCGGCTTTGGTTTGCTGGGCCACCTGGGTGAGATTCTTCGAGGGTCAGGGGTAGGGGTTGATCTAAGCCTTGATCGTGTGCCGTTCTATCGCGGGATTAAATTATTAGGTGAACTACAAAGTTCATTGCAGGATGCCAACGAACTCAACTTACAGGATTTCGTTTTGCAAGGAGGTATTCGTCCAGACGATGTTCGCGTACGCGCTTTGAGTGACCCGCAAACGTCGGGTGGCATGATGGCGAGCCTACCGCAGAGTCAGGTAGAGGAATGTCTCACGCAGTTGCGTGAAGCCGGGTATCCAGCAGTTGATGTTGGTGAGCTAACCGAGCCAGGCGCTGAGTGGCGTATTCGATAAAGCGGCTTCCGTGAAGTGGCTTCTATGAAGAAGCCACTTCACTTGGTATTTGTCACCGATCCCATGTGTTCGTGGTGTTGGGGCATGGCCGGTGAGTTCGCCAAGGCGCGCGAAATTCTAAAGGACCGTGTGACCTTCGAACTGATGTTGGGAGGCATAAACCCACATGGCACTCAACCAATCGGTGACTACGGTCGAAGATTGATGATGCGACTTTGGCAGCAAGTCGAAGCGACCACGGGGCAGGAATTTGGCTACAGCCTACCCGATGAGTACGTTCATAATTCCACTCGCACCTGCGTTGCAATAGAAGCCTTTCGTCAAATTTCTGACGTGCCTCCTTTTGAGTATTTGGAACTGTTACAACAGCTATTTTTTGTCGACGCGATAAACGTCACTGAAGAAACGGTGCTTAGAAAAGCGGCCGAAAACTGTGGCGTAGACCCAGAAGAGTTGGGTCGTGCGATGCAGACCCCGGCGATAGTCGAGCGGGTGAGGTTTCAATTTAACAATGCTCAGACGTTTGGTACCCAAGTTTTGCCGAATCTACTTATCGAGGGTGAGGGTGGTGCGCTTAGATTGTTCGGCGGCGGCTATATGGATGCTGCAATGATTGAAAGTCAGCTGCCGAACTAGAAGTAGTTTGCTAACGCCGGCCGAAAGCGGTCCATATCCACCAAGAAAGAATCATGTCCCTGCAGCGAATTCATGCGCTTAAACTCAACCGTGGGTACGTGTTTGTCTAGAGCAACCGCCAACTCCTCTTGTTGGCTCACAGGAAACAGAAAGTCAGTTTCGACACCCATGATCAGTGCGCTTTCGACCTTTAGTGAGGAAAAGCTCGCGGTCAGGCTGCCGCCATGGTCTGCGGCGTCGAACAGATCCATGGCGCGAGAAAGATATAAATAGCAGTTAGCATCAAAGCTGCCTATGAAACGATTGGCTTGATTTTCTAGGTAGCTTTCAACTTCGAAATCTATGCCGAAGTGACCGTCGTCAGTGTTGGGTGCGGTCGCTCGTTCTCGGCCAAACCGTTCCACCCACTCAGCTGCTGAACGATAGGTAATCATGCCGAGCTTACGTGCTAGGCGCATGCCGTTGACAGGACCGAGCCCGTCGATCGGATATTCTCCATTCCGCCACTCAGGGTCGGTTCGAATCATCTCGCGTTGCAAAGACCGAAGCGCAATTGAGAACGGTAGGCTACGCGCTGCGGAGGAGATTGAAACAAGACGGCGTGCCCGTTCTGGATGAAGCAGGCTAAAGGCCAGTGCAGTCATGCCGCCCATGGAAGCGCCAACCACGGTATGTACGGCATCAATGCCTAGGTGATCTAACACATAGGCGCTGGAGCAGGCGATGTCTTCCACGGTCAAAACCGGGAAGGTAAGGCGGTAAGGATTAGCTGTGTCGGGGTCGGTGCTAGCAGGACCTGTACTACCAAAACAACTGCCTAATGAGTTAATGCAAACTACGAAATAACGATTTGTATCTATCGGCTTGGCGGGGCCGACCATGTCTTCCCACCAACCAGTACTTGGATCTTCAGCGGAGGAACATACATGTGCTGAGGGTGACAGGCCGGTAAAAATCAACACACAATTGCTGGCTGTCTCGTCAAGCGTACCCCATGTTTCGTAGGCAAGTTCGGGTGACTTCAGTGACCCGCGTTGCATTGCTAAGCCGTCGGGAAGTGATATTTTTTTAAGCGCTTGCAAAAGTTTTTCCGTGACTGTCTATGTTTATGTGATTTTCTCTGTTTACGTGACTGAATATGTTAGAGCGCGCTGACGCGCAAGATACTACCAGCTTCGCCATCGGTAATAATATAAATGCTGCCGTCAGGCGCTTGTCTAATGTCTCTAATACGACCCTTAATTTCAGCAAACTCGGCATGCTCGCCCACCACTTCTCCGTTTTCAAGGTCGATGCGCCGTACCTCTTGATCAACCAAGGCGCCGACGAACAAATCACCGTGCCACTGGGGGAACTGATCACCTTCATAGATCATCAGGCCGCTTGGTGCGATTGAGGGCACCCAAGTGTGAATAGGCTGCTGCATCCCCTTGTATTTGGTAAAAGGCGAAACGAAGGCGCTGTTGTAGTCCATGCCATAGGTAATGGCTGGCCACCCATAATTTTGCCCGGGTTTAATGATGTTGATTTCATCTCCGCCTTTGGGACCATGTTCGTGTAGGTAAACAGTACCATTTTCGGCAATCGTTAGACCTTGAGGGTTGCGATGACCATAGCTCCAAACCATTGGCGCTTCGGAAAATGGACTGGGATTATCTCCATGAACGGGTATACGAATCGTCTTGCCAAAGTGGTTGCCGGTAGATTGTGCTTTCTCGCGGAAGTCGAAACCATCTCCTGTAGTCAGCAGTAAATCGCCATTCATCCACGCAAGGCGACCGCCGTAGTGCAGGGGGGCGTACTTTTGTGGCGCGGCGGTAAATATAACAGTCAGTTCGCTAAGTTGGTTGTCGAGCAGTTTGGCGCGCGCGACTGTGGTGCCGTTAGCTTCTGCATTGCCCTGAGCATACGAAAGATAGAGCAGTTGGTTGTTGGTAAAATCAGGGTCGAGAATGACATCGAACAACCCTCCTTGCCCTGCGCGGAAGACTTCAGGCAGGCCGGTAATCGGTGCTCCGAGCTGGCCGTCGCGGTCAATGTGGCGAAGTTGGCCAACCAATTCTGTGACCAGACTACCGCCCTCTGGCAAGAACGTGATACACCATGGGAAGTTAAGTTCTTCCGCTACGGTTTCGACTTGATATTGCGTATCTGCGACCAAGGATGTTGGCACCGAGAGGAGCAAAATGAGTGTAATTTTAAGCCTAGCTAACATCGTCTCTCTTTGGGGTGTACGTTGATTGGTCTATGGTACCCTAAGCGGCAACCTAACCTAAGTAATGAAGTAGCCTAGTAATGAAGAGAGTGTTTGCATTCGTACTCGCGGTAGCTGCGGCCTATGTGTTTGGCACCCTTACCTACAGCCAGCTGAACCTAGCAAATCTGGTTGAAATGGGTGTGGAAGTCGATTTTCAGGCTCGCCTCACCACCAGTCTTCATGATCTAACGAGTATGTATGACCTCTATTTGCCCTTGATTGCTGTGGCGCTTTTACTAGGGTTGTTGATTGCTGGGCTGGTCTTAAGGTGGGTGCCTCAAATTCGTACACTAGGGTATGTAGTCGGGGGGTTCGCGGCGATTTTTGCTATGGATTTTCTACTCGGCGCAGTTCTCACTGGTGGCACACACCCACTGGTAGTGACACGGACAACAGTCGGACTCATCACCCAGTGTATGGCTGGCGCAATAGGGGGGTTGGTATTCGCCCACTTTACGCAGCCGTCTTCGGATTCAGTGCTCGACTGAGAGCAGTGTTTCGAAATGTTCCCAATAGTGCGGGTAGGTTTTATTGACCACGGGTTTGTCATCAACACTTAACCCTCCGCAAAAACTTCCCAACGTTGAAAAAGCCATTGCCATGCGGTGATCGTGGTAAGTGGTCACTTGATGCTCGTTGAAACCGTCTGCTTCAGTTTGCCCCACAGTGATTGTTGATTCTGTCGCTTCTACACTCGCACCCAATGCCGAGAGTTCTCGTGCTGAGCAAATTAGTCGGTCACACTCTTTGTGGTGCAGAGTGCTCAGACCGGCGATGGTAGTTTCCCCAGGTATGAGTGGTGCCATGGCAATTAGGGTTAACGCCGCGTCGGGCATCCTCTCCAAATCTAACGAAGGTAGACTTGCAAGTCGGGTCGGTCCGGTAATTGTGGTGGTGCCAGGTTCTTTGTGAATTGTGCTACCCAGCATTTGCATCACCTCTAAAAACTCATAGTCGCCCTGTTGTGTGTTGGAGCCAAGATTGGTCAGCGTGACAGAACCTGCGTGCAACGTTGCCAAGGCAGCGAAATAAGTCGCGGCAGTGGCATCCCCTTCAATTTTGATGTCATTGTTTTGATAGAAGCCCGTATCGATTTCCAGCTTCGAATCATCGATCCACTGTGCTCTTACACCGCGCTTCTGCATCTCGGCCAAAGTGATGTTTATGTAGGGGCGAGACACTAGATTTCCGGTAATGGATATGCGTTGTTTACGGGTATTATTGGTTGCCGCGATTAACAGTGCCGTGATGTATTGACTGGAGATTGAGCCATCGATCTCGATAGTATCGGGAAATTCGATGGGCCCACGAATCGAAAGAGGTAATCTGCCTGTCTGTGTTTCAAAAGAGGGGGATTCAGCAGAAGGGGACTCAACGGAACAGCCATGGCGCACCAAAACATCGAGCAGCGGTTGGTTGGTTCTGACCTGAAGCGACGGATGCCCGTCGATGTGAGTGGTGCCACTGCGTAGCGCTGCAAGACCTATCAACAAACGAGTTGAGGCGCCACTCATGCCAGCGTTGAGGACCACATCTGCGGTGAGATTGATGGGCCCGGTGATGCGGACATTGTCGTTGTCCGGGCCTTGAGTTCGCTCAACTATTGCGCCCAACGCTGTCAGACATTCGCACATCGCATCGATGTCATCACATGCTGGAACACCCGTTAGTGTCGAGGTACCCTTGGACATCGCCGACATTGCCAGCTGTCGTAAAGCAATCGATTTGCTTCCGGGGAGGGTGATGGCCGTTGTAAAAGGCTTTGCTATTTGTGGGATTGAATATGCTTGCATACGGCAGGTAGTAAATGTAGATAAAAAGTGTAGATAGATACTATAGATAGTAAATATTGTTTTGAACCAAAGAAAAAGCCGCCTCTCGGCGGCTACAAGATCCCAATAGTTATTATTATTGTGGGAAAATCGTTCTTGCAAACTTGGTCAAGAATTTGGTTGGTCCGCCCCCAATACCCGGCAGGGCCAAATCGACAGCAAAGTTACCAGAAGAAATTGGACTAAGCAATGCTTAACAATAAAAAAATCAAGCAGTTAAAGGATATTTGAGGAAAACGAATGACGAATTTTTATAGCCAATTAGATGACGCATTTGTACGTAATGCAGGGCAACCGTGCCTACTTTGTGCAGACGGGGAAGACTGGAGTTATGCAGATTTGAGAGGCTATGTTGGTCGGGCGGCGACCGTCCTCAAAGCTCAAGGTGTCGATGCAGGCGATCGAGTTGTTGCACAAGTTGCCAAGTCCAAGCAAAACCTGGCTCTGTATTTGGCAGTGTTGCGTATTGGTGCCATTTACGTGCCTCTAAACACGGCCTATACGGTCGAAGAATTGAACTACTTTATTGGCGATGCAGAACCAAAACTGTTTGTCGGTGAAGTGGGCAGAAGTGATGTTACGAGCTTGACCCTCGATGCGACGGGTGCCGGTAGTTTCGACGATCTTGTGGCGAGTGCTGAGTCTTGTGAAGCCGTTGAAGCCCGTGACGATGCAGATTTGGCGGCCATTCTTTATACCTCTGGTACGACGGGTCGATCGAAGGGTGCCATGCTCAGCCACAAAAATCTGAGTTCCAATGCCGTGGCGCTAAGCGAGGCGTGGGACTGGCAGCCTAATGATGTACTGATGCACGCATTGCCAATATTCCATGTACATGGGCTGTTTATAGCGTCTCACTGCGCGCTTTTGAATGGTACCCCAATGCATTGGCTTGCCAAATTTGAGCCCCAGGCCGTTGTCTCCGCGCTTAAGGAATCGACGATCATGATGGGTGTGCCAACCTTCTACGTGAGACTTTTGGACACCCCAGAATTTCGCCAACTGGAGGTCGCGCACATACGGGCATTCATTTGTGGCTCTGCGCCGTTAACCAGCCAGGTGTTTGACGAATGGGAGGAGGTTACTGGTCACCGCATTCTGGAGCGGTATGGTATGAGCGAGACCATTATCAATACCTCCAACCCCTTGGATGGTTTGCGGGTCCCGTCGACCGTCGGCTTTCCC
>JBNMMV010000198.1:0-7675 GCA_051270205.1 Limisphaerales bacterium
TATCCCAACTAATTTCAACGCGTCCCGACGGTTTGTAAGAATTGCCGTTGAGAAGCGCTAGGTACTCAGGCTCTGGTACTTGGCTTTCGGACGTCACCTGTGCGAGAAGCTCACCATCTGGGTTGTGGCAATCCACAGTTTGAAGCGTGTCTGCCTCGCGGAGATTCAGAGTTAAGTTGTCGCCATGATAGGCGGGACTGATCAGTCGGAGCGAATCAACAGACTGTTCAAGCCAGCTGGATCCGTGTTGGTCAACTAAAGGCCAAGAGAGATGGCCGTAGACTGCAACACCAGGAACAAGCGCGCCTTTGAAGCCAAACTTTTTGGCCATTTCGTCACTGTGAATTTTGTTTTCACTGGACTCGCTGAAATTTTGTGCGGTAACTTTATAGTCGCTCATGAGGGCAGCTCCGGGATGAAGCGGTATTGTGACGGGTCTGGCTCACAGTTCAAGCAGTGCGAGTCTTGGCGTTATAATAAATGGGCTCAACCGCTTAGGATTGTTTGGGTTTATCTGAGGCCACAGAATAATCGAAGAGTTTTATGTCTGATATTGAAGATGTTTTAGAAAAGTCGAAGTTGAAAGAAGCCGGTAACGCGCTGAATCAGGTGCGTGCTGGTGCTCAAGTCGAGCTAGAGACGCAAAGCAAGGCGACCGCAGGTGCGTTGATAGCAACCTATCGTGAGCGCCATGTGCACTTGGCAGGTTTTAGCTCACATCATGCACAGCGCTTGACGGCAGCGACTGTTGAATTTTGCGAGGGACTGGAACTACTTACAGACGATGAGTCGATAAGTTATGCGCGAGTCGATGATAGCCTGCTGGGTAGCTACATCGTTTGGTACTTAACGACACGGAGCGAATTGGTGGGTTGCCTGTACGTAATTGGTAAATCGGAAGTGGCGGATGATGTTTGGGATGAACTTTGGCTTAAGGAATTGGAATGAGCATCGCCTACCTTTTGAACAAGTGCCGCAGAATGAAGTCGCCTCTTTGGAAGCTGTGCTTGCTCACCGAGATCGAGTTAAGTCTATTCACAATTGGCCGCTAGATTTGTCGTTTCTCGCTCGTGTTGTGGCCTACGTAGTTATCCCTCCAGTTGCTTGGGTCGCAGCTGCCCTGGTCGAAAATTTTGTTGGCTCAATATAGGTACGAAAAGGCAGGTCAATTCGTGAAGCGACTTCGGCAGATGCCGGTTTGGTGTTGGGCTGGATGAACAACAAAGCCATATATTGGCTCTTTAAGGCGGCGGTTTGCACCATGATCTGCATTGGATCCAACGGCAAACAAAGGAGGGTCAGACCCTAGGGTCTGACCCTCCTTTCACTTACGGTTATTCTGGCGTTAGGCTGTCGCGCCGGAGGCGGCGCATTCCGGTTAACCATCTATCTACGTTGTCGCCTTTGCGACGCACATATTCTTCGACCTCAGGATGTGGCAGAACATAGAAACGCTCTTCACGAATACTCTCAACCACGGTTTGAGCAAGTTGTTCCGGTTCGATAATGCCATCTGTCTGACCGTCTCCCAGGCTGCGGGGTGCCATTGCTGTATTCACTCCCTGCGGGCACAACACCGAAACTTTAATGCCGTCGTCGCCGTGGGTGATGGAAACGAATTCCGCGAATTTAACCGCTGCAGCTTTTGTCACTGTGTAGGGTCCGGAGCCGAGTGCTGCCAATAGACCTGCTGCTGATGCGGTGTTTAAAAGGTAGCCCTCACCGCGTTCAATCATATGTGGGAGAACGGCACGTGCGGCGTAAACGTGTGCCATTAAGTGAAGGTCCCACTGCATTTGCCAGACTTCGTTTGGCGCGTCGGTAAGAACACCCTCACCTCCTGCGCCGGCATTGCTCGCGAACAAATCGATTTGCCCAAACTTCTCGAGTGCGAACTGAGTCAACGCTTGTATCTGGCTTTCGTCTGTGACATCACAAGCGAAACCGAGACAACCGAGCTCACTTGCGGCGGCTTGCACAGCGTCGTTGTCGAGGTCGGCTAACACGATACCTTTGGCACCCTCAGCCAAAAATGCTGCCGCTACTGCACGGCCAATACCGCCACTGCCGCCTGTAATAACTGCGACTCTGTTGTTCATTTCCACTCGTTTTCTCCTCGATTATCCGGAATAGATTAAATGAGGGTCTGACCCTCTTTCGGTAAGGAGGGTCAGACCCTCTTTTGGTAAGTAGGGTCAGACCCTATATTAGCCGTAAGCTTGGGCGGGTAGCCAGGTGACTATGGCGTCCCAGTTGAAGATTAGGATCATGCCGATGACTTGTAGGATGATGAACGGTACGACGCCTTTGTAGATGGTGCTTACTTCGATTCCTGGCGGGGCTACACCTTTCAAGTAGAAGATGGCGAAGCCCACGGGGGGTGTTAGGAAGCTGGTTTGTAGGCACACCGCGAAAAGAATAGTGAACCACACCGGATCGAACCCGAGGGAGGCGACCACGGGCGAGACTAAGGGTAAGACGATAAGTGTCAGCTCGATCCAGTCGAGGAAAAAGCCGAGTAAAAAGGTCGCGGCCAAGATGCAGATAATGATGCCAGTAGGACCAAACGGTAGCCCTAGCAGCGCTCGTTCTATCAACTCATCGCCGCCGAGACCGCGCAATACCAGCGAAAATGCCGTGGCGCCAAGTAGGATGCCAAAGATGAAAGCGGTGGTACGAGTGGTTTCTTGCAATACATCGTTCATTACAGAACGGTTGATCTGGCGCTTGATCACAGCCAATAGAAGTGCCCCTGCGGCGCCTACCCCAGCGGCTTCAGTGGGTGTCGCCAAACCCATGAAGATGCTACCTAATACCGCCAAGATGAGGAACGCCGGCGGTATAATAGCCTTGATCAATTCCCAGACCGCTTGAGCGTCGAAAGGCTCGGTGGGAGCAGCCGGTGCTCGTTCGGGCTTCAGCCATCCGACAGCCAAGATATAGGCTATGTAGAGCACCCCCAACAACATGCCGGGGAAGACGGCGCCTAAAAATAGATCGCCCACACTCATGGCCATGCGGTCTGCCATGAGTACTAACATGATACTGGGCGGAATGAGAATGCCTAAGGTGCCTACCGCGGTTACGGTGCCTGTAGCCAGTGACTCATCGTAGCCTTGTTGCAACATCACGGGTAAGCCAAGTAACGCCAACAACACCACAGATGCGCCAATGATGCCTGTCGTGGCAGCGAGCAGTATGCCGATAATGGCGACAGCCACGGCCAAGCCGCCGCGGATGCTACCAAAAAGGCGGGCAAAGCTGAGCATCAGTTGATTTGCTATGCCAGACCGGTCGAGTAGCAGTCCCATGAAAATAAACATAGGCAGGGCGACCATCACCCAGTTTTCCATGACGTTCCAAATTCGCTCGACCGTTAGGCTGGTATACCCCCAGTCCATGGCTATAGGTAGTGCAAAGTCGACGTTTAACACCACAGCGAATGCGCTAAAGAGAACGGCGAGCCCGCCCAGTATCCAAGCGACTGGGAACCCGGTAAAGACCAAGGCGATAAAACTCACAAACATGAGTACCGCCATTACTTCGTTAGCGGCCATGGGGTTCTCCAAAAAACAAGAAACACCAAACGCGGATGAGACGCGAGACGACGGCAATCAAGAGTAAGAAAAACCCCAACGGCAGCATGGCTTTAATCAGCCAGCGATAAGGCAAACCACCTGGAGAGGGCGAGACTTCACTGAGATTGAACGAAGCGCTAACGAATGGCACAGAGAATATGAGCACCAGCGCGATAAACGGCAGGAGAAAAAGTAGGATGCCATAAAGTTCAACCCACGCTTTGCTACGAGGTTGCATTCGCTCGTGGAGGACGTCCACACGAATGTGTGAGTCTGCTTGATAGGCGTAACTCAAACCCAACAAGAACCCTATGGAATACAAGTGCCACTGTAGTTCTTCAAACTCAATGCGCCCTTCGCTCAATGCGTAGCGAAGAAAAACGTTGAATACGATCACCACCAACAAAAGTAGCCAGACGTAGGAGTTGACCTTGCCGACCAGGAGCAGAAAGGTATCTATTCGCCGGGAGGTAGGCGTTTCAGGTAAGTAAGATTCCGACATTAGAAGTCTCGGGGTAAATAGGCGCGACTCTTCCAGTGCGCATATTCTAGTCGAAACGCTTTTTGTGAAGCCCAGATCTCGGCGAAGTCTGCATCCCTGTCGGCTTCTTCTTGAAGAATGTCGTTGGAGACCTTTTCAAGTTCTCGTAAAATGTCTTCGGACAGTGTTTCAGCGGATACCCCAATGTCGGGGAAACCGGCAATTACAGCACCCTGTTTGGCTTCTGAATTTGACAGATTGCGGATAACACCAGCTGTACAGCCCATTTCGAGAATGGCCTGATCTTGAGGGAGTAAATCACCCCAGACGGTTAGGTTCACCATGAGGTGGCTGGCTGTGAACGTCTGATGCCAGCCAGGATAGTAGTTAAATTTAGCGACTCGGTTAAAGCCCAAAGTCTGATCGACAATGGGTAGTGCAAATTCCGATGCATCAATCGCACCTTTTTCGAGCGCCTGGAAAATCTCTCCACCGGGAATCATGGTGACACTCGCACCCAGTCGTTCGATGACCTTGCCACCCAGTCCTGCGAATCGAATCTTGATGCCTTCTAGATCTTCCAGACTCTCGATGCGTGTCCTGAACCAACCTGCTGTTTCTGGACCGGTCATGCCGCAGAGAATTGGGTGCATGTTGTGTTTAGCGTATAAAGTTTCTGCGAGTTGCCGCCCACCTGACTCGTACCACCACGCTGTGTACTCCCAGGGCTCCATGCCGAATGGCACTGCGCCGAGCAGAGGGGACGCAGGGATTTTGCCTTGATCATAGCCTACCCATACATAGCCAGCCGGTACTTTGCCGTCGCGCACGGCATCAGTAACGGAAAATGCAGGCACAATCTCGCCGGGTTCAGAGAGTTCTAAATGCAAACCACCACCGGCAGCCCGGTTGATGATGTCAAAGACGTAAAGTGGATTGTCGCCAAGCACTGGTAGGGTAGATTGAAATACCCCCGGTACCTTCCACCGATGGCGCTCTGCAATGCCACCGCTAGGGTCGACATCAGCTATGGCGGTGACCTGTCCCGGGGGACGCACGGCCAGGCTGCCTATCAGACCGACGACAAAGGCAGCAACGACCGCGATTAGTGCGGCTTTATTGGTCATGCTAACCCTCCCCAGGGTGTTTTTTTTGCATCTTAAGGGCCTGATTGTGGGAATAGATGGTCTTGGTTGCAAGGCATCATTCGTTACTGTTTGGAATACATTGAACGAACAACTTGAGGTTGTTTTCACAATTGAGGTCGGTAGAATTTCGCGATCTTGTGGTATCGAACGCCAGAACTTTGAGTAAATGTGCGTTAGCCATATCCGTTTTTTTTACAAGTAGGGGGATCCATGCAAATAGGCGTGCCTAAGGAAACTTGGCCCGGTGAATTGCGCACAGCACTTGTGCCGCAAAATGCCAAGAAATTTATCGATGCTGGATTTAGCATCTGTGTTGAAAGTGGCGCGGGTGAAGCTGCTGGTTTTCGAGATGCCGACTATGAAGAAGTTGGTGTCAGCATTTCGGATCGAGCGACCACGCTCGCTGCCGAAGTTGTGCTCAGAGTTCGCAAGCCTGCAGCAGACGAGGTGGCTTCTCTTAAGTCGGGCTCCCTGAGTATCAGCTTCCTAGACCCGTTTAACGAGAAAGAACTTGTTGAGTCTATGGCCAACCAAGGGGTTACGGCGATCTCCATGGAGATGATTCCACGAACAACACGTGCCCAAAAGATGGATGCGTTGTCTTCACAGGCAAACCTCGCGGGTTACGTTACCGTCATCCAGGCAGCGTTCCATTCGCCGAAGATTTTCCCAATGATGATGACGCCAGCTGGAACAATTCCACCAGCGCGGGTATTTGTTATTGGGGCAGGCGTTGCAGGCTTACAGGCCATCGCGACCGCGAAGCGACTCGGAGCAAGAGTCGAAGCCTTCGATACGCGCCCAGTCGTTGCTGAACAAGTCCAGTCTCTCGGTGCAAAATTTGTCGATATCGACTTAGGTGACACAGGTCAAACCGATCAAGGTTACGCCAAGGAGCTCACGCCTGAGCAAATAGAATTGCAGCGTGAAGGTCAGAAGAAAGTCATTGCCCAGTCAGACGTGGTTATTACCACCGCTCAATTATTTGGACGTCCAGCGCCTATTATTGTCAGTGCAGATATGGTCGAGAGCATGAAGCCAGGAAGCGTCGTCATCGATATGGCGGTTGAAACAGGCGGCAATGTTGAAGGTTCGGTACTTGACCAAGTGACCGACGTCAACGGCGTGAAAGTCGTCGGACAAGGCAACCTGCCCAGTGATGTTGCACGCAATGCCAGCGAAATGTACTCCAACAACTTATTCAACCTATTGGATGAGTTTTGGGATGCTGAGAGCAAGACTCTGAATCTGGATCCAGAAGACGAAATTGTTCAAAACTGTGTCATCACACGCGACGGTAGCGTTGTCAACGACACCATCAAGAATATTTACAACGGAGCTTAACCATGGAAGCAGTATTACTCGGGATGGTTTTGATGCTGTCCATTTTTCTCGGCTTCGAACTCATATCAAAAGTTCCAGCGACTCTACACACACCGCTAATGTCGGGTGCCAATGCTATATCTGGCATCACCATTGTGGGTGCATTGTTGTCAGCGGGCAGTCAGGTAAACGAATTGGCCACCATTCTTGGTGCGTTGGCGGTAATGTTTGCCGCTATCAACGTGGTGGGTGGTTATATGGTAACCAACCGTATGTTGAGCATGTTCAAGAAGAAAGACACTGACAAGTCTGGAGGTAAGTCATGAACTTAAGTATCGAGTTAATTAACATCTTCTATATCGTTGCTGCAGCGCTATTTGTATATGGTCTAAAGCAACTTGGCTCTCCAGCCACTGCTGTACGTGGAAATATGCTGTCGTCTATTGGCATGCTTATCGCAATTGCAGCCACCTTGTTTAACGCAGAAATTTTGTCGTTTACCTGGATTCTAGTTGCGACCTTAGCAGGTGGCCTCATCGGTGCGGTTGCGGCTCAAAAAGTCGAGATGACAAGCATGCCAGAGCTGGTTGCGTTGTTTAACGGCACGGGTGGTATCGCCAGCTTATTGGTCGGTTGGGCGGCATTGTATAACTCAGGCAACACGACGTTTACCGATATTACTATCGTTCTGTCGATTCTAATCGGCGGTATGACATTTACAGGCAGTATTCTCGCCTGGGGTAAGTTGTCTGAAGTCATGGCTTCGCGTGCAATCGTATTTGGTGCACAGCGCATCGTTAACGGCTTGTTGGTGCTTGCGATCATTGGTTGTTCGGCCATGTTTGTCATGGACCCTAGCGTCAATTCGCCTTACTTATATGCTGTTATTGGTCTTTCCTGCCTATTTGGTGTTATGGCAGTGTTACCCATTGGCGGCGCTGATATGCCAGTGGTTATCTCATTGCTTAACTCCTACTCAGGGTTGGCTGCGTGTGCAGCAGGTTTTGCGATACATAACAATATTCTGATTGTCGCCGGTGCCATGGTCGGAGCGGCAGGCATTATCCTTACCAACATTATGTGCAAGGCTATGAACCGGTCGTTGGCCAACGTCTTGTTCTCTGGGTTCGGTGCAGTCAAGCAGG
>JBNMMV010000199.1:0-7669 GCA_051270205.1 Limisphaerales bacterium
TGGGATTGCCCACCCCGTTCGGATGTCAGGCGCGTTTGTTAGAGCGAGAAAAACAACGGCGGGAAGTGCCATGCCGCCAATCGCTGCACACACCAAAGAAGCGGCGCTTTTTAAGTCGCTCATCTTGCCAACGAGGAGCTCTCGTTTCAGTTCAAGGCCAAGTAGAAAGAAGAACAGCGCCATCAGTCCGTCGTTCACCCAGTGCTGCAACGACATGGAAAATTCTGCACCACTAAAGGTAACGCCCAATTCAAGGTGTAGGAAGGCGAAGTACCATCCACCCCACAGTGAGTTGGCAAAGCAGATTGCAAGAAATGTAGCGGACAGCAGTACCCATGCCGATGCACTTTGCGCCGCGACGAAATCGATGAAAGGATCGGTAATAGATCGCGTTGCCTTTTCTAAAGGCGCATGAACACGGTCAACGTCATTAAACGAGTGACTCATCTCTCGTGTCCTGTGTCTAGCTGGGTTTTCATGCATATAGATGTGCAAGATGCGTTCCACCCAAAATCCTCATAAAAAGTAGGGTTTTCACGTATCACCGCTGACAAAAGAACCCAGTTTCTGCGTAATTTGCATTCCTGCTGCAACATCTGCAGTCGCTGCGGGGCAATAAAGGTGTGAATGCCGCAGCTCAAGGCTTCTTCGTACCTGGCACAAACGTTGCACCTTCCTTAGTGAATACACAAAGGAGTTAATCCAATGACGAACGAAACGAAACAACGCCAGCAGGTCGAGCACCCTCAACTCAACCGCGCGTTGGTGGTCATCTCTCCCGACCTTATCAAACCCAGCGCACCCAAAGACTCAACACTCGTAACGAGAGCGATTGCTCTGGCAAAAGCAACAGGATGTGAATTGGAATTTTTCCATGTCACGTACGATGGCTCCCTTAGCTCTGGCTTCTTTTCCGACGATGACGATGTGCGTCGCGAGCAGGAAAAACGTGTGGACGAAGATGCCACTTTGATGGCGGAACTGGTGCTTCGGCTCGGCACCGAAGGCGTAACCATTAAGCATGACACTCGATGGGATTCGCCGAGGACGGATGCGATTCTGCGCAAAATCAATGAATCGCAGCCAGATCTGGTGATGAAGCAATCTCGCGAGCACGGCTATGTGATGGGACTTTTTGGAAACACTGATTGGGATCTCATCCGGCAATCGCCTGCGCACCTGTGGTTTGTTAACGATGGAGGCACGGGGCGCGTTGAAAACTTAGTCACTGCGGTCGGTGCGAGCAAGGACGATGACGAGATCCTTGCTGGAGCAGACTACGATGTGTTTCGTATGGCCAATCTGATTGCCGATGGGTTTAGCGCAAAAAATACCCCTGTCCACGCGTACCAAGCACCACTGGGACTGAGCACATATGCAGCCTACGCTCCGGAATTCGGTGGCGTTACCTACCCACCTTCAAGTGTGGCCAATGCAATGCCCACCGCTGAAGAGGTACGTCAGCAGATCGCCAGGAAACATGGGCGGTCGATCGAAGCCTTCGCTGAGTACTTCCATATCGAGCCTGAGCGCGTTCGCGTTGCAGAAGGCCATCCACACGACGTGCTTGCTGCAGCTGCGTCAGATATAGCCGCTGATGTGATCGTGATGGCCGCACGCAATATGTCTCGTTGGGAACGTTGGAGTAAAACACTAACCGCCGAACCAGTGTTGGCGGATGCGCCGTGCGATGTCGTTATTGTGAAGGACGCCCGAGAAGCATCGATCCCCGACGCAGAAAAGCGTCCTGTGACAGGCATTCCTGTATATGACCTGGAAAAGGCGGTTATGGAACCGGCGCGTGCTTTCGACTCGCCTAGCTCACTTGCACAAGCTAGCGAAATCAGCATTCCACTACGAAACCGCATATTTGAAATTTGGAAGCAGGACATCCGTGCTCAGATGGCTGAAGAAGACGAAGGTGGGCTTATCGGGGTCACCCATGCGGATTCGCTGAGGGCGATTAATGTCGCGCAAACAAAGCTTGTTGAAAGTGCTGGCGAGCACGCTGATGCACAATTGCATTGAATAAGAACCCATGTAAAGGCGAGAGCCTAAAAGCAATCCACATACAATTTAGGAGACAACAAATGTCAACACGCAAAGAATATGTCGAGAAAGCCAAGACAAAACTCGAGAAACTAGATACTGATCTAACACGATTAGAAACCAAAGCGGAGGCAGCCGAGGGCGATATAAAACAGCAGATTGAAAGAGAGGTTAACGACATCAAGCTATCCCGACAAAACCTAGAGCAGAGACTTCAGGCGCTGAGGTCTTCGAGTGATGCGGCTTGGGAAGACATCAAAGCGGGCGCAGAGCTGGCGTGGCAATCACTTTCACAATCAGTAGAGAGCGTCACACAGCGTTTCAAATAACTGACGCTAATCGAGCTGGACAACCGTAAACCATCAGGAGAAAACATGAACAATGAAACCTACAACTCAGACATCAATACCATACGTAAAAACGCTCGTGAGCATATCGTGCAAGGTGCCGTTACAAGTGGCTATTCAGCTAATCGAGAGTCGGTAGTCGAGATGCTCAACACGGCGCTCGCAACAGAACTGGTTTGCATATTGCGATACAAGCACCATTACTACATGGCGTCTGGCGTGCATGCTCAGGTCGCAGCCGAAGAGTTTTATGAGCATGCGATTGAAGAGCAAGGCCACGCCGACTCGCTCGCTTCGCGCATTGTGCAGCTTGGCGGTGTACCCAACCTGTCACCAGAAGGGTTACACAAGCGCAGTCATTCTGAGTACGTTCCCGCAACCACGTTGCCAGAAATGATTCGAGAGAACCTTGTGGCAGAGCGAATTGCCATCGATAGCTATCGCAACATGATTCAATACCTGGGTAATGATGATCCAACCACGCGGGGTCTGCTGGAGGAGATATTGGCTGTTGAAGAAGAACATGCTGATGACCTCTCTGGTTTAATGACAAGAGAGCAGCGCTAGCGGCTGGCGATGAATGATGCGTTTTTCCTTTGACGGCCTAAAAATTGTGTGCAAGCGAACCGTTAACAAAGTCGTCGGAGAGACGTTGACTGATGTTGTGGAGTTCGATGCACACGTTGATGCAATCCCGCCGCACGTTATGGCGCTTTTAACGCCTTCTGAAAGAAAAGAACTAGATCATTTCTTAGTAGAAAAGGAACGCCTGCAGGGGACACTCGAGGACACGGTTGTTCTCGAAGCACTACCGACTTTGATTGAGAAGGTACGGGGTTTGCTCGCTACTTTAGACCGAATTGACGAAGGCCTACACCAGCAGCTAACCACATCAACGAATCGACTCAGAGACACTTTATTAGAGGTACAGATTAAACAAGGGGCGGAGACAGAAAAAGATGGCGCAATGAGAGCTGAATTAGCTGCGCTTCGTGTTGAGGCGGGAAAGTACTGACAAGTTAGTGATTACAACTCTTTGAGGCTAACCCAAGCCCCCATTGCCGTAAAAGAAGAATTGGTCGGCACATTTTCGCTGCACAAAACATCAATGAAAGCCGCAAATTCATCTCCAAACCCACCCCGACCAACATTCGCCCACCAATCTCGAACCCTAGGACCATCAATAAAGAACAGAATTACTGCTAACTCTGTGTTCCATTGTGCGTCGTCAATCACCCCATTGTTGTGCTGTAACCAAGCAAATTCTCGCGCTCTAAAAATGGCGAACAAGTAAGAACTTACACTGACCTGCTCTTCTTGCGAAAGTGGATCCGAGCTACCAATGCTGAGGGTAAGGCTAGGTTGTTCAATCGTTGTAAAAAGCTCCGCTTGTGAAGCAGCTAAAACCGATTGGCGCGACTGAGCACGGACAGCGTTCGTGTTTTGACGTAATTGTTTTGCAACATATATCAATGAAGCAACGACGAGAATAACCCCAATAATCTCAGCTAAATTAGCGAAATACTCCAGCGACATAGCGACACAGCCCTTATTGTTCTATGTAGACATTGTGCGGCAAAGCTTGTGAACGCGAAAGTCAGCAAGGACTTATATCAATCGTTGCAAATTTGCGATAAGACAGTATTAGAAATTTACCGGAGTTGAGTATGCAGGATCGCCTACGTGGTTATTTAGAACTGATTGGGGTCCTTTGCTTGGTTGGCTCACTACTGTTCGTTGGCTACGAACTCAAAGTCACCCGGGATATGAATATGGTAGACCTGCATTACAACCGAATGTCGCTCTACCAAGAAATATTTAGTGCTCAACTCGAAAGTGAGCACTATCTGAACGTGCACGCGAAGCGATTTCTTCTCGAGTGGGATTCCGGTGATTTGACGCCAGCAGAGAAAGCAGCCTCAGAAATCAACGCAAATAATATTTTGATTGCATTCGAATATGAGTACAGGTTGATTCAGCAGGGATACTCGCTGCGCACGAAAGACGAATTGCGCCAAGACATCTTGCAATATATTTCCCCAATGCCAGAAATACAGGCGGCACTCTCAACCTGGACTGATGATCCGAGGTACGAATTTAACGCATTCATGAAGGGCATCTTAAGCGAGATCGTTGATGGTTCGAATTATTAATCCACGCGGACTATATTCGGGTCAAGAACGATCAGGAACCGCCCTTCGGCCTCGTTCAAGTGGCAACCGATTCGTGTCTAAACAGCAACAGATAAAAGTTATGCACGCTAACAAATAGACCATATAGAAGGCCGATGAGGAACGTTAGTTGATGATATGCAATGAAGCCACATGCACTGGCAATCATCGAAATATAAATGATTAGGCCGATGGTTCCGACCACCGTTTGGCTGCGAACCACAGCATTATCGTGCTAGGTTCAACCAATGTGCGAAGCTGTAACAACTCAGACTCAGACCAGCTACTTCCGTTTGCGCGACCAAGTGTGACGACGACGCCACTAAACCCAATTAGTGCGATGGCAATTTGGGCGATAGCCATAATCTATGGTGACAGTACGATGAGGGCTTGATTCGATAGGCTGCTATATTGTCCGTACAAATACAGTGCGGGCATCAATAAGACATGGCGAAGAATATTGAAGTGATTAACGCATGGGCGCAGATACTCACAAGTGTTGCCGTCATCGCAGGGCTCGGATTGGTTGTTTGGGAGCTCCAGTTAACTCGACAGGTATCTATTGACACTTATGCACTACTAAGTACTTCCGATAACACTACTGACAATAGCGCTATGTATGGTGAGCGAGTCGCCGAAGTTATCGCCAAAGCGTGCTTCGAACCCAGCTCATTAAGCAATGCTGAATTGTTCATTTTAGACAGATACTTTGAAAACAGGCTCGATCGGGTTTTTCAAGTCCTATGGCAAGGGAATTTCAGCGACGAGCAAGAAAATTCGCAACAGATCGCCACAATATGGCTCAAGAGTTAATCACGGTTGGTCACTATCCAAGTTGCAAAGAAGTGATTGGACGGTTACGCGTGGAAAATTGAGGAAGGCCCAAAATCATCTAACAATCTAGGGAGATGGAATGGACAGTACCAAGCTTAGCGAGTGGACTTCGATCATAACCAATCTTGCAGTGGTCGCAGGATTAGTTTTCTTAGGGTTCGAGTTCCAACAAAACAAAGAGATGATTGCGGTCGAGCGAAGCGCGTTCACCCAAGATCAGATTAACTCCGTCGTTGAAATGGTTGTGCAAGATCCTACGCTGGTTGAATTGATGGGTAAGGACAAAGAACAGCTCACGCAAGCTGAGGACGACAGGCTTACGCTGTTGGGACTTCGAATGCTATTGAATATGAAAAACCAATTCGAGGCCGCCGCCGCGGTCGGCTCAAACCTTGAACAACAAAAAAACACGCAACGAGCCATCTTCAGACGGACTCGGCTTAACTACGGAGTACCTCATGCGTGGGAAACTTTTCGAGCAAGAGGGGAAAGCGAATTCACGATATGGTTCGAGAAAGAAGTCCTCAATGGCAAATGATCCTCACTACAATGCACCTATGTGTTAGCCCACGTTGCCATGCGTCCATACAGGTCATTGGGTTCGGCATCGATCAGCAATTCATCCACTAGGGCGGCAAATTGCGGATCCACAAATTCTCGACCAATTTCATGCCACCACTTGCGACCAAGATCCGTCGAATGATTGACCAAAATTACCTGACGATACGACTGCCACGTCTCTTCATCCAATAACCCATTCGTGTACTGAAAATACTCAAATTCGCGATTTCTCAAATCGAGCGCGTACATAAAACTTAAGCGCATTTGTTCTTCCGCAGAAAATTCTCCATTCGAAACCAACTTGGCGAAAACATCTGCATTCTCAACATTAGTTGTCAGTGAAGTGACGTCATTGGCGACAAGGGTCTGGCGTGACCCAGATCGAAGAAGTTCGTTATTCTGGCGAATCTGCGTAGTGAGATAAAGCAGCGTCGCAACCACGGCGATGGCACCAACGAACTCCCCGTAGTTGCCTAACAATTGGGCGAATGCCTGATGATCCATTTTCACTCCTTTTACAAACGGCAATATGCTAGCAGACTATGTTACTCGTCGATGGTCCGACTTCGTTACTTGATCTTCTCCGGTTCAATCCGGGATCCTAACAGACCGAAATTTCCGATGATCATGAGCCAGTGAGAAGTCTTTTCAAGCCAGCTCTAATCTGTCGCTTACGGGTTCAAAGGTAAATCTTGATTGGCAACGGTTGGGTACCGTCACTCTTCTGACTTCAGACGAGACTCCAAGAATTCTGCAAATTCAGGATGGAACGCATTTTGCCAGCGTGACCACCACGCTACGAATCGTGGCTGTCTGAACCACCTACTGTCGTAATGATGAAGACCGTAACTTCCTAACGCTGACTCATCTACCAAGCCTTCTTGATACTGGAAAAAGACGTTTTCCTGCCTTCGAAGTTGAAGCACCATCATCATCTCAACGCGGCCCTCCTCCTCGGGACTTACCTCACCATAACGAACCCATGCCCGGTTGAAAAGTTCGGCAAATTCTTCGTCAGCAGTTAATAGTACCAGCCATTCTTGGTTTAAAGCCGTTAGCTCTTGTCTCGTTTGTCCACGTGTCGCTGAAGTGTTCTGCTGAATCTCAATGCCCACAAAGATAAGGGACGCAACAATCACCACAATTCCGAACAAGTCGCGAGCAACCTCCCACTTCATATTTTTTCCTTAGACTTCGAACTTGCAGAAGTCTACCTGACTCACCTACGGGCTGACCGATCTAATCCCCCACGCATATTTTCTGTCGAAGGGACAATCGCATACCCAGCCAACACACCGCTAACTTTCTGCCCATTGAGGTCCATTTTGCAACAACGTATTGGTCGGGGGATGCTCCGCAATGAGTTCGTCAATGAACTGCTCCCATTCTGCACTGCTCGAACTCCGACCAGACTTATCCCACCATTGTCGCACTCTTTCAGAGTCGAGCAAAAACAGAACAACTTTCAGCTCTGGTAGCCAAAGGGCTTGGCGATCTAACCACCAGGAGCGCCCCACCGAGTACGACCATAAGATTATTAAGTGCGCTCAAGCACGCTTTTCCCACGTAGAGTTTTCTGCGCCTGAGAGGTTCTCGGTTAGCTCTTCAGCGTGACCATCGTAATAATCACACTGGAACATTCCATTCATTGATTGAGATCTAATCTGAACGTACAGTGACGTTCGACAATGAAATCGCGCCTGCCCA
>JBNMMV010000200.1:0-7658 GCA_051270205.1 Limisphaerales bacterium
GACCTTGCAGGCTACGCAACAGTCTGCGGCTGCCTTGGGTGGTGAACCCATTCCTGTCTGCCTCGATCACAACAATGACGCCGAGGTTGCGGCGTTGTTTGAGCGGGTCAAGGCTGAGCAAGGAAGGTTGGATATTCTAGTTAACAACGTCTATCAGATCCCGAATCCACCCGCCATGGGCAAGGGGTTCTGGGAGCATCCGGTGTCTGTTTGGGATGATCAGTGTGGGGTGGGATTGCGGGGCTACTATGTGGCTTCGGTATATGCCGCGCCGATGATGGTTGCACAAAAGCAGGGCCTAATTGTCAACATATCGTCTCGTGGTGGTCGCGAGTATGTGTTCAGTGCCTCTTATGGAGTGGGCAAGGCCGGGGTTGATCGCATGGTGCAAGATTTTGCGGTTGAGCTTAAGGAACACAATGTTACTGCGATTTCTCTCTCACCCTCTAAGGTCAAAACTGAGTTTATCATCGAAATGCTGGCGTCCGGAAAAATGCAGATGGACCCGAAAGAGGCGGAATCGGTGCGATTTTCAGGGCGCTGTGTCGCGGCTTTAGCGGCCGATGATCAGGTGATTGAGCGCAGCGGAGAGATTTATACGGTGAAAGCACTCGCCGCTCAATACGGTTTCGTTGATCCAGACCTTGAGTGAGTTTCTTTTTAAATATTACTACATGAGGTAAAGTCTCGCGTCTGACGAATGGAGAAAATCATGGCTGAACAAACAAACGCCGAGCAGGCAGCGGTAGAAGAGATTCAAGGGCTTGTTGAGCGTTCACGCGCAGCACAGGCAATTATTGAGAGTTACAGCCAAGAGCAGGTGGATGAGTTAATCCGCGGCATGGTTTGGGCCGTTGCCCGACCAGGGGTTGCTGAGGAACTTGCCCAGTACGCGGTCGATGAAACTGAATTGGGTAACTACGCTGGTAAGTTCCTAAAGATTCAACGAAAAACCCGCGCGACTCTGATGGATATTATTGACGATAAATCTGTCGGTATCCTCGAAGAAGACCCTGAGCGGGCGTTGATTAAGATCGCCAAACCCATGGGTGTAATCGGTGCCTTATCGCCCTCTACCAATCCAGAAGCGACCCCTGTGATTAAAGCCATTCACGCAGTGAAAGGCCGCAACTCGATTATCGTTGCGCCGCACCCCCGCGCTAAGCTCACCAATAAAAAGATTTGCGATCTCATGCGAGAGGCACTGGTGACATTAGGTGCGCCAGCTGACTTGGTAATCGCCATTGAAACGCCAAGCCTTGAGTCAACCAACGAACTCATGCGCCAATGCGATCGGGTATTGGCAACCGGTGGTGGTGCCATGGTTACCGCCGCGTACTCTTCCGGTACACCGGCGCTGGGCGTAGGCGTAGGCAACGCGGTTATCACTGTCGATGAAACGGCTGATTTAGATGACGCAGCAAACAAGATTCATCTGTCTAAGACCCTAGATTTGGCAGCCTCATGTTCTTCCGATAACTCTGTTTTGTTAGTGGATGATATCTACGATGACATGCTCGCCAAGCTACAAGAGAAGGGTGGCTATCTTGTTTCCGAAGAAGAAAAAGCCAAACTTCAAAAAACCTTGTGGGATGACGAAGGTCATTTGAATACCGCCATTGTCGCGCAGCCTGCAGAGAAAATTGCCAGCATGGCGGGTATCAATATTCCCGATGGCACAGAATTTTATATCGTGCCCGAAGACGGTTGGGGCCCAGAGCATCCTTTCTCGGGCGAGAAACTGTCGGTGGTAATGGCGCTTTATAAAGCCCGTGACATCGACCATGCCATTGAGTTGACCAACAACATTCAGGGCTATCAAGGCCAGGGTCACTCATGTGGTATTTACTCCAACAGCGATGAAAACATCATGAAGTTGGCCAATGTCACAAAAACATCTCGGGTTATGGTGAACCAACCACAAGCCGCCTCGAATAGCGGCAACTTGTGGAATGGCATGCGTCAGACTTTTTCGCTAGGTTGTGGGTCTTGGGGTGGTAACGGCACTAACAACAATATCTCGTGGCGGGACTTGATAAACGAGACTTGGGTGTCTAAGCCGCTAGCTGAGCCTAAAGAATTGATGAGTGACGATGAACTCTTTGGTGATGTTATGAGTAAACTCGAAGGCTAGCAGATTGTAGTTAACAGCTGGCTAGTAGGTTGCAACGTTAGTAGGTTGCGAAGGTAGTTGCCATGACCAAAATCATGGCAGGTACCGTGAGTATTCCGTAGGCATTGATTAGCAAAAAATACTTAACCCAGGTCTTGGCTCTGCTCTGTTGGTAGAAGCGCCGCAGCGCTAAGAAGTAGTAGACTGCGAACCCCAGGTACAACAACGTCTCGGCCGTATCCCACATTGAATCCTCAACGTTGGGAATAACCAATAGCAAGGTAAACACAAAGAACGCAAAGGTGTGTAGATGTAGTGCAAACACCAAATGTTCTACAAAGTACTTCTTGCGGCGTAAATAGAAAACCTTTAACAAGGCCGCGTACGCTGGTAACAAAAAGAACATAGCGATAGGTAGGAGCTCCACGAGCTGATCTAGCGCTTGGTCCGGATCATTTAAGCCACGTATGACCTGGCGGTGCGCGAAATCCCCTTCAATATCGAAAAGTCTATTTTGGGCTTCTGTAACGGCCTGGATGTATCCGAGCATGGCGACCTTTGTCCAGGAATCATCCCGGGCGAGGACCTGTTGAAGTCCCATTTGCAGCTCGGCATCTAGTCGGTCTGAAAAAGACGCAATCTGTTCAGTGGTCACGTCTGAGTCTAGGTTGAGCTTGCGTTCCTCCGTGGTGGGCTGCGCCGTGATTTTTAGCGACACAGGCTCAGTGGTAACGGACATCACTGCAAAAAAAAGAATGCTACTGAACAGATAAAGTCGCAAAGGAGAAATGTAGTCTGCTCGGCGGTTGGCACTGAATTCGGCTGAAAGTTGTCCGGGTTTGAAGAACAGTGACTTGAGGCTGCGTACAACACGGCCATCGAGCTCGAAGGCCTCAGATATCAGTTGACCAACCATCGGCGGCAGTGATTTACGATAGTCGCGGCCGTTCTGGCCGCAGTTATTACAATATTTACCGGCTCGCTGGGTTTCGCAGTTCGGACAATGAGTGGCTTCCATTACTAACTACTGATTACCCCTAGATCCCGCAACGTATCAATTTGACCGGCATTGAAACCGTATTGTTGTAGTATTTCCGCCGAGTGTTGTCCTAGCTCTGGTGCTGGTCGTGGCGTTTGTTGTGCCTCGCTGGACAATTGGAAGGGTGTGGCCAGAGTTTGTTCGCAGCCAGGCTTGCCAGAGTCAAAGTCGATGAAGACACCATTCGCATGAAGTTGTTCGTCGTGAAGGACTTCGCTGTTTTTATAAACTAAGCTAAAGACTATGCCGGCTTCATCTAAGCGTTCACACAAAACCTCAGCATCGAATTCGGCGAACGCCTGAGCGATACGTTCTTTGGCCTCGAATCTATTCTTGAAGAGCGGTTTGACCGGCTGCATGTTTTCTTCTTCGAGCCATGCGCTTTTCTCGAGTACAGCAAGTAGTTTTGGATAGTCGCGTCTGATGTTCTGCACAGCGATTATGAGGTCGCGTCCATCTTTGCTGGTATAGACATTCTGTATGGGGTTTGACCAGCCTTCCTGGTCTCTTCTGGCTGCGCCATCAACCCCAGCCATAGTGCCCTGCAGATTAAGTCCGTTAGCCCAAGTGCCCGTTGCTGCCAATGACGTAGAGACCATGCTGCCTTCACCTGTCCGATCTCGCTTGTACAGCGCGGTTGTTATGCCAGCGTACAAAGTCATCGCGGTGGCATGGTCGCCGACGCCACCCGCTGGCAGAGACGCAGATACGCCTTTGTCGTGGGACATGTCTAGAATCCCCGAACGAGCAAACCATCCGGTCAGGTCGAAAGCGCGGCGGTCGGCATCCGGTCCTTTTAGACCGTAGGCAGATATTTGCGCGTAGATAAGCTTGGGGTTGATGGCATGCAACGTATCCCACTCTAAGTTGTAGCGTTGCATTTGTTCGCTTGAGAAATTGACCAAAAAGACGTCCGCTTGTTTAAGCATTTCGACCAGGGTTTGGTAACCCTCATCCGTGGTGATGTCCATGGCTAGACCACGCTTGCTGCGATCTGTCAGCTGCCAAGACCAGTCAGCTGGATGACCTGCGGCAATTGAGCGATGCCTGTCGCCGGTGAGCGGCTCGATTTTGACCACATCTGCGCCATAGTCGGCCATGATGGTGGCAGCACATGGGCCCGCTAGAAATGAACCCGCATCGATCACCTTAATTCCTGAAAATACGCCCTGCATTTTGCTTCCTCTCCTGTTCGTGAACGATGCTAGCGAAAACTGCCGCGAAGATCACACTTTTGATGCGCGAATTCGAGGCAAAACCTCGCTCGCCATGAGTGCTTCGTTGTCCTCAGTGTAGTTGCCTGGACACGCGGAATTGAGAATGATCGTCTCGGCGCCTGCATCCATATATTCGCGCATGCGATTGACGCAATCATCTGGCGTGCCAGCAATAGCATATTTGTGGACCAGCTTTGTGAAATCTTGATTGTACTGTTTGGATAATCGCTTGGTCGCCATTTCTACCGCGATCTCCCGATCTTCGTGCACTGCAAAAAAGATGAATAGCCCCGGTTTCACAGGCGCGTGGCGTGGGTAGTCTGTCGCCATGCTGTTGATCGTCGTCAAGCTTTCAGCGAGTTTCTCTGGGGTATACATATAAGGCAGCCAGCCAGTACCAAACTGCGCGCATCGGCGCATTGCTGCATCGGAGCGACCAGAGACCCAGATAGGTGGATGCGGTGATGAAACAGGCTTTGGATCCAAGGTCACCCCGGAAAGGGTGTTGAAGCGACCTTCGAATTCGACGTTGTCTTCACTCCACAAACGATGCATCAATGCCAAGGTTTCATTTGTGCGCGCACCGCGCTCACCAACGGGCACACCGCATGCTTCAAATTCTTTGGCAAATTCACCGCCGACGCCGACACCGAGATTAAATCTACCGTGGCTGGCGACATCAAGGGATGTCACCAACTTTGTGAGCAGCGCTGCTGGATAGAGCGGCACCAGAGTGATCGTGCTCATGAGCTTTATGCGCTGGGTGGCACCAGCGGCTACTGCAAGAGAGATTAAGCCGTTGCCGATCGGGCCGTAGAAAAACACGTGCTCGCCAGTGGAAAGAAAATCGTATCCCAAATCTTCGGCACGCTTGGCGCCCTGAGCGATGTCATCAAGTCGTGGTAGTCCAATGCCTAGTTCGATCATCTCGCGAGTCCTCTATGTTTTACTGAGAGTGTGCTTAACCCAGACGCTGAAGTCTATTATCCTCATAGTTCACCCCGAGTGTGTGTTTATATGAAACCTAACGTCTTAGTCGTGATTGCAGACCAACTTCGTGCCGACCATGTAGGCTTTATGGGTAACCCAGTTGTGCAGACGCCTCATCTTGATTCTATTGCCAACGGTGGACGTGTATTCGACAACGCCTGGGTCAGTAACCCCGTTTGCATGCCCAATCGGTGTTCCATGATGACCGGCCGCATGCCCACAGCCCACGGCGTTATTTTTAATGACCGGACGCTAGATTGGCAGGCAAACACGTTCGTGCGACAGTTTCGTGAACAGGGCTATCGCACCGGTTTACTGGGAAAGTCACACCTCCAACATGGCATGAGTAAAAACAGTGTCGTGCCTTTTCGTGGTGAACCCGTGCAGCGCTCGGTAAACCCAGTGGGTTGGGATCAGATTGAAGATTTCGAGCGCTATCTAGACGGCACACCGCCAGACCCTGAAGACTTTTATGGCTTCGACCACATACGCCTGGCCATTGACCACGGCGCGCGTGTCACCGGTCATCACTTACAGTGGGCGTTAGAAAAAGGTGCGCGGCGCGAAGACCTGTTTGTTGAGTATGATGCTCAATCACCGGGGTCTCGGCGTTCAGAGGATTGGTGGCAAATTTACCAACCACCCTACGACGAAAAATTTCATTCAACACGATTTGTAGCGGAAGAGACCCAACGATTTATCCGCGACGCCCATGCTGAGGAAAAGCCTTGGCTTGCGTGGTGTTCATTTCCGGATCCACATCACCCTATGACTCCGCCAGGAAAGTGGTTTGACCGCCACCGCCCGGAAGACATGGTGTTGCCCGACAGCAGAAACGACTCGCTACAAGATGCGCCGGCGCATTTGCGAAACTTCAAGAAGATTCATCCAGCCCAACAGCGAGATTGGGTGTCGCCCTGCGGCTTTGGAAGTGACCGTTTGCTTCAACAGGCCATTGCTGCCACTTATGGCATGGTGGAGATGGTTGATGATTCGGTAGGCCAGGTGCTGGCGCTCTTGGAAGAACTCGCCATCAGCGACAACACCATTGTTGTCTTTACCTCTGACCATGGCGACATGATGGGAGACCACGGTTTGTTCTTGAAAGGGTTTATGCACTACCGCGGGACGCTGCAAGTGCCCATGGTGTTTAAAGTGCCTAACGGTGTGCCAGGCACAACATCTTCGTTGGGGTCTAGTATCGACCTCGCACCCACGCTAATGGATCTGTGCAATATTCCTGCCTTCGACGGCGTTCAAGGTAGGTCACTTGTACCGATTATTGACGATGCTCAGGCAGTGGTCCGAGACTATGTGTTGGTTGAAGACGACATTGCCGCGATCACTGCCACGTTAACACCCATTCCAGGTAAAACGCGTACTTTGATTACCGAAACCCATCGCTATACCAGGAACTCTAAAGGTGAGGAACAGCTCTTTGACCTGCTGACTGATCCAGATGAAATGAATGATATTAAAAAAACTCAACCTGTCGCTAGGGCGGCTACACTTGAGGCGATGACCGATGCATTGATAGAGGCAGATGACGTTGCGCGCGGTGCTCCAGTTACGAATGATTCAAGGCGCGACGACCGAGTTTCGACGCTAACTTGATGCAGCACTGCCACTAGTTTTTGAGTCGCTCTGCGAAAAAAGCTGCATAACCTTTCCAGCTACTTCAATTTTGTCACCCGAAGCTAACTCTTGCTGCTGCTCCACGGGTTCGTTGTTAACCAACACTTTAGCCCCGTCGGCGATGATAACTGGGTTCCCAGAGACAAGATCAAACATTGCCTCTATTTTCTCATTAGGGGCCAAGGTAAAAGCCAGCTCACCATCTCGTCCAACCGCAAGTGGACCGGTGAGCCGAATTTGCATCTGATTTCGTTCGGTACGGACGTACCAGTTCGATTGGTTGACCTTCACATCTGATCGTAAAGGTTGTGCTGACAACTCTACTTCGCGAACCCGGGCGCGCGGTGCTTCGGCTTTATCTTTAGACCAGACGATAGGCTTGGCGTCGAAATGCTTACTAGCGGTTGCGCGGTTCTTAGGGTTCACTTCCTTGCTCCGCTCTTTTTGCATAGCCTGAACCAATCGATCCCCGAAGTCTTTTTGTTCCAGTACTGGTGCTTCTTCTATTTCTTCTGGTGCTCTGTCATCAGGTGTAACCGCTTCTCTGGGTGCAGACTCTTCCACTAATGTGGGAGTCGCAGCTGCAGAGGAAGGTGCAGAGGAAGGTGCAGAGGAAGTCTCTTCGTCTGAGTCTCTTTCTGGAGATCGTTTACCAAAGAGCCGG
>JBNMMV010000201.1:0-7653 GCA_051270205.1 Limisphaerales bacterium
CTTGCGTTTTAGTTGTACAGACCGAGTTAGCAAAGTTATTAGTATTGAGTACAGGCTAACTGTAGACAATGCGGCCATCATAGAACAGCTCAATCCCAACTTGCCTTTCTCGACAAGTGAGGGTAGCGCAGGTTTTTGTCCATATAACGATGCCGAATGAAAGCTGCAGTGCATGCTCTGGAAGACAGATAAAGGGTGTAGTCTCACCTAAAGATCGTTGATGTTTGTCGAGACTCCGACTAGTAGGCGTAAGCGAGCGGCTGCGACAAGGCTTGAAGCCGATCTTCACTGTCTTGCAAGTCTGCCTCGAGTCGCGGCAACGAACTTTTTAAACGCGTCCGTTCGGTGTACAGACTTTCTACTTTTGCTAACAAGCGAACTCGCTGTTGGGTAGTCAGATCAGGTGCTAATTGCGCAGTGGTTGCGCCGATCAATTCCTGGCGGATGTTCACCAGGCGTTGTTCAACACCATCGATTTCTCGTTGCATCAGTGTTACTTCTCGATTGGCTTCATATAGGCGTCGGCCATCTTGGTACGCTAGGGTAAAGTCATGGGAGGTACAGAGACTTTGATGGTTTGCACCGCGCCTTCCAAGCGTAAAACCATTGTCCGAGGTACAGTATTCAGCCAACCCATCGTTCCAGCCGGCCATGTAATCTTCGCGCGCGAGATAGATGCCATATTCCCCACAGGCTTCCTGGTGACGCAGTAGTTGCGTGCTGGGAAGACCTTGGCGGCTATCTCGGTAGCCTACGGTGTGCCAGTCGCCAGCGCGACATTGGTGCTCAGTTACCGTTGGGCGTGCGGCGCAACCAGCAAAAAACACCACGCAAAAGATTAAGCCTATCCTCATAGCCGACTCTCTAGTAATTATCGCAGCTTCTAGGGTAGCTGGGGATCGAGTGTTTAGACGTGATCTGTATCTCACGTTTTAACTGGTAACGGTTGGGTGTACTCGTGTTTCAAGCCGTTTGTGGCAATCGGTAGGATCGCAGCTCTAAGACAAACTCTGCCAACACTTTGGATCGCGTTGCTTCTGCGTCGTCGCACCAATGCTTTAGTGCCTTGGTCAGTTCGTCCATATTACCTGTGCGTTGTTCCCAAATGGACTGTAGGTTTAACCGAAACTCATAAACTGTACGAAATTCTGGTACCGCCAATAGTTTTTGCAGTCGATCTCGACTGGCGTCATCTAACAAAAAGTCTTGTCTTTGTAGTGCTAACTTGGCATGACGCAACATTCGACGTCCGCCGCCGCCGAGCTCAGACCGATAGGTTTTTAACGTTGGGGTTATTACCTGTTCGGTGTATTTGGCCATGACGTTAAAACGATCGTTCACCAGGGCCAGGACCGTGTTTTTATCAATATTTTTAGTAGCAAGACTGTCAGACTGGCGTGCAGTGATCGGTCCTGTGCGAGCAGCCCCCGCGAGTCCTACTAATTGAAATAATTGAATCCATGCCCACCCCAGGTCAAACTCCCAAGGCTTCACTGATAATTTGGCAGAATTGGGGTAAGTATGGTGATTGTTATGCAGCTCTTCACCGCCGATCAGAAGACCAAAAGGTAGGACATTGCGAGCAGCATCTGGGCATTCAAAATTGCGATAACCCCAGTAATGTCCTATGCCATTGATCACACCACCAAGAATCGGAATCCACACCATCTGCACAGCCCAAACAGTTATGCCGATGACGCCGAACAACAGCACGTTGGTAAGCATCAACAATGCGACCCCCAAGTAGCTGAAGCGTGTGTACAGGTTGCGTTCGATCCAGTCATCAGGCGTGCCGCCGCCAAACTGCTCGAGTACCGAAGGATCTGCTGCGCAGCGCTGATAGGCCTCCGTTTGAGCCCACAAAATTTCGCCCAAACCCTGCACCTGTGGGCTATGTGGGTCTTCGTTAGTCTCACAAAATGCGTGGTGTTTGCGGTGTACTGCCGTCCACTCCTTGGTGAGCATGCCGGTTGCGAACCACAGCCAAAAACGGAAGAAATGTTGTAGTGCGGGATGTAGGTCCAGCGCACGGTGTGCGGAAAATCGGTGGAAATAGACAGTGACCGCGACAACCGTTACGTGCGTAAGCACCAAAGTGGTTACTACAAGTTCAAGCACCGAAAGCTCAAGTAGTCCGTTTGACAGTAGATTGATGGTGTCCATTGGAAACTCCTTTGCTAGATCTAGACCATAGCAAGAATAAGTTCGATTTTTGCGTATTTTAAACGAGCTCATGCTCACGCCATGGTCAAACTCCTCCAAGAATTAGCGTAAGATGAGGGGTACTTCTGTCACTAGGAGAAAGAAATGACAACAAGAAAAGAATACATCGAGAAAGTGAGCATAAAGCTCAAGAATTTGGACACTGCGCTGACGAAACTGGAATCCCAGGCGGCAGAAGCGGCCGGTGAGTTAAGACGGGAAATTGAAAAAGAGATTAAAGAGATCAAACAGTCGAGAAGCACTCTTGAAGGGAATATCGACGAACTGCGAGCGGCGGGTGATGATGCTTGGGAAGATATAAAAACAGGTGCAGACCTCGCATGGCAATCGATTTCAATATCGGTACAGAATGCCAGGCATCGACTTAGATAGGGCGTCCGTCACCGCGATGCAACCGGTGATGGCGGTATCCTCGATTATGCGTTGAAGTTGGCAACACGCTGAATAAGTTCCTCAACCCGAGTGCTATAACCCCATTCGTTGTCATACCAGCTGATGACTTTGACCATTCGTTCTCCGATCACCTGGGTCAACGCTGCATCGAAGATGCTGGAATGACTGTCGCCGATAATGTCAGTTGATACGATCGGATCTAAACAATAACTTACGATGCCTTTCATCGGACCCTCTGCGGCTTCCCGCATCGATTCATTGATCATCTCAACGGTAACGTTCTTTTCAAGTTCAACAGTCAAGTCTATCAAACTGCCGTCTGGCACTGGCACACGCAATGCCATGCCGTCCAGCTTGCCAAGTAAGTTTGGTAGCACTTGACCAATTGCTTTCGCAGCACCTGTTGAAGTTGGTACGATATTTAGGGCGGCACTGCGAGATCGACGTTTGTCGGAATGGGGCCCATCGACTAACCGCTGATCTGAGGTGTAGGCATGGACCGTTGTAAGAAGCCCACGTTTGATGCCGAAACACTCATCGAGCACTTTAGCGATGGGTGCAGCACAGTTGGTCGTGCAGCTGGCATTACTTATGATCCGACTCTCTGCGGTGACGACATGGTCGTTTACACCTGTAACGAGGGTCGCCTCGAGTGGGTCTTTCGTAGGTACGGTAACAATAACGCGCTCTGCGCCTTGATCGAGGTGTTGCTGTAATTCCGCGAGCTTGCGATAGCGGCCAGAACTCTCGACGACGTATTGCACACCTAGTTCTTTCCACGGAAGGTCAGAAATGGAGGTGAGATTCAGTACTTCAAAGGGGTCATCATCAATAATGATTTGCGAGTCTTTTATACTGACTTCGCCTGGGTATGTCCCATGAATCGAGTCGTATTTAAATGCATAGGCGAGTTCATCGATTGTTGCGATGTCATTAACTGCGACTACGTCGTAGTGTTTACGCAGTTTTGCGATGCGAGTAATTGTTCTGCCGATTCGGCCAAAGCCGTTGATCGCTATCCTTGGTTTATCCACTAATTTCCTCACACGTAGTGTTAGATGCCCTCGGTATATCCGAAAATAACAGATTCGTCAAAATGAGAGTCAGGCAAGTAGCGAAATCTAGGTCCGATTGTTCTCAATAGCTGTGGTGGGTAAGATTCGAATCGCCGCAATGACCTGCATCCGCAATACTGCACCATCGATTTGTCGAGAAGAAAATGGAAATTAGCACAGTAGTATCTTTAGTCGCTTACTTCATCGTCATGCTCGGCATTGGGCTATACGCATTTAAAGGCTCAGCAGAAGATTCTTCAGGATATTTGTTGGGCGGGCGCCAGCTCGGACCCGCTGTCACAGCGTTATCCGCTGGTGCTTCGGATATGAGTGGCTGGATAGTGATGGGACTGCCTGGCGCGATGTACTTGTCCGGCTTGTCCAACATGTGGATTGGGGTAGGTTTGATTACGGGTGCCTATTGCAACTATTTGATTGTCGCGCCGAGACTTCGGGCTTATACGGAACTTGCTAGTGACTCAATTACCCTCCCAGAATTTTTCGAAAATCGCTTTGAAGATAAAACAAGATTGTTACGGATCGTTTGCTCCATCGTCATTATTATATTTTTTACGGTGTACACATCCTCAGGCGTCGTTGGTGGCGGCAAGTTGTTTGAATCCTCGTTTGGCCTGAGTTATGAACTTGGTCTTTATATGACCGCCGGGGTGGTCGTCACTTACACCTTGTTCGGTGGCTTTCTTGCCGTCAGCCTGACCGATTTTGTACAAGGCTGTATCATGTTTGTTGCCTTGGTTATGGTGCCAGCGGCAATTCTCTCCGATTTCGGTGGCTATTCATCCATCGTGGAAGCCACCAGCAGGATAAGTCCGTCACATATGGACATTTTGGCGGGTACTACCATCGTTGGCGTTATTTCATCCCTTGCATGGGGGCTAGGCTACTTCGGTCAACCGCATATCATTGTTCGCTTCATGGCAATCCGATCTCTTGGAGATATTAAAACGTGTCGGCGGATCGGCATGGGTTGGATGATAGTTACCCTGGTAGGTGCAATGGCAACGGGATTTTTCGGCTATGCCTATGTCAGTAAGACCGGCATAGAAATGGGTGACCCAGAAACCATTTTTATCGTGCTTTCACAAATATTGTTTCATCCGTTGGTAGGTGGCTTTATGTTGGCGGCAATTCTCGCTGCAATCATGAGCACTATATCGTCGCAATTATTAGTCACTTCAAGTTCCTTGGCCGAAGACGTGTATCGGGCCTTTGTCAACAAAGAGGCGAGCGAAAAACAAACTGTTCTAGTGGGGCGCATTTGTGTTGTGTTGGTGGCGTTGCTTGCCGTTGCGTTTGCTCACAACAGAGACAGTTCGATTCTGAATATTGTCGCCAATGCATGGGCTGGCTTTGGCGCAGCATTTGGTCCGCTAGTGGTGCTAGGGCTTTATTGGAAACGTATGACCCTAGCGGGCGCGCTTGCAGGCATTATTGTTGGCGCCGCAACGGTTCTAATTTGGATTTATTCGCCTTTAACTATTGCTGGCGAGGCACTTAGCGACTTCGTATACGAAATAGTGCCAGGCGTGCTCTTCAGTACGATCGCAATTGTTGGCTTTAGTTTGGCAAGCGAAAAACCCGCAGAATCTATCCAGGAATTGTTTGATGAAATGGTCACCAAGGTCCGGGCTGAAACCTAACGGCACCGATTGATTAATGGGGTCAGAGTAAAGGGTCAGAGCCTGGCTCTGACCCTTTACTCTGACCCCATTAATCCCCTTAATCACTAGCCCGTCCGCGGTCCTGCAATCTGAACTTTGATTCCGTCGGGGTCAAAAAAGAATACGATGCCGATTTCAGGCAGACCACCGATGGGACCCAATTGTTCAAAACCGAGCTCATTCATCGTCTTAACCGCCGAGTTCAGGTCCTTCACGTAGAAATTGATTCGGTCGATACCCAAGTGATTTACCGGAGGTGGATAGGACGGCGTGTCGTCGTAGGGGCCTTTCCATTGCCGTAACTGGATCGTTGCCCCGTCGGTACCTTCACCAAGGCTGACGTCCTCGCCCAGGAACTCGATCGAACCATCAAAACCGTGGGCTGTGGCGAACTCACCTGAGCCAGCCTGAGAGCCAGGCGCAGATTCAGTAAACCCAAGCAAACGGTAGAACTCCCGTGATCTTTGCAGATCGGACACGTTCATGTTCGTGTTCACCAACTTCACCAAGTTAGGACCGGGGGTCGATCTCGCTTCTCCAGCTGTCGCGATCAACTTTAAGAAAGCGCCATCCTGGTCTTTCAAGAACACAAACCGCTCCCCGTTAGGAGCTTTGGTGGGCGCTGAAAGGAATTCCACACCCTCCGCTTGAAGGTAAGCGAAGTCGCCATCTAAGTCGGTCGTCGAGTAGGTGGCGTAGGCCATGCCGAGATGGTTCATGTTGGGGTAGGGTGGCTCTTCGCGATACGAATCACCTCTGAATTGCACCGTGTCCACGAATGGCATGGTGGGTGGGTTTTCCAGGCTGTGCAACGACACGTGGATGAGGTAGTCCTCTGGAAACCCCAGCGACTGGGCGAAGGTTGTGCTGGTCTCTGGTCCCGCTGGGTAGATTTCACCAATGAACCCTAACGTTTTGTATAAGACTCTCTGACGTTCTATGTCGGTGGTGTTGAGCCCAAAGTATCCTTGATGCAGTATCCCGATATCTGCCTGGGTGACCTGGGTCACGCGCACACCGAGTTCACCGCCGGGTAGGCCGGGAACAGTCACCTCGATTGTGTTCTGCTTCTTAAGGTTCAAGGCTAAGACGATCTCTCCTTTCTCACCAAAATCCTTCGCCTCGACAACACTGTGGTCATTGACCTTGATCCACGCACGGTCGACGGCGTTGTTCTGCAGTACGAGCTCCGCCGGACCGTCGATAGCGTTGAATGTCCCCGAATAAGTCGTCGGTTTTCCTTGTACGAGCGCGTAGGTCTCGGGTCCGAAGCGTGTCAGGTTAGCTTCGTTCATAGTTCTTCTCCAAATGTAGAAATGGCGTCAGGGGCATTTTGATTCATCGAACCTCAACTGACATTCGACTGTAGTATTAGAATCAGATCCTTAGAATGGAGTAGAAGATACGTGAAATCAGAATTATTGAATACTTGGCTTTCAGTCGCCGCCAATTTCGGTGTCGTAGTTGGTCTTGGTATTCTCATATTCGAAGTAAATCAATCAACGCGGGTTGCGACAGCAGACGCTAACCTCAATCGCGCTGACTCGATTTCTCAGGCACTTGTCGAGTACGCCGTATCAGATGATTTGGCTCAGATCGATGTGAAGGCAGCCGAGCAAGGTTTGGAAAGCTTAACTTCAGTGGAGCGATCACGTCTCGTTATGTGGGAATCGGCAAAGATTCTCCGCGTGGAGTCGCAATACTTGCAATTCGAACAAGGTCTTTTAGGCGAAGACTTTTACGAGAATGGTTTCGTCGACGTAGTTCAGCAATCACTTCCTCGTTGGAAAGGTCTTGGTTTGCTCATATCGACTGGCTCTTCATTCAGAAAAGTAGTTGAGGAGATAGACGCTGAACACGGCCTTCGCTAGTAGTGCACGTCAGTTGAGTCCGCCTCGCCTGGTCGTATGTTCTAAGACCTAATGATGCATATACAGGGGATCAAAAAATTCTTTCTAGCCTGCTTTTACTTTTAGTTGCCGTGGACCTCTGAAGAACGGGGATTCGTCCCAATCTACTTCTTTCTGCGCCAGGCACAAATCGGGGTACCGATCCAAAAGTGCGTTTAGTGCAATCTTAGCTTCGAGACGGGCAAGCGGCATTCCCAAACATTGGTGAATGCCATGACCGAAGCTGATGTGTTCAAACGATTTCCTATGGATACAGAATGATTCAGCAGATTCAGCAACCTTGGGATCGCGGTTGGCGCCTGCGATTGACAGCACTAGCATTTGACCTTTCTTGAAGCAGAACCCCTTGTACTTGAAGGTTTCGCTGACAATTCTAGACAAAGCCAGAAC